>NZ_CALEFV010000181.1 GCF_937877005.1 uncultured Fibrobacter sp. | reverse complement strand
CGAGGAAATTGCTATAGCCCGTCTTGACTTTTTCGGGGATTTTCTCTTTCTTGAGTGCCCTGAGTTGCGCCTTGATTTCTTCGCTAAAGTGAGCGAGTGTGAGCTTGTTGCCAGTCTTTTCGCTTAAGTCGGCAAGGAGCGCAAAGAAGGCGTCGCCACTGTAGTCCATTCGCGAGAGAACAGAACCATCGAGGCAGAGAGGCTCTTTGTAGAGCGTATGCCGACATTCCCGCAAAAGCTCTTTGCTGTTTGCGGCGGTAAGGGCAGCGGGTAGAGTAATGGTCCTTCCTTCCATTGTGCACAAATTTAGCAAAAGAAGAAAAATTTACATAATAGTTTTTATAATTTTGGGATAAACGGCGATAAATGGGTAACAATGGGTGATTTTGAATTGACAAATGGACCGACTTCGGCGATAACGGATGGTCTCGATGCCGAACAGCAACTTGCTGTAGAGACGACCGAAGGCTATATCCGCGTGATTGCGGGGGCGGGGTCTGGCAAGACCCGGACGCTCACACACCGTTACCTGTACCTGGCTAAGGAATTGGGTATTTCGCCGTCGAACATCTTGTGTGCGACTTTTTCGAATAAGGCTGCCTTCGAGATGAAAAAACGAATCCGCACCATGCTGAAAGGTGACGATTCTGGCTACATTTCGACATTCCATAGTTTTTGCGTGCGGCTTCTGCGCGAAGACATTCATGTGCTCCAGTTTCCCAAGGAATTCCTGGTACTTGACGAAGAAGACCAGAAGTCGCTCGTGAAAAAGGCCTATACCGAACTCGGCTATTCGCTTAAGGATTTGCGCATCAGCAGCGCTATCGACTTTATCGGCGGCCGCAAGGGCAACGACATCTCGTATGTGCAGTGGTTTGCGGGGCATGATTCGGCCTCGGCCAACGACGACTTGCTCAAGACGGTGGAGAACGCCCCTGACAAGTGGCAGAAGGTCTATTACCGCTATCTTTATGAACAGAAAAAGAACTTTGCGCTTGACTTTGATGACTTGATATTGGTGACCCTGTACATATTGCAACGTTTTCCCGAAAAGCTCAAGAAGTGGAGCGAACGCATGATGTACGTGATGGTCGACGAGTTTCAGGACATAGACCTGCAGCAGTACCAGCTCGCCGAACTCCTTTCGAGCTACCATCATAATTTGTTCGTGGTCGGCGACCCGGACCAGACGATTTACGGCTGGCGCGGTGCCGATGTGAACCGCATCTTGGAATTCGACAAGGTGCACAAGGACGCAAAGACGATCCTTCTGCAGAACAATTACCGCAGCACGCCGAGCATCTTGAAACTCCCCGATGCGGTTATCAAGAACAACGAGTTCCGTATCGAGAAAGTGCTGCGTCCCATGCGTAGCGGCGGAAAGACTCCCGTGTTCTGCCACGCGAAAAATACCCGCGACGAAGCTTCGTGGATTGTTGAAAACATCCAGGAGGCGATTGCGAACGGGGTCGCGAAAAAGGATATTGCGGTGCTTTACCGCATGCACGCTCAGTCGCGCTCTGTCGAAGAGGCGCTGATGACCGCCGATATTCCCTACAAGGTCTATTGCGGCGTGGGCTTTTACCAGCGGGCCGAAATCAAGGATGCCATTTGCTACTTGCGTATGCTGGTGTACGGCGACGATATGGCTTTCTTGCGTACGGTGAATACGCCTAAGCGACAGTTCGGCCCGAAAAAGGTGACGGCGCTTGCTGCTTTGGCCGATGAACAGGGAATGTCTCTGTACGAAACCTTGCTGCAGATATGTTCTGTGGCGGGAACTTTGCCACTTGCCCAGGCGAAGGATGCTGCGGTTGCGGAGGCGGTGGTTGCGAAACCCTTTGCGCTGAGTGCGGAGCAGTGCAAGGCCTTTCTCGCGAAAAGCAAGGTGGTGGAGTTCGTCGCGCTCATTGAAAAGTTCCGCTTCAAGTACCGCGAAATGTCTATTACCGAAGTGTTTACGCGGCTCATGCGCGAATCCCGCTACGAGGAAATGCTGCGTCTCGATGGCGACGAGAACCGCCTCGACAACCTTGCGGAACTCAAGCAGGGCTTGCTCGAATTTGAAAATGTTCTCGAAGAAGATGCGACACTCGACGAGTTCTTGCAGAACATTGTTCTGTTTACGAATGCCGACGAGAACGACGGCGACCGTGACCGTGTGCAGCTGATGACCATCCACAATTCCAAGGGGCTGGAATTTCCCTACGTGTTCGTGTGTGGAATGAACGAGGGCTTTTTCCCGGTCAAGCGCATCGAGAATAAGATGCAGCTCGAAGAGGAACGCCGCCTTGCGTATGTGGCGCTCACCCGCGCCGAAAATGTGCTGTTCCTGAGCGATGCCGAAGACGGCGTCGGCGAAGAATCGAGTCGCTACCCGTCGCGGTTCCTGCTCGAAATGGATATGACCGATCTCCATGTGGTTCGTGGCGTTTCAGAAAAACTGCTGCAGGAGGCTCGCGCCTACATCGCTGAATCTGACCGCAACCGAGAACTTTTCAGCGACGAAACTTTGGGCCTCGTGAAAAAGGCTCCTGCCGCGGAATTTGCCGTGGGCGACCGCGTTTTCCACCGCATCATGGGCTTTGGAACCGTCGCCAAGGTCGACGAACAGGCCCTTTGCTACCAGATTAAATTCGACAAGATCGAAACGCCGCGGGCAATCCAGTTCGACTTTCCGCTCAAGCGGGTGATGGAAGAATTGTCCTGACTTTTACATTTTGTCCGGCTTGTCAACATCGGCCATTCCGACTTCATAGACGGATGGAGTCGATTCGCAAGTGCTGCATTGCAATAGAGTCGACTGTGGCGTTAGCGTAATGACCTTGATGCAAGGCTTTTCGTAGACCTTTTTCATTCAGGCTATCCTAACTAAAAGCGTACTGTTGCTAATTGAATTCAACTTCAATAGTGTCATCGTTGCAAGTGCTGCATTGCAGCAGGGTGGACTGCTGCCTAAATTCGACGATTTTTACGGTTGGGGCGATATATTCTTTTTTCTGTTCGGATCGGTTTGCTTGAGTCTTTTCCATAAGTCAATAGTTTATAGTTGATGATTGCTACGTGTCATGCCCGCTATACGATACTAGGCAACTTGTTGCCATAGTAGAGTTATCCTCTTTGTGGAGAAGGTGGGCATCCCCTTTTCCGCTCACTTCTTGAAATAAGCCCCTTTAGCTTTCGGCTTTCCGACATGGCGTCCCTTCAGGTCGAAGGTTCGGCTTGGACGTATGCTGCTGAATTCTCCCGTACGGGTATCCATTCTCCCGATGAAGGTTGTATGTTCTTCGCCGTTCTGGTCCTTTTCGAAGAATTCGACCTCAATCGTTTCAGGAGTGTTGTCTTCGTTGAAAAGACTTGCGACACTTGCCGCACGCTGTTCGCCCGATGCTAGCGGACGGTTCTGTACGGGCTTTAGCTGCACGCTGGCGTCCTTTTTTCTCAGGTAGGCGCGCAATGGGTAAGCATATCCCCCTGCAGCAATCTTTCCGAACTGCCCCTTGGCTATGTTATGTTCGTTGCGGCCTGCGAAGGCGTAGGCGAGCCCGAGCTCTTTGTCTTTATCACCACCCCAAGTTTTGTACTGATAAACGCCCACAAAGTACCATAATTTATCCTGGCTTTTGACGGTGTCAATTTCATTTTCGTCCATATATACAGTGACATGCTTTCCTTGCAAATCGAATGTCAATTCTTCTTCGTAGACGATGATTGCATAGGGGTGAAGCGGTTGAATATGTCCATCTGGTATTTTCTCCATTCTTGCTTTCCATGTATTCCCTACCTGCTCAACAGAATACAAATCATAAAAATCTGCGTTAGTTCTTGTTTCAGTTGGTAGTTTGAAAGGGAGGACGATTGTTGCAGGAGTGTTTATACCAAACGTCCTTTTAACTTTGATTGCATTGACTTCGATTCCACCTTCGAACTCGGGGAGGTTAATTTCATCATCTCGGTCATACGAACAATCGAGAACAGCCGTTCTACCGTCTTGGTCTTCTTCAATCGTGACTGCTGCGAATTTTCTTCTCTTGGGTTCGACAGTCAGCGTTCCGTTCACGAAAGTGATGTTGTAGTTGTCTGCAGTCAAGCCGTTTGGCGTAATGGTGTATTCACCTGTATCATTCAAAATTTCGTAGTTGTATCCATAAGTCAGTGTTCCGCCCAAAACAGACGCATCATCTGAGCCGACAAACCCGCTGTATTCAACGCCGTCATTCGCAGGCTCATCACCGTAGACAATGGTTTTGTCCTTGGCGGTGATTGTCAAGGGAGCCTTGGTTATTTCAAAAGTCTTCGAAACGGAGCCGGGGTAGTCGCCCATGCCGGTGATGGTCATGTTGGCGGTTCCGGCTGACACATTGTTCGCACATTCGACCGTATAATCGGTACTAAGGATGAGCGTTGTTTCTCCGTCTTTCACGGAAATTTCGGGACAAATCTCAGAACCAGAGTAAGTCTGGTCAGGGATGGTGTCGATGGTGATATCAGAATGAGTGAGAAGTTTAATAATTCTAAATGTCTTCTCCACATAGCCCAGCGATGCATAGGTGCCTTTGAAGGTGGCTCTTACCGTCGCCGTGCCAGCATTCGTATTATTTGTGTAGGAATATACATAGTCCGTGCCTTTGGTAAGACTGTGTGAGCCGATTGTCACCTGCGGTTCGGGCGTAATCTCGCTACCTGTGTAGGTCTGGTCGGGAATATCAGCAATCACTAGTTTCTGTACAATAAGTCTGCGGTCACCGTCTTCGATGATGGTGAAGTATGTGCTTGCAGTTGCCGTTACATCTTCCTCATCGTGCATATAAACGATACTTTCGCTGATGCTAGATGCGTCAACCATGTCGATGTCATCGTAAATGGTGATAGTACCGACAACCGCATGGCCATTCGAATAGGCTCCGCCTTTTCCGATACCGCTGCCCGGAGTGAATTGGTTTGATCCGCCGATTGCCTTTACTGTACCACCTTTAATCGTGATGTTCCCAATCGTCGCCGTATTGTCTGTTCCGTTACCATAGCTCACGCCTGTACCAATACCAGCACCAAAGTTATCACCAGTTGCCGTGATGTTTCCGCCCTCGATGACAATATCGCCACCCATGGCATCAACATCCCACGCACGGCTCAGACCGATGCCCGCCGATTGACTACCTCCGTTTGCCGTCAGCGAGCCATTGCCCTTGATGGTGAGCGTAGTGCCTGAACCGCCTACCTGAATACCGGCCTTTGGGCTTGCACCCGTCACGCTGTTCGTACCGACGAGGGTAATATCTGCTGTTCCCTCGCAGACGATGCCACCGGTGATGGTCACATCGCTGAGCGTGATTTTTGCATTGTCGGCAATCGTCACTGTGCCACTGGTCGAACCTGTCAGCACGTCGCCGTCCTGTGCGGTATAGTTATCGCTGCCCGAAAGCATCTTGTTCGGCTCTACCGCTTTCTTCACCGTAGCGGTAATCGTGATGTCGGCATCGCCCATCGTAACGGTATAGTTGCCGTCGCCGTCGGTGGTCAGCACATCGTCACCGTTCTTTACATCGCCGTCAACAACATAGTCCTCCGAACTGAGCTTGAACTTGATCTCTGTTCCGACGGGGTATTTGCCACCGACAAGGGCTTTGGTCGTGCTCACGATGACCATATTCTCAGGCAGAATAATCGAATAAATTGCTTCCTGTGTCCACCGGGCGTGGAGCGTCATGTTGGAAGTAACAGTATTGTCGAAGTTCCATTGAGCCGTATATGCGTCATCGGTAAACCAGTCAACGAAAAACCAATCATCAGCCGTGGGTTCTGTCGGCTCAGCCACTTTGTAGCCACTCAGAAGACTGACGGCTTCAATGGCATCACCGTGTCCGTTCATATCGAAATTAACCGTATAGAGCGCTGTGCCTACGGCAACCTCGGTTCTGTCCTCATTCCAGCCCATTACGACTGTCATATAGTCGAATGGGCTTGTCTGTATTTGACCGTCGTTGTCAAGAGAGAAGTAAGTATCAGGTGATACACTGTTGTATGTGTTATAGCCACTTGTGACCGTAACAGGTGAATTATCTGTTGGTGTAAGAACGGTGATCCCAATATTTGCGCCATCAGTTAGTGCGCCAGTAATGTTAATCTTACGTATCCCCCCAGAAGATCTAAGATCAGCATTCATTACTGTATTTCCTGTGATGACTGGGTTGCCGGATATAGAAAAATTTTCACCAACACGTACTCCTATATTGTTTCCGCTTATTTCTCCGCCCGTGAGTGTGACATTACCCAATGCCAGCACTCCGGTCTGTCCTCCGGTGATTTTTCCACCGGTCATAGTAAAATTACTGTTTTCCACTACAGATACTGTATAGTCGTAATCTTGGACTCTGCCAATGAGCGTACCGCCCTGCAAATTGAATGTGGCACCTTCCAGAACTTTGACGCAAGAGGTGGAATAACCATAACCATCACCTGCATCATAACCGCCCTGAATTTTGCCGCCTGTGCTGGCATCGGTAATCGTCAGCGTACCCTCCACTATGATGACCGAACCATTCGTCATTTCACTGGTCAACCCACGGTCAATGGTATATCCGGCGAGGTCAATCGTAGCTGTCACACCTGCAGGGACGTAGATGTAGCTTGCTGTGTTCACATCATCCGTCAGCGTATAGGTCTGACTTGAGAGGGTATAGTGTCCATCGGTAAGTGCACCGAAAACACTAGTTCCGTCTGTCGCCGCAAATGCAGTGACAACCGAGAATAGGAAGAAAATGTGTAAAAAGCTCTTCTTTTGATTCATTTCAGTTAGCGTGTAGTATGTGATTTGAAAATGTCACGCCAAGGCCAACCAAAGTCAAGGCTGGCATACTGTCGCGGTCAAAGCACTGTGGATGGTTGGGTATGTTTAAAAACATATGAAAATATTACAAAAATGAAGAGAGTGTGTCAAATTTATAAAGTTAGGGATGGTGACTTTGGCGTTGAATTTAGCAATTTGACGAGTGTCGAAAACGGGATGTAGATCATTACGGGGATGTAATCCGGTCAAATTCATCAAGTTCGTCAACGAAATAACCAAGAAATTCGATGTTTTTGACAATATTTCGTGTTTTGGCACTTGTAAATGCAAAATATCTAGTTTTTACGCATTTGTAAATGCAAAATATTGACTTTTTGTCAAGAATGAAGTATATTTAAACCATGAACGGCAAAATTTCAAGAATTATCGCAGAGGATGTTTCCCGCAAGTTTTTTAAGGGTAAGGTTATCGTTGTTTACGGTCCGAGGCAGAGCGGCAAGACGACCCTTATCAAGGAACTGCTACGAGAAATGGCTGTTTCGCCCGTATTTTTGAATGGCGACGATGATTTGGATGTCCATTATTTTGATACGGTGACGGCCAGTCGCTGGACTCAGTTGATGGGCGAAAAGAAGGTTGTTTTTATCGATGAAGGTCAAAAGATTCAGAACCTGGGGCGTGCGGTAAAGCTGCTTGTAGATTCCCGCGACGATGTTCAAGTGGTGATTACCGGGTCAAGTTCGTTCACCTTGGCAAATTCCGTGGAAGAACCCTTGACTGGGCGCAAATTTGAATACAGGTTGTTTCCGTTGAGTTATGCGGAACTTGCTAAGCACTTTGGATTTTTGGAAGAATCGAAAAAATTGGAGCTGCGCCTTATTTACGGGAGCTATCCCGAAGTCGTGACAAACGAGGATGGTGTCAAAGAAACGCTCAAGATGCTTGCGGACAGCTACCTGTATCGTGATTTGATGCAGTACGAAGGAATTCGAAAACCAGCGGTGCTTGAAAAATTGCTGCGAGCGGTGGCCCTGCAGGTGGGCAGCGAAGTCTCTTATAACGAATTAGCCGGACTCATCGGTGTATCGCGAACACTTGTGGAATCATATCTGAAAATATTGGAGCAGGCGTTTATCATTTTCCCGCTTGCGTCGTATTCGAACAACTTGCGCAACGAAATCAAGAAAGGTGTCAAGTATTACTTCTGGGATAACGGGATCCGCAATGCCGTACTGAACGATTTTACGCCTGTGCCGCAAAGGAACGATATCGGCGCACTTTGGGAAAACTACGCCATCAGTGAACGCATGAAAAGGAACGCCTACAGCCGTGCAGACGGACTCCCTTATTTTTGGCGGACAACCGACCAAATGGAAGTCGATTACCTCGAAGTCTGCGGCTCAAAAATCAAGGCGTTTGAATTCAAATGGAACCCCAAAAAGAAAAGCCGCGTCGGGATCGACTTTTTTGTAAAAAGAAATAAATTTTTCGGGAAAATGGGGGGGAGTGCTTCAAAAAT
>NZ_CALEFV010000180.1 GCF_937877005.1 uncultured Fibrobacter sp. | reverse complement strand
GTCGACTACGACTCGCTCTCGGTAGGTGACACCATCTGCATCACGGGACTGCTCAAGTGCAAGCAGATTACCAAGAGCGACGCCAAGAACGGCTACGCCATCATCGACAACATCCCCATCGTCGAAAATGACGAAGGCGAAAAGACCATCGAAATCTACAACGGCAAGAAATTTATCACCAAAAACGTGTACTGGAACTTCCAGGAAGACGACACCTTGTTCGTGAACAACTACGCCGACGCAAACATTCTCTACACCCTAGAATTTTCACTACCGGAATTTGACCTACTCGATTCTCTCGACGATCCCAAGCTGGATTCCCTGCTCATTCCGCTCAAGAAGAAAGGGAGTCACGACAAGTCGATGCCCTATTACATGCATGACTACAGCGAAGTGTTCCTGGACGAACAGGGCAACGTGGTAACATCTCAGGGTAGCGACTGGATATCCGAAGATTCCATCTTGTACTGGGTCGCCATACCGCAAATCAGCTCTACCGCAAAGCTCACGGCCGTGGCCGGCGAAATCCAGTGGCACAACTTCGACCGAGCCGACTCCCGACTCCGCCAGTTCGTAGCAAGCCCCGCGACAGACACTCTTCTTGACATGCGCTACGACAACAGCGTTTTTGCCGAGGATTCCAGCGTCGCCATCAGCTTCTGGTTTGAACAGGAGAGCCTCGCCAAAGACGCAACTCTGCTAAGTGCCGGTTCCGACAGCCTCGGATTCGCCATCCGCCGCTGTAACAAGGATTCTTCTGCACTCTGCGCAAGTGTCTACAACGGCATTGACACTGCGTCGACCGATTCCATTGAATACGGCAAGGCCGCTGTGCTCGACGGTAAGCGCCACCACTATTCGCTCGTCATCCATAAAAAGCACCTAGCCATCGCCGTCGACGGAATCACCATCCGCGACACGGACCTGAAACTTTCCGAAGACTTTTACGGAATCAAGGACGTCAAGGTGGGGAGTGTGCCGTTAAACAACCTTACGCTTTACTCCTTCGGTGATTTCATCAAGCACAAGAGCGACAAGAACTGGACACGCCTAAAGGCATGGCTGTATGCATTCTACGAAATGCAGTCAAGCAATTAATCCCCTAAAACAAACTTAAAGTAGACATTCATCAGGGCGTCCCCCCATATATATACAATCGGGGCGGCCACCGCAAGGAACGGGCCAAAAGGAATCTGCCCTGCGCCCTCATCTTCGGGGGCGTTTTCGTTTTTTTCAGTTTTTTTCGCAGTCTTGCCGGCCGAAATTTTAGCATAAGGCACCATGACGAGGATCCCAAGAACTGACGCCATCACCAGGACCTCGACCGCATGGGAAATACCCATAATCGCACCAAATCCAGCCAGGAGCTTGACATCGCCAAAGCCCATGGCATCCTTATGCAAAAGCTTTGTCGCAACAAAGCCAATAAGATACAGCCCTCCACCGGCCAGCAACGCACCCACGAGGCTCTGTAACGGGGTCACGCCACCGGGAATAAGCGAAATGACAAGACCAGCAACAATTCCGCCAACCGAAATGGAATCAGGAATTAATTTGTACTTAAAATCAATGGCGCTCACCGGGTAGATGCCTAGCAGGAGCCAAAATAGAGCAAGAGCATCGGCCCACACTTCTAGACTCAGTACCGGCGCCGTAAAATCCGTCGAGAAACCCGTCGCCGCAAACAGTGCAAGTGCCCCAAGCAGGCCGCAAAGCGATTCCCCTATCGGATAAATGATGCTGATAGGCTGTTTACAGCAGGCGCTCTTGCCCCTCAGAATAATCCAACCTATAATAGGTAGATTGTAGTACAGCGGAATATGCTTTTTGCACAGGGGACAATGAGACGGAGGGTTTATGAGCGATATTCCACGCGGCATGCGATACACAATCACGTTATAGAAACTGCCGACGCAGGCGCCCAGCATGAAAAA
>NZ_CALEFV010000179.1 GCF_937877005.1 uncultured Fibrobacter sp. | reverse complement strand
GGACGTTTCGACGGCACCGCCTGTTACGAACATGCCGACCCGCGCCAGGGCGAACACCCGCACTGGGGCACCTATATCTTTAACCTGGGACGCAACGAAGTCAAGAACTTCCTTATCGCAAACGCCATGTACTGGCTCAAGGAATTCCACTGCGACGGCCTGCGTGTGGACGCCGTGGCATCGATGCTTTACCTCGACTACGGTAAGGGCCCCGGCCAGTGGGTGCCGAACAAGGACGGCGGCAACATCAACTACGATACGCTCGAATTCCTGAAGCATCTGAACAGCATCATGGGCCGCCTCACGCCGCATGCGATTTTGATTGCAGAAGAATCCACCAGTTTCCCCTCTATCACGCGCCCACCTGAACAGGGCGGCCTCGGCTTCCACTACAAGTGGAACATGGGCTGGATGAATGACTTCCTCAGCTACATTCAGCACGAACCGATTCACCGCAAGTACCACCACAACCAGCTGACCTTCAGCATGGTGTATGCCTACAGCGAAAACTTCATCCAGGTTTTCAGCCACGACGAAGTGGTGCACGGCAAGGGTTCCATGCTTGGCAAGATGCCGGGCGACAACTGGCAGAAGTTTGCAAACCTCCGCCTCACCTACGCCTTCCAGTATGCGCACCCGGGCAAGAAGCTCAACTTCATGGGCAACGATTTCGGCCAGTTCCGCGAATGGAACGAAAAACGATCGCTCGACTGGCACCTGATCAGCTGGGATAGCCATGGCAAGCTCCTGCAGATGATGAAGGTGCTGAACCACCTGTACAAGGAAAACGCCCCGTTCTGGGAAATCGACCATTACTACACCGGCTTTGAATGGATCTGGTGCGACGACGCCGACAATTCCATTGTTTCGTTTGTCCGTAAAGACGATCACGGCAACCAGATACTCTGCGTGTTCAACTTCACGCCGGTGGTCCGCAACGACTACCGCCTAGGTGCTCCGACCCGCGGCAAGTGGAAGGAAATTTTCAACACCGACTCCGACATGTTCGGAGGCAGTAACGTCGGTAACTTCGGCGAAGTCTGGACGCAGGACATTCCGTGGCAGAACCGCGAATGCAGTCTGAACATCAAGCTTCCGCCGCTTGCAGCAGTCTACTTCCGCCTGGAACGATAACACAAGAAAATATTTAGAGAACGCCGCGGGCAAATGCCTGCGGCTTTTCGTTTATTCAGCCGGCTATTAGCCGGATATAAAAGAACGCCCCGGCAGAGCCGAGGCGTTTCTTTAAAGGCGGATTCCGGCGGTTAAGCCGGAATGATATTCCTTATTCCACCGTGATGAGCGTGATGGTGCGCTTGCCAACCTTGATCGGCTTAGACACGTCAACACCCTTCTTGGCCTTCTTGGACGGGTCGTTTGCCCAGCCTTCCTTGAGCTTTTCAGAGCTCTTGTCAAGCGTCTGGACAGTGGCCTTGCCCTTGAAGCCCGGAATGTTCAGCTTGAGTTCGTAGTCGCTGTACGGGCTCTTGTTGATCACGAGGAGGCTCTTCTTCTTGCCGTTTTCGGTGTAGTAGGTCGTGATGAGCGATTCCTTATCACCGGAGATTTCGGTCTTGAGGAGCTTGCCGCGGAGTGCGTCGGAAGCCATCTGGAATGCCCAGTAGCTCGGACGCGGGCAGTTCATGCATTCTTCTGCAGAACGGGTCAGGTAACCGTAGTCACCGCCTTCCGGAGTGATGTCGTTGTGGATATCCCAGTACTGTGCGTTGTCCACGTTTTCGGTGGCAAGCATAGCGAGGTAGTCAGCAACGAACAGACCGTTTTCGAGAGCGATGGTCTGCGGACCCGGGTTGAAGTCCACGGAGTTCCATTCGGTGAGCCAGAGTTCAATCTTCTTGTCCTTCTTGAAGTGGCTGGTCCACTTGTCCACCACCTTGTGGAGACGGCTGTAGATAGGAACGAGGTCCTGCGGAGCAGAGAGCATGGCGAAGTCGTTTTCTTCACCGAAGTGCTGCGGGTAATGGTGAACAATGAGACCGTCGGCAATGTCGCCGGTTTCCTTGAGCACGTTGTCGTTCCACTGGCCATCGAGCACGCCGAGGACTGCCACCTTAATGGTCGGGTCAACCTTCTTCATGGCTTCAATGAACTTGCGAGCGCGCTTACCATAAATGGTACCGCCGTCCTTACCATACTTTTCATAGTACGGGTGCCAGTTACCATAGACTTCGTTACCAATTTCCCAGTAAACGATGCCGGCCTTCTTGTCAATGTTGGTGTGCTTCACCCAAGCGGCGGCTTCCTGTTCGGTGCCGGAACCGAAGTTCACGGTGAACATGGCATTGGAACCGGTCTTCTTCAACCAGGCGAGGAATTCGTCGGTATCGACCATCCAGTCGTGGTTGTCGAGGATTTCCTTCCAGTGGTCGTCATCGGCACGGAGACCACCCGGATAACGGATGATGCCGTGGTTGATGCGCTTGGCGTATTCAGCAGTCTGGACCTTGAACTTCGGATTGTCGAGCATGTCGCCATCCCAGAGGGCAGCGTTGATACCAAAGAGGCCGCCAGAGATGTTCGGGTTGATGACATCGCCGGTTCCCTTGACTTCAACCTTCACGAGAGCCGGACGGTCAGCAGCCTTGACTTCCTTCTGGTTGGTGAGCTTGATGTTGTCGATTTCGAAAGAACCGTTAGAGCCTTCTCCACCCGGTTTGAAGTCGAGAGAGACAACGCCCTTGAGGTCGAACACGCCATTTTCCTTGGCGGTAGGCGGCTGGTAGTACGGGAACTTGGAGAAGGTGCGGAACGGCACGATCACCGTGGTACGACCACGCGGTACACCCGTGTTGGAAACGAAGAGTTCGTTGCCAGCGTCACCGATCTGAACCGTGATGGACTGCCATGCGCGTTCAGAGTAGACATCGAACATGATGCCCCAGTGGTTGGTCCAGTCGCGGAGCTTGGCATCGTGAGCGGCCGTATTCTTGGTGAAGTCAAGCACAAAGTCCACCCAGTCGGACATTTCGAAGTGCTTGATG
Source organism: uncultured Fibrobacter sp. (assembly GCF_937877005.1). Classification (GTDB taxonomy): domain Bacteria; phylum Fibrobacterota; class Fibrobacteria; order Fibrobacterales; family Fibrobacteraceae; genus Fibrobacter. Next base: position 9,439 of record NZ_CALEFV010000179.1, on the reverse strand, counting down.
TAAAGGCTGTTGCCGTCGAGCTTGGATGTCTTGTACGGCATTTCGATTTCGGCCTTGGACTTCGGACCGAAAGACGGTTCCCACTTGTCCTTGGCGAACTTGCCTTCGAAGTCAGAAATCACGACATCCGGAGCCTTGGACTTCCAGTTATCCCACTTGATATCCGGGTCAACCCAGTCGATATTTTCGGTGAAGGTAATCTGGTCCACAAAGATGGTCACAGGAGCCGGCTTGCCCGGTTCGCCCTGGTTTTCACCCTTGCCCACAGAGAAACGGATTTCCTGAATCTTGTTCCACTGCACGTCCTTGGCAACTTCGGCCTGCTTGTTAGCGTCCCAAGCCTTACCCTTGTCGCCGAACTTCTTCAGAGGAATCTTCACGAGCTTCCAGTCGGTGCCGACCTTGGAGCCTTCAATCCAGTCGTTCAGGCTAATCTTGGTCTGGCTCTTGATGTCGTTGCCCTGGTTGTCCAGGATACCGACATACACCTTTTCGCCACCGAGCTTACCCTTGATCCAGAAGTAGAGACCGCCCTTGTTGCGAACCTTGGAAAGGTCAATGTACTTGCCTTCGCCAAGAGAGTAGGTCACGCCGGACCAGTCGTTGTTATCGATGTAGAGGGCGAGCACGTTCTTGTTGCCAGCCGTCTTGGAATCAGCTTCGCGCTGGGCGGAAAGACCACCATAGCTGTAGCTGAAGCCCTTGAGACCATCGGAGTAGAACACGCCGTTGGCGACAGGCTTAGCCTTGCCGTCGAGCTTTTCGGGGTTCTTCGGTCCGTTGATGACATCGTTGTTTTCATCCCAGTAGACGATCTTCTTCTTCGGGGCAGCCTTCTTGTTGCCCTTCACGATTTCGATGTTGTCCACCCAGATTTCGAAATCAGATGCGCCGCTCTTGTCGATAGAGAAGCGAATTTCAGCAATCTTGTCCCAGTCGATACGGGCCGGGAATTCAGACTTGCGGGTGTTGTCCCAGTAGAGACCACGGTCCGGGAAGTCCACGAGAGGAATGGAAACTTTCTTCCAGTCCGTCGTCACGGCACCGCCCTGGATGTACTTGTTCATCGGAAGAACGACCTGGGTCTTCTTGCCGTCAGAAACTTCTTCGTCCAAAAGGCCAATCTTGACAGCTTCGCCGCCCTTCTTGCCCTTGATCATGAACTCGAGCTTGGAGTCGAGCATGAACTTGTTCAGGTCGAAGGTTTCGTTGTACAAGCAAACAGAAGCGCCCGAGTATTCGCTCGGGTCGAGCTTGATGTTCAAGGCAGCCTTAGACTTGTAGCCGCCATCCTTAGTAATGGTGATACCCTTGCTCTTGCCGCCGTATGCATAGTCGAAGCCCCCCGGACGATACTGTTCGTCGAAGAACTTGTAAGGAACTACGCGCGGAGCTTTCGGCTGAGCCATTGTAGCCGTCACGCCGAAGCCGAGGAGAGCGACGGTAGCGGCAGTCAATGTACGCTTCATCATATTATCGTATCCTTATGGTTGTGTTTTTTGTTTGACTTTGAAATTAAAATTTTTGAGCTAGAAAAGGATGTACGCGAAGCGAAGTCGCGTACACAGAGCGAACCAATTACTTGGCTTCCTTCAGGAGCTTTTCGACGAGGTCCGGGCTGAAACGGTCCTGACGCTTGCCGTTGATATAGAAGTTCGGGGTTCCCTGAACGCCAACCTTGACACCCAACTGGAAGTCCTTGTCAATGCGGGCTTCCATGGCGGAATCGAGCACCATGTCCTTCTTGAACTGTTCAATGTTCAAGCCGACCTGCTTAGCAACTTCGACATAGATGGAATCGCCGAGTTCGCGGCTATGCGGAGCGAGGGCATAACGGTATTCCCAGAACTTGCCCTGCTTCTGGGCAGCAATAGAAGAAGCGGCTGCAGCCTTGGCATTGGAATGGAAGCTGAGCGGGAAGTGCTTGTACACGAACTTGATCTTGTCCGGATACTTTTCGTTGAGTTCCTTCATGACAGGCGCAATGCGAGAGCAGTACGGGCACTGGAATTCAGTAAATTCAACAATAGTGAGCTTCGGGTTCTTGGTGTTGCCAAAGACCGGGCTGTCTTCATCGGGAATGTCCCAGACCTTGTTGTCCGCTTCCATTTCGGCGCGAGCCTGTTCCAGGGAGATGCCACGCTTGTCAAGGGCATACTTGAGGACCTCGAATTCTTCCTTGACCTGCTTGAAATCCTTTTCGAGATTGTCAAGCCTGGCCTGCTGGTTGAACGAACCGCCAGCGGAAGCCTGATTGCAGGCAACGAGACCAGCGAAACATACTGCGATAGCAACAATGGGGAGACGTTTCATGTTTTTCCTTTTTGATGTTAAAAAATCTGGGCAAGCGCAATACTTACCTGTGTAAGGGAAATATACTAATTAGACGAAAGACGAAAGACGAGAGACGAAAGAAATTAAGTGGGAAGGGATGTGGAGCGTGAAATGTAGAACTAGAGTTAATTTTAATTTACTTTCAGACAGAAAAGCCCGCTCTAAGCGGGCATAAGTAAACAGGAAGAAAAGACGAAAATCGCGAAGCGAACTACCCCTGAGAGGTGGCTGCGAAAGTCAGCTTTTCGTAATTCTTGATAGCAAGGTTCAAGCGGTATTCGTTGGGGAACAGGCAAACGAGGTTCCGTTCCTTGTCCATCATGCAGTCCATCGCGTATTCTTCGGCGAACTTGGCCACGTCGGCTTCGGGGCCCGACACCCAGCGGATTCCGTGAGCGGGCACGCGGTCCAGCGACACATCGGCGCCGTATTCGCTCTGCAGGCGGAACTTGAGCACGTCAAACTGCAACTCGCCCACCACGCCAATCACAGGAATAGCGGACTTGAGCGGTTCGTACAGCTGGGTTGCACCTTCTTCGCTCAATTCGGCAAGGCCCTTCGCCATCTGCTTAGACTTAAGCGGATTCAAGAGCGTTACGCGAGCGAAGTGTTCCGGAGCAAAGTCAGGAATGCCGGTGAAGTTGATCTTTTCGCCGTCGGTCAGCGTATCGCCTATGCGGAAGAGTCCCGGGTCGTTGATACCCACGATGTCGCCCGCCCAGGCGTGGTCGATGACTTCCTTGTCCTTCGCGAGGAAGGCGGTCGGAGCGGCGAGGCGAATTTCGCGGCCCGTGCGCACGTGGAAAACCTTTTCGCCGCGGGTAAAGCTGCCCGAGCAAATGCGCAGGAATGCAGTGCGGTCACGGTGCTTGGGGTCCATGTTCGCCTGAATCTTGAACACAAACGCGCTAAAGTCGTTTTCGTCGGGGCTCACCGGGCGCTTGTCGGTTTCGCGCACCATCGGAGGCGGCGCAAGCTTTGCAAAAGCGTTCAACAGCTGACGCACGCCAAAGTTGTTCACCGCAGAACCGAAGAACACGGGGCACATTTCGCCCTTCAGGAACTTTTCGTGGTCGAACGGGTCCATGGCACCGGTCACCATCTCGTATTCTTCCTTGAACTGGGCGACCCAGTTTTCGCCACACATTTCTACGAGGCGCGGATCGTCCGGGCCTTCCATCTGGATGATTTCCTGATGGCCTTCTTCCTTATTGAAGGTGTGGAAGGTGTTTTCGGCGATGGAATACACGCCCTTGAAGAGCTTACCCACGCCAATGGGGAGCGTAAAGGGGGCAACCTTGATTTTCAAGATGCTTTCGATTTCGTCGAGCAGATCGAGCACGTGGCGGCCATCCAAGTCCATCTTGTTGATGAACGTGATGATGGGCGTATGGCGCATGCGGCACACATCCATGAGCTTGATGGTCTGCTTTTCCACACCGTTCACGCTATCGATAAGCACGAGGGCGGCATCCACGGCGGTGAGGGCGCGGTAGGTGTCTTCGCAGAAGTCCTGGTGCCCCGGGGTATCGACCAGGTTGAACATGCAACCTTCGAACGGGAAATTCAGCACGGAACTCGAAACCGAAATACCACGCTGCTGTTCAATCTTCATCCAGTCACTCACCGTGTAGCTGCGGTTCGCCTTGGCGCGCACGTGACCCGCTTCGCGAATGACGTTTCCGTACCAGAGGAACTTTTCGGTGATGGTGGTCTTACCCGCGTCAGGGTGGCTGACAATAGCGAAAGTGCGGCGTTTTTCGATTTCTGCGTTCATGATATATCCGTTTTTTACGGCGGCAAATATAGAAAAATGTGAACTTACCTATGGTGATACGGATGGTTCTGCATCACCATCTGCACGCGGTAAAGCTGTTCGGCCATAATTACCCGGGCGTGATCGTGGGTAAAGGTCAACGGCGAAAGCGAAAGGAGCAAGTCGGCGGTCTTTTTCAGATTCTCGTCGATACCGTACGCCGACCCGATCAAGAATACGATGTTTCCCGGAAAACGGTCGCGCAAAGTATCCGAAAGTTTCACCGTATCCATCAACTTGCCCTCTTCGGACAAAATAACGCGTTTGTATTCGGACTTCGGAAATTTCTTGTCAAAAAGGGCCGCTTCCTGCGCCAACGCCTGCACGCGGTCGTCTATCTTGGACTCCTTGAGCTCCACGACTTCGAGCGGGAACACTCCCCCACGCAAACGCTTCACGTACTTGTCGACCTCGTCGGCAATGAACGGCGAACCCGCCTTACCAAAAACAGCGAGAACCCATTTCATAACGAAAAGTGTGTAGTGCGAGATGTGTAGTGTGTAATGACAACGTCTGCATCAATCATTTCACATTCCACATTACACATTATTATCTGCCCACACTCAGGCGGTCGATGAGGAAGCTCGGCATACCGGCTTTTTTCATCCGTTCCTGCGTCTCAAACACATCGTAGTCCACGCGAATCAGGCGCACGCACTTGGTCTCGGTATCCAACAGGCACCAGCAAGAACGCGGGTCGCGGTCACGAGGCTGGCCCACGCTGCCCACATTCACCAGCAGGCGTTCCGTGTCCTCGATCCTGTATTCGTATTCGTCCAGAATCTTGGGAATTGCGTTCGGGCGGCTCGCCACAATCACCGGACTGTGCGTATGGCCCACAAAACAGTAGCGACCCTTGAAATGTTCAAAGGCGTCGAGGGCGTCTTCGAGTTCGGTCACGTACACCCAGTCCGCGGGCGAAAGCGGAGAGGCGTGCACAAAGCAAATATCGTTTTCTTCGCAAATGTACGGGAGCGTCCTCAAGAACGAGACGGATTCGTCAGACAAATGATTCTGCGTCCATTCGATGGCCTGCTTGGCATACGGGTTGAACCCGGCACTGGATTCATGCTTGATCGCCACACTGTCGTGGTTGCCGATAATGCAAATGTCCATATTTTCGCGAGCAAGACGAACGCATTCGTCCGGATCGGCACCGTAACCCACCAAATCACCAAGACAAACTTTCCTATCGACGTTGTTGTCTTTCATAGAAGCAATAACCGCTTCAAAGGCAACCGCATTCGAATGGATGTCAGAACAAATTCCGTAAAGCATGGCTGTAATGTAGTAAAAATGAGCTCAATTATTTCAGAGACATTCTAGGAATGCACATTATTCCCCATAGAGCAGTCGTGCCGCTTCGGGTGCCATTTTTGAATCAGAATGGCCAACTCCGGCGACATAGGCCTTTTTCCATTTGAATGTCGTGTTACGATCGGCGGCATCTTTCCGACAGAATTCGAAGAAATTTCCGCCTCGCTCCAATCGGGTAAGGCCCTGCGCATCGGCCTTTTTAGACTGGTTCAAAGATTCCGTACGCAGCGTGTCCGCCTCGCCTAATAGGATCGTCAGATTTTTTCCGTAATAGGAATCAACATCAATCCCGATGAGAGCGGCACTTTCACCCATTCCGTAAGGGTAGTCAATGTCTTCGGTTGGGTATGTGTACCAGCCAGCATTTGCAGATATGGCTCGATCCACATCAGGAGTTTTGTTAAAAAGCAAGTATCTATGGACGAACTGGGCTCCGGCTGAGTGTCCGTAAATGTTGTACTTTTTAGCTTGGGATTCGCTGTGTTCCAGGAAGTAATGGAAGACTTCGCTGATGATGGGGTACGTCATTGAATCTGGAGACACGAAGGCACCCGATTCGTCCACTACGTTTCCCTGCTGGTAGGCTTGCTCGGAAAATTCTTCTAGGCTGAATTGCGGAGCTAAAACAACGAAACCATATTTGTCTGCGAGCTCTATCCAATCATCCCGGTACTTGTCTCCGTTACGGTCCATGCCGTGCATGACGAACTGTACAGGCATCTTTTTAATGTCCCCAGAAGGAATGTAGTAGTAAATATCAACGGTCTTGCCGGCAAAGGCTCCCTTACATGCGTAAGGTTCCATTCCGGTTTGTTCCGAAAATAGCAGATTGTCCTTGTTTGAGGAATTGCCTGAAGAGTTGGCATCACTTTCGTCGTCAGAAACGGTATCGCTACAGGCGGAAAATGCGAATAGCGCGATAACGACTGTGCAGATAAGGCCTAAACAGGAATTTTTTTTCATATATTATACCTCTTTATCCAATATATATACTTTTTTGAAGATATCCTAATTTTTATTTAATTGGCCCAGATTTCACAATTTCTATTTCCAAATTGATAAAACCATAGGGCAACATTTTCTATCTTTGGGCGCGTATGGAAATGATTCAAGACAAGCTGAAGGTCAGCATTGCCTATTCCTTGAAGGAACGCACCGGAAAGATTCTCGAAGAAGTGCCCGCGAGCTACCCGTTCGTGTACATTCACGGGGCAAACAACATTATTCCGGGGCTTGAAGACGCGCTGGAAGGCCGTCACTTGAATGAAAGTTTTAGTGTGGATATTCCGTTTGAACAGGGCTACGGCCCCTACCGTCCCGACTTGGTGATGGAGGTCCCGAAGGACGAACTCCGCGAGGTGGGCGAAATTTGGCTCGGAATGGAGCTCGAGATGTACATGGACGAGGACGTGCGCGAATTCCAGCTGCCGGAGACGGCGGACGAGTTCGTGGACGGGCTGAATCTGGACGACGACGAGGAATCCGACGGAATCTACACGATCAAGGAAATCAAGAAGGACACGGTGGTCGTGGACGGGAACCACCCCTTTGCGGGCAAGGACCTGACTTTCGACGTGACGGTGGTCGCTATCGAGCAGCCGAGTTTTACCGAGCTCGAAAGCGGCTACCCCGACCGCGAAGAGGATTTTGACCATTTTGACGACGGCTTCGACGGGGCCGACGGCGAAGATTTTGACGACAACAACCACAACAGGAGATGGCGCTAATGGCATCGATGGACGAACTCAAGAAGGCTGCAGGCGTTCGCGCGGCAGATATGATCAAGGACGGCATGACCGTGGGTCTTGGAACGGGTAGCACCGCCGCCCACATGGTGAACCGCCTTGCCGAGCGCATCAAGACCGAAGGCTTGCATGTTGTGGGCGTGAGCACGAGCTGGAGCACCACGCTGCAGTGCAGAAGCCTGGGCATTCCGCTCAAGGAAATGGGCGAAGTGAGCCACCTTGACATGGTGATTGACGGTGCCGACGAAATCGACGACCAACGCAATTTGATCAAGGGCCGCGGGGCTGCCCACCTGCTCGAAAAGATTGTGGCCTCGATGACGGACAACTACGTGATTATCGCGGACAGCGGCAAGAAGGTGAACAAGCTCGGCGAAAAGTTCGCGGTACCGCTGGAAATCATTCCGGGCGCAATCGCCGTGGTGACCGAACGCGTGAAAAAGCTCGGAGGCGACTTGAAGGTACGCATGGGCGCTCCGGGCAAGGACGGTCCGGTGATTAGCGACTCGGGCAACCTGATTGCAGACGCCAAGTTCGGCATTATCGAAGACGCCGACAAGCTCGCCCGCGACCTGGAACACATCGTGGGAATCGTGGGTCACGGGCTGTTCGTGGGCATGGCGACCAAGGTGATTCTCGCCGACGCCGAAAAGGGCCTCGTGGAATTCTAGGTGAAATTAAGCATTCCCGCCAAAGCAGGAAATTTTATACAAATTAGAAAATCCTCGGTAAGAACCGGGGATTTTTTGTTCGCTTTGAAAAAAAAACGAAAACCTCCGGTCGGTGACCGGAGGCTTTCAATTTCGCGCTAGCGCGTGCTCAATTAGTCTTCGTCGGCGAGTTCCGGAGCCTTCTTGATCACGTTGCGGCGGCCGTAGCGGACCTTGGACGGATCGAAGGTGGTTTCGACGGCTTCGACTGCGGGTTCAGCGGCAGGTGCTGCAGGAGCAGCAACCGGGGCTTCGACGGCAGGAGCGGCCGGAGTTTCAACCGGAATACGCGGAGCGAGCGGGCGGCGTGCTTCGGGAGCGGCGGCCGGGGCGGCTTCGACGGCGGGAGCTGCAGCTGCGGGAGCCTGGGCTTCGGCAGCTACGTTCTGAGCTTCAACGTTCTGTTCGCGGCGGCCTTCGCGGCGGTCGCGACGATCGCGGCGGTTGCCACGGTCACGTTGTTCATTACGGTCGCGAGCGGGCTGCTGCTGTTTGTCGGCAGCGCGGTTGTCGCGATTTTCCTTAGCAGGCTTGTTACCATTGTTCGGGCGATTTTCCTTGCGTTCACCGCGCTGAGCCATTTCCTGTGCGCTGATCGGGCGACGGGAAGCCGGCTTCAAGTTCATGTCCGGGGTGAGCTTCTTGAAAATCGGGGTACGAAGCATGGTAAGGAGTTTGTTAACCTTCGTGAGGATAACGATGCACAGAATCACTGCAACGAGTGAGAGTGCGAGTGCGATGTATTCCATTCGGGGCACCTCATAAGTAAGGGTTGACCGCAGGTGCAGGCTGGAAATAAACCCGCAGGCGGTGTGGCTGGTTCGTGTTTGTGTGTGCTTAAAGCCATCTTACTAGCGCCTCCTGAGAGGCTTGACGGCGATAAGGTTTCGGGCAAATTGGGCCAGCGAAACTATAAAGGGGCCTCTGCCGTAGCAGAAGGCCATTGTGAGCCACGGGCGCAAATATATAAAAAAGTCACTCTACCGCTGGCGGTTAGAGGTGCATATCGAGCTTTTCGAGCGATTTTTTGACCGAATCACCATAGGCGGTCAGGGAATCAAGGTGTTTCTGAAGAGAATCCACCTTGTTCAAAAGGATCGCATTTTCCTGTGCAAGGCGCTGCATTTCTGCCTGAGCAGCTTCGTCGGCACAGGACGAAAGGGAAAACAAGGCCAACAGGGCAAATAGAGTTGCGGATAAAGTAACGAATTTCTGCATATGGGTAAATATAGAAAACTGGGTCGCGTTTAATCGACAGGTCAAAAAATATCATCTTTCCATTTGACAATTATTTTTATATATTTGATATAATCAGTAAGCGCCGACATGCTTTGGTTTGCTTCGAATAACGCTATTCGCGTTATTCTCACCCTTCGGGCTTTTCGAACGCTTTGCGTTCTCAAAGGCTTAAACGCTCCCCTTGGTCGCGTTTAATCGACAGGTCGAAACCAGAGCACCCCCGGTGCTTAGCACCGGGGGTGCTCTGGTTTCGACAGGGTTACCGAAGTGTTAGTTGC
>NZ_CALEFV010000178.1 GCF_937877005.1 uncultured Fibrobacter sp. | reverse complement strand
AGCAGCTGCGCCCGGTGATTGCCGAAATCCACAAGGCCCGCGAAGCCCTGGAAGCCCTGGATGACGCCGCCCTGGCCGCCAAGAGTGCGGAATTCCGCGAAAAGCTGAACAACGGCGCCACCCTCGAAGATATCAAGGTCGAAGCGTTCGCCGTGTGCCAGGAAGCCTGCGACCGCCGCCTGGGCATCTTCAACATTTTCAAGCCGGAGTTCAACTTTGACTTTAGCCGCCTGGGCCCTGAACTCCAGGAATCGGTGAACGCCGCGAAGGCCGAACTTGCCGCCGGCAAGAACGAATGGGAAGTTTACCTGCCCGCCTCCGTGTACGCGAAGGTCCGCGAACTTTACCCCGAATCGGTAAAGCCGTTCCGCATGATGCCTTTCGACGTGCAGATGATTGGCGGCCTGGTGCTCCACGAAGGCGCCATCGCCGAAATGGCTACCGGTGAAGGTAAGACCCTTGCCGCAGCGCTCCCGGTCTACCTGAACGGCCTTAGCGGCCACGGCGTGCACGTGGTGACGGTGAACGACTACCTGGCCGGCCGTGACGCAAAGCAGATGGGCATGGTCTACAAGTTCCTCGGACTCACGGTGGGCCTCATCGTGAACGGCCTGAACCCCGAAGAACGCCGCATAAGCTACAACAGCGACGTGACCTACGGCACCAACAACGAATTCGGCTTCGACTACCTGCGCGACAACATGGCCGTGGAACCCAGCCAGCTGGTGCAGCGCGAACTGAACTTCTGTATCGTTGACGAAGTGGACTCCATCTTGATCGACGAAGCCCGTACCCCGCTCATCATCAGCGGCCCCGCCGAAGACGCTACCGTAAAGTACGCCAAGGCAAACGAGATTGCGAAGCAGCTCATCAAGAACAAGGACTTCTCGGTCGACGAAAAGGACAAGAACATCCAGCTGACCGAAAAGGGCGTGAACCATATTCAGGAACTCATGCACATTACGAACCTGTACGGCGAACATGCCGACTGGGTGCACTTCTTGGATAACGCCCTCAAGGCCTGGTACCTTTACGAAAAGGACGTGGACTACATCGTCCGCGACACCGAAATCATCATCGTCGACGAGAACACGGGCCGCCTCATGGAAGGCCGCCGTTACAGCAACGGTATGCACCAGGCAATCGAAGCCAAAGAAGGCGTGCAGATCCGTCGCGAAAACCAGACGCTTGCAACGATTACGTTCCAGAACTACTTCCGCATGTACAAGAAGCTTTCGGGTATGACAGGTACCGCCGAAACCGAAGCCACGGAATTCATCAAGATTTATAACATGAACACTTGGGTGATTCCGACCAACAAGCCTTGCATCCGTAAGGACCTGCAGGACATGGTGTACAAGTCCGAAGATGCCAAGTGGCGCGCCATTGTGGCAGAAATCAAGGAACGCCACAGCAAGGGACAGCCGCTCCTCGTGGGTACGGCATCCATCGAAAAGTCCGAACATTTGCATGGCCTCCTTGAAAAGGAAGGCATTCCGCACGAAGTCTTGAACGCGAAGAACCATGGCCGCGAAGCTGAAATCATTCAGTACGCCGGTCACAAGGACAAGGTGACGATTGCAACCAACATGGCTGGTCGTGGTACCGACATTGCCCTTGGCCCGGGAGTTACCGAGCTTGGCGGTTTGCATGTGCTTGGCACCGAACGTCATG
>NZ_CALEFV010000177.1 GCF_937877005.1 uncultured Fibrobacter sp. | reverse complement strand
CACGTTGGTTGCCCCGACCTTCACCACCAGCATTTCGGAGCCGTCGTCCAAGCGCAAGTGGCTCGTAAGGCGTTCGTTAATGCAGAACAGGCCTTCTACGCGTTCCACGCTACCCACATTCACCGGCCAGAGCGTACCCGGGCAGTAGCTGGCATCAATCACTTCGGCCTTTGCTGGGCTATGAATGCGATGGTAATTGAACGGAGCCAAGTAAATCGTCGCAAAGGCGCCACCTTCAAAGCGCTTCGCCATTTCTTCGTCACGGAGCAGGTCCTTGAGCGTGTAAGTCTTGCCCTTCGCCTGAATCAGTTCCTGCTTGCCGTCGAAAACGGCCGTCTGCGAAAGCACGCCATCCACCGGCGACACGATTTCGGAATCAGCAATCGGGCGCATTCCCGGCTTGAGTCTGCGGATAAAAAGTTCGCCGATGTTCGCGTAATGTTCCAGCGGATATTCCGCCTCGTCCATATTCAGCTTATAATAAGCAGCAAACTTGTTGCGTGCAATCTTCGAAATCACAGGCAACTTGAGGCGGGTCAACGCACCGAAGGCGCGGCTAGCGGCATTCTTCGGCAAAAGCTTCATAAAGACGTAAAAGGCGGTATTCATACGGGCAAAGATAGAAATTTAAATCATACAGGAATAGCCGCGATTTCTCGCGGCCATTCTTTTTTCTAACCACCAAACTTTTTACTTACCGCACTGGTCGTAAGATCCGAACTTGTCGATGATATTTTCGCCATCCGTGAGGAACTGGAGCTGAACCCTAGCCACTTTTCCAAGGACATCTTCGATCTTTTCGTTAGATTCCTCATCGATATTCCTGAACGCATCCCAGGAGACCTTGCCCCACACCTTGTCATCGGAATAATCGACATCGGCATACCAGTACTTGTTGGCGTCATAGTCGGTGACGATAACAATCCTGATATAGTTGTAAGTGCTGTAATGTATGCAGAAGCCTCCCCATGCACTGATGTCAGCCGGTTCCATGTTCGAACTGACGGTATTGAATCCAATGGAAGCGATGCTGTCCAAATCAATAGTCCCTTCGTCCGTTTTCACATACATCGTAAATTCATGATACTTGCTCACCAAGGACGGAATAGCGTTCCCGTCAGCGTCATACTTCACATCGTCGGGGAAGTTGTAATTGAAGACATCTTCTAACTCAAAAGTATTCGTCCAAACGCCGCCAGCCGTTGCACCGGAAATACCAAGGTCTACCTGGTCTCCGTCAGTTGCACCATCCCACAGGAAACTCTTTCCGGACTTGTAATCAGAAGACTCCGTTGCCTTTACATCCTTATATTCACCGACATCCTTTACCGCAAGGTTTTCAGGTATCAGGTAGCTAAGCCGTTTAATGGTAAATTCCGTACCAGAATTATTTTCCTTTACAAATTTCAGGCGGATGGTCGTCAACTTCTTCAAGACATTATCAGAATTTGACACATCTGCAAATTGATAGCATCTGGTTTCCATATGGGAGGCTCTCTTTGAATCGTCATCAGAGCTGATAGTCATGTCGTTTTCGTCTTCGTTCTTGGCAAAAGTCAACTTGAGGATGTCATCTTCGCTAGCATTCTCGGGAACAAGCTGCATCTCGATATCCATCATGGATTCATACTCGATACATATACCCTTCCATT
>NZ_CALEFV010000176.1 GCF_937877005.1 uncultured Fibrobacter sp. | reverse complement strand
CCAAGGTATTGGCACAGGCGACAAATTCACCGCAGTCCCAGAAGCTTACCGTAGGAGCCATAGTCAACATGTACACGACCAGTGCCACAAGTGCCGCTATGCCTGCGAAGATATGTTTCATCCATTTTTCTTTAATCATAAATTATTCCTTCCTACTTTTCCGTCACCACCATGCCGCGGGACTTCATAAAACCGGCAAGAATGCCGTTTACAAAATTTGAAGAAGAATCAGTGCTGAACTTGAACGCAATCTGCACCGCTTCGGAAAGAGCTACCTTCATCGGAATTTCCGGAATATAAGAGAGTTCCACCATGGCAATACGGAGTACAATGCGGTCGAGAGAGGCCATGCGGTCCAGTTCCCAGTGCACAGCGGCAGCCTTGATATTTTCGTCCAGTTCTTCGCGATGGGCCAGCACCAGGTCCACCAGTTTCATTCCATACTTTTTCTGTTCGGCATGAAGGGGCGCACTTTCGAGGATTCCCGGAAGAGCTTCTCCAACAGTCTGACCGGTAATTTCCATCGCATACAAGAGTTGCATGGCAAATACGCGTGCGGGTCTGTAACTAAGTTTCATAACAAGTAATCAGTGATTAATGGTTAGTGATTAGGACAGAGTCTTGTAAAGGTTTGCCATCTCGACAGCCGTTGCAGCCCAGTTTGCACCAAGGTTACCCGCCTTGAGACCGGCACGGTTCATCGCCTGGTCCACGGTATCAGTCGTAAGAATGCCGAGAATTACCGGAAGTTTACCTTCGGCGGCGATACTTGCAACTCCACCGGTAGAGGCGTTCACGACCACATCATAGTGACTCGTTTCACCACGGATAACAGCACCGATGGCCATCACGGCATCAAACTTGTTCGAGTCGGCAAGCTTGCGGCACACACCTGGGAGTTCGAAGGCGCCCGGAACATGCACGACGGTAATGTCCTTTTCAGCAACACCGAGCAATTCAAGCTGACGCACTGCCCCTTCCAGGAGCTTATCGGTCACCACCTCGTTAAAGCGAGCGACGGCGATGGCCATCTTGAGGCCTTTTCCATTCAGGGAATTCTTGATTTCATTAACCATTCGATTTATCCTCGTTCAAATTCTCTTCGGCCGTAGCAGCATCGATATGCAGCTGATGCCCCATCTTCTTCTGCTTGGTGAGCAAATAGAAAAGGTTATCCTTGTTCGGCTTGATTTCAATAGGAACTCGTTCCACAATTTTGAGACCATAGGCTGAAATGCCCGAAATCTTACTCGGATTGTTCGTCAAAAGACGCATTTCCTTAACGCCAAGATCAGCAAGAATCTGAGCGCCGGTACCATACTGGCGCAAATCAGACTTGAACCCGAGGTGCAGATTGGCCTCGACCGTGTCCAGGCCCTTTTCCTGCAGCTCATAGGCGCGCAGCTTATTGCAAAGTCCAATTCCGCGACCTTCCTGGCCACGCATGTACAGGAACACACCACCGTGTTCACCGATAAACTTCATGGCCGAGGCAAGCTGTTCACCGCAATCGCAACGGAGACTCCCAAAGATGTCGCCCGTCAGGCATTCGCTATGCACGCGCACGTAAACGGGCTTGCTAAAGTCCGGATCACCAGCAACCCACGCCACGTGTTCTACGCCATCGGTCTTGCTACGGTAAGCATAAGCCTTAAAATTGCCGTACTTAGTCGAAACATTCGGGGCGGCAACGCGCTGCACCAATTTTTCGTTCTTCAGGCGATAATCAATCAGGTCATGAATCGAAATAATCTTGAGACCGAACTTCTTGGCCACTTCCTCGAGCTGGGGCATGCGGGCCATGGTGCCGTCTTCGTTCATGATTTCGATGAGGGCGGCAGCGGGCCTAAGTCCGGCAAGTTTCGCAAGGTCGACGGCAGCTTCGGTATGGCCGGCGCGGCGCAAAACGCCTTCTTCCTGCGCGTACAGGGGCGAAATATGCCCCGGACGGCCAAAATCGCTCGGCTTGGAGGCAGGGTCCGAAAGTGCAAGAATCGTCGCCGCACGGTCGTGGGCGGAAACACCCGTGGTGCAGCCTTCAATCTTATCGACCATCACGGTAAAGGGGGTTCCCAAAATCGACGTATTCTCGGCAGTCTGCCTCGTGAGGTTGAGTTCATGACAGCGCTTGATCGGAAGCGGGCAGCAGAGCACCCCCCTTCCCTCGTGAAGCATGAAGTTCACCTTCTCAGGCGTAATCTTCTCGGCAGCAATGACAAAGTCACCTTCGTTCTCGCGGTCCTCATCGTCGACCACGATTAAAAACTTGCCGTTCTTAAAATCCTCTATGGCCTCTTCAATCGTACTAAGCAAGGTCACGTTCCTTTAGATAATTTTCAATATACTTTCCGAGCATATCGACTTCAACATTCACAATCGTTCCCGCCACCCAGTTACGCAGGTTGGTGCGGGCCAAGGTTTCTGGAATAATGCACACGCGAATAGAATCCTCAAACTTTTCTGCAACCGTAAGGCTAATTCCGTTTAGGGAAATAGATCCGCGGCGGATGACATAGCGCTTCAAGTCCTTCGGAAGACGAAGATCCACCTCGACGCCGGTTTCGCGAGGTTCTACCTGAATCACTTCGGTAATGCAGTCGACATGCCCCATCACGAAATGGCCTCCCATAAAGGAGTCGGCCCGGCAAGGAAGTTCCAAATTCACAAGCTTACCCACGGCAGCCTGCTTGAAGGCAGTATTTTCAACAGTCTGATGCATCAGACAGAACACAGCCTCATCATCGGTACAACTTTCAATAGAAAGACACACTCCATCGTTAGCGACGCTGTCGCCCAACTTGCAATTTTTAAAGAACCCGGGCGACCTGAGATGCATCGAAAGTGCATCGCCACGCTTCTCAATCGAGACAATCTCGCCCGTAGCTTGAATAATACCTGTAAACATACGATATCTAATTTAGAAAAAAAACAACATTCCCTTTTGGGAATAATGCCTAAAATCAAAAAAAAGCCCCTTTCCAAATGAAGGACAAACTAACGGAAACCATTTGTTCGGGCAAAACGAAGTCCGTCCATCCACAGAAAAGATCCATATAAAACACGAATAAACCGACACGGACACGTATCGGCTTATTCAAAAGAGCCTTACAGTAACGCTAGTTAATGCGAATTAGGCGAGGCCGTTCACGACCTTAGCGGCCTTGGCCTTGTAGTTAGCGACGCGATTGGCGCAGAAACCGGCACGACCCTTGGCAGCAGCCTTATCGAGCATGCTGAACAGAGCCGGCATGGCCTTGAGGGCTTCTTCCTTGGTGGTTGCGCTACGGACGGCCTTGAGGGCGGTACGAATAGCGGAACGAGTCGAACGGTTCATGGCATTGGCCTTTTCGGCCTGAAGCAGACGCTTTTTGCAAGATTTGTGTTGAGGCACCTTATTATCTCCGGGT
>NZ_CALEFV010000175.1 GCF_937877005.1 uncultured Fibrobacter sp. | reverse complement strand
CTCACAAAGGCAAATGTGGTGATATCTGTAGTTTTTGCGATTTTATTTGTAAAAACGGGAAAGTGTGAGTATATTTAAACATGAAAGTTGTTAAACATCATTGTATATGTAGCAATTTCGTCATTGTGTACATAGCAACTTCGTCATTGCGAGCGCAGCGAAGCAATCCAAAGAAGGGTAGGGGAATGCCTTCCCTTGGCTCGCAAAGTTCCTGCTGTTGAAATTATGGGGTAGAATTTAAAATCGTTTGTGAAATTATATACATTATGTTAAATTTTGAGAGGACTTATATGCTTATGATATAACGTGGTACATTGATGGATAAGGCCGAATTTGAAAAATTGAAGGATGAGTTTCGGAAAATGGATTTGAGCGCTGCTTTCAGTAGAGAAGTCTTGAATTACTTGTCCACTAAAAGTGAAAAAGGGGCTTTCCCTCCATATGTTCCCTTTTTAGGAAAATTGTTCGATGAATATGGTGTTCTAGTATATTGTACGGCGCAAAATATTCCGCATAACAACTCTTTAGTAAAACGGTATTCAGATAATTTTGAAAAGTTGAACTGCCGATTGGAATATGGCGATGACTTTAATCGCCATTATGGCGAGACGGATTTTGATATAAGCGATGTAGATATAGCTCCGTTTGAGAATGGAGTTATTCCTGCATTAATTGCCGTTTTTATAATGGCTAAAACAGGAACTAAAATTCCTGCCGAACATATACTCGATTATTGTGGGGTGACGAACTACTACAAATTTTCTCTGCATACTGAGGCTAGGGATATCAATCCCGATGGAAAAATATCTCATTTTAATAATCAAGATCAATATAAATACTGGGCGCTTAATGACAAGCTCGTCCGTCAGGAACTCGGCGCAATAAGTCCAAAGTATGTAATTTCTTTTAATGGCTATAAACTTCGAATGCTGGCGTCTTATTCTATAGAATTTGGCTATACACTCTATTCAGTTAATGATCCGTCTTGGATTTTACGCGGAGCCTCGGGTAAATTGAATACTGATGGTGAATGGGGAATAGAATACCAAAAGTTAGATGAAAATGTTGCTGAATTTATTTCTTCCTATACGCGGATTTTAAAAGATGATTACAAAGGTAAAGTTGATGGGGTGAAAGCGTATTTGGCTCATTATTACAATATCTTTAAACAAGAAGGTTGATTTTATGAAAGTGTTGAAACAGATTTTCGTCATTACAATATTTTTGGTAGTGAACGCAGTGTCTTCGTATCAAGCGACTGTTGTTGCTAACACACTGAATGTTAGAGAAAAACCGACTGCAACTTCAAAGGTTGTTGGAAAGCTTCAAAAAGAGGATGTCGTACAAGTAGAATCTTGTAATAGTGGCTTTTGCAAAATTGAATCCAGGTCAACTTCAGGCTATGTTAGCGAAAAGTTTTTGAATCCCGTTTCCAGCACATCTGCCGATGCGGAAAAATCCTCTAGCGATGGTTGGGGTGTTTTGGTTCTATTCATTGTTCTTGCTCTTGGTGTTACGGAATTGGGCTTGAGAAAGAAAATCGGTTGCATTTCTGCAGCGGGGGCAGTTGTTGCAATATCATGCTTATGGCTTTTATTGGATGTTTTTCATGTTGGGACGGGGTATGCAATACTGGTCATTGCCTTAGCGATACTTGCGATTTTCATGAGAAATAAAAAATTTCTACCAAAGAGATTCTATAAAAATGAATTGTCTGATCGAAATGAAAGTAGTAGAAAACAAAAAGAATCGTTTGGTGATTCGAGAAGAAGTAAGCCATCGAATAGGGAAAAATCAGGAGAATCTATCGTAGATTCCGTAATTAAACTAGCGGGTTTACTAACGCTTGGTACAACCGAAAACGGTTCGGAAAACAGGGAACTCTTATATTGTCAATGGATATCTAGCGAATTAAATCAATGTATATATGAAACCTTTCCAAGGAATACTAGCAGCCGGGATGCAGAAATTGCTCTTCAACATAGATACGGAAAAGGACGTTTGGGACGCTCTATGCGGGCAAAGACGCCGCCCAGCTGGTATGAACTCGGTGGTGAGAATGAGGCTCTGTACTGCCAATGGGTGTCTAGTGAACTAGTAAATCAGCGCTTTTACGGAGCCTTTCCAAGGAATACGAGTAATTGGGTGGCTGAAAAAGCACTAGAACACAAATATGGAAAAGGACATTTGGTTAACTCTGCGCGGGCAAAGACGCCGCCTAGCTGGTATGAACTCAGCAGTGGAAAAGAGGTCCTGTATTGCCAATGGATATCTAGTGAACTAGCTAATCATCGCTTTTACGAAACCTTTCCAAGGAATACGATTAAAAGTAATGCAGAAAAGGTCCTTGAACATATATATGGAAAGGGTCGTTTAGGAAATACAGCCTATGGAAAAATACCTCCTAGTTGGTATGGTTTTTAATTATAATAGATTGTAAAATTTCCTTTCGCCCCTTGCCAATTCTAGTACATAATCTACATTTCAGCTGCTGTTCCTAATAGTGTAGGCTCCGAAAGGCATTTGATGATTTATCAAATGTTTTTCTTTTTTTTAAGGAGTCTATATGTTTAAAGAGAAATCCGCAAAGCCAGTTGTAAATGGCCAACTCATTAATGATGCTTGTGCAATTATTGAACAGGCGCAAGAGTTTGCTCATCATGCCGTCAACGAAACTCTTGTCAAGCGTAACTGGCTTTTAGGAATGCGAATTCAAAAAGAGGTGCTTAAGGATGAGCGAGCCGACTATGGCAAACAGGTTGTAAAGAACCTATCATGTGAACTTGTTAAAAGGTATGGTAGTGGTTTTAATCAGGCAAACTTATATCATTTCGTAAATTTTTTCAACTATTTCCCAAAGATTTTCTACGCAGTGAGTAGAAAATCAGAAAACGGTTCTGCGTTACAGATTTTCGACGCGGTGAGTAGAAAAAATCCGGTTACGCTTTCTTGGACACATTATCGAATTCTTTTGCAAGAATGTAATGCCAATGCCCGTTCGTGGTATGAACAAGAAGCGGCTCGCGAGGTATGGAGTACTCGGACTCTGCAACGAAATATCAGTAGTCAGTACTATCACCGAATGCTGAAATCTCAGCATAAAGATCTTGTCCATAGCGAAATGATGGAGAAAACTGCTCAATTGCAGGATAAGTTAGAGTTTATCAAGAATCCGGTTATTGCAGAATTTCTTGGCTTTCCGCAGAATACGACGTTCTCTGAGTCTGAACTCGAAACGAGCATCATCAATAATTTGCAGCGGTTCATTATGGAACTGGGGAAGGGCTACGCTTTTGTTGCTCGCCAGCAACATATCCATACGGAAAAAGAGGATTATTATATCGATCTTGTGTTCTACAATTACCTTTTGAAATCATTCGTACTTGTTGATTTGAAAACGACGAAGGTTACACATCAGGATATCGGTCAAATGGACATGTATGTTCGCATGTACGATGAACTGAAACGCGGAAAAGGCGACAATCCGACTATCGGGATTTTGATATGCGCCGATACAGACGATAGTATTGCACGGTATTCCGTGCTTCATGGGAATAACCGACTGTTTGCTGCAAAATACAAAACCTACATGCCGACAGATGAGGAACTTCGTGCTGAAATCGAGACACAGAAAAACTTCTACTATCTGCAGCATGGTAAAAAGAAGAAGTGATTTAGAAAGGTCACAGAAAAGGTCACTGAAGGGGTCACTGTAAATTTCAAAAATGTAATTATCTCTAATTGCGAATACAATGTATTCATAATAGAATTTTATAGCTTTTTGTCACTTTCTGACATCTGTTTGAATCTATATTTATAGGTGACTCTAGAAAG
>NZ_CALEFV010000174.1 GCF_937877005.1 uncultured Fibrobacter sp. | reverse complement strand
CACTGCCTACGGATTCGATGCCGCCAAGGAAATCCTCCAGACCTCTAGCGCTGTGAAGAGCTCCGGCGTCTACTACCTGCGCAGCCGTACCACTGGCCAGATGCAGTCTGTAAGGGTGACGAGATAATTAGAGTACTCAATACACCAAACAACGGACTCCGAAGCGGACGCTTCGGAGTTTGTTTGTTATGAGCCCGCTCGGCTCTGTTGCTGTCATGAAAATGTGATATCGCCTCGCTCTCGCCACCGCCCCAGCTTAACGCTTGGGGTTTTGTGGCTCACACAGACCGCTCGGCTCTTTATTATATTTTCGACTATGAAACAGCGGATTATTGAGGCTTTGCTTGACATGAACCTCGCCGAGGGCGACAGGTTGCCGTCGGTGCGTTCGATGATCAAGAGTTTCGGAGCATCGTCTGGCACTGTTCAGGCGGCGCTTTCTGAATTGGAATCCGCCGGAAAAATTTGCAAAATCCAGGGCAAGGGCTGTTTCTGGGGAGCAACCCCGCTCAAGAACAGGGTTGCATACGTTCACGAGACTGTCTCTGAAAAGCTTGCAAAGGCCTTCGAACGCGACTTTGCGCAAGGCTACCTGAAACCTTCGCAGCCGCTACCGCTTTCAAAAGAACTTTCTGCCCGCTACAATGTTTCGCAGGGCACGCTCCGCAAGTTCCTGGAAGAAAAGGTCGCACGCGGAATCCTGAAAAAGGAAGGCCGCCAGTATGTCTTTTACCGCAAGCAGCAGCAAAGAGACGAGGCTCCCCTCAGCGAACTCATTTTCGTGACACGATGCAACAGCTGGGGCGGATTCAGCGCCGAAAGCGAACGCGAACTGGACTTCTTGCGATTGATTTACAAGACTGCCGGCAAGAATCATTACAAGCTGACTCTTTTCGGCATTAACGACGCCACGGGCAAGCTCATTGACCGTAGCGGCAAGCCCTGCAAACTCTCGGAACACCCGAACGCCGTAGGGGCCGTGCTTTCGACGCTCCTGGTGCAGAACTTCAGGCCGCTCCTGACGTTTTTTGCCGATGCCAAGTTCCCCGTGGCCGTATGGTGGGAAC
>NZ_CALEFV010000173.1 GCF_937877005.1 uncultured Fibrobacter sp. | reverse complement strand
CTCCCTGCCGTCGAAAGTCCTGCTAGATACATGGGCGGTGAAGCGAACAGTGTCGTGAAAGACCACAGCCAGATGCTCTGCAACATGGCATTCGTGTTCCCCGACAAGTACGAAATCGGCATGAGCAACAACGGAATCCGCATTCTGTACCACGTGATTAACCGCGAGAGCGACTTGCTGTGCGAAGTTTCGTTTGCTCCGTGGGACGACATGGCCGCCGAGATGCAGAAGTACGACATTCCGCTGTACAGCTACGCAAGCTACACGCCGGTGCGTGATTTCGAGGTGGTCGGCATGACGCTCCAGACGGAGCTCAACTTTACGAACGTCCCCTACGTACTCGACATTGCACGTATCCCCGTTTGGCAAAAGGACCGCAAGGAAGAAGACCCGATTATTGTCGCCGGCGGACCTGCCATGGCAAACCCCGAACCGGTCGCAGACTTTTTTGACGCCTTCATGATCGGTGACGGCGAAGACATGATTGTGAAGTTTTTGCGTTGCGTAGGAGAAGGAAGAAAGGCGGGCCTCCCCCGCGCCCAGATTCTAGAGAATTTGTCTAAAATCGACGGCGTATACATACCGAGCCTACGCCCCGTCATTACCAACGAATTTGGCGACATCGTTCCGGCAGAACCGGCCAAGGGCAGCTACCAGAACACGAACGGTGTACGCAGACAGTTCATTCCGGTCATGGACCCGAAGAACTACCCCATCAAGAACCTGATTGCGAACATGCAACTGGTGCATAACCGCTTCAGTGTGGAAGTCATGCGCGGTTGCGCCCAGGGTTGTCGCTTCTGTCAGGCGGGCATCTGGTACAGGCCCTGCCGCGAACTCGACCCCGACGACGTGTTGGACATCGCAAAGGCAGGCATCAAGGCGACCGGCGAACGCGAACTGGGACTCCTCAGTCTCTCCACCGCTGACTACAAGCCGGTGGAAGGCCTGACCGATTCCATTATCGACGACCCGTTCTTCGATACCGTGGACGTGAGCCTCCCGAGTATCCGCGTGAATGCCTTCGGCGAAACGCTCGCCCAGAAAATTTCGGCCCTCAAGGGCGGCCGCAGCGCGACCTTCGCTCCCGAAACAGGTTCCGAACGAATCCGCAAGATGATCAACAAGACCATTAGCGACCAGGACATGTACAACGCCGCCGAACACGCCTTCAGCAGCGGATTCAACAAGATTAAGTTGTACACAATGATCGGGTTCCCTACCGAAAACGAGGCTGACATGGAAGCGTTCTGCAACCTGATCGAGAACCTCGTGAAAATCGGTCGCAAGTACCTGCGCGGATGCCAGATTGCCGTGAGCATGGGCATTCTGATTCCGAAATCCTTTACGGGACTCCAATGGGCGCCCTTCATGGACAAGGAAACCGCCCTCAAGCACATCCGTTATGTGCGCGAACGCTTCTTCCGTCACCCGAACGTGAAGGTCAACTGGGCCGGCTGGGAAACGAGTTTCCTCGAAGCCATTTACAGCCGCGGTGACCGCAGACTCGGTCCCGTGATTTACGCCGCCTACAAGAAGGGAATCATTTTCGAAAGCGACTCCTACCGTTTCGACTTTGAAAAGTGGCAGCAAGTCTGGGAAGAATGCAACTACGACACCAGCTGGGTGTACCGCACACGCGAGCGTGATGAAGTTTTCCCGTGGGACTTCATCCATGCAGGCACTAGCAAACAATACCTGCGCGGCGAATGGGAAAAGGCTTTCAAGGAAGATTCCGCCCCGGTGCCCAACTGCAAATGGGGCGACTGCCAGAAGTGCGGCATTCCCGGCTTTGGCGCCGAAATCAAGCTCGCGGACGACCCGGTGCGCCACAAGGCCCCGAGCCGTACGCCCGAAGAAATCAAGAAGCTGGTCGCCGAACGCCGCCCCTCGCAAAAGAGTTGCCACAGCTACAAGATCACCTTCAAGAAAACTGGCCTCAGCCGATTCCTGCCGCACCAGAATATGCTCAGCTTCTTCGAGCGCACCTTCCTCTGCGCCGGCATCCCCATCAAGTTCAGCGAAGGCTTCAGCCCGAAGCCCCGCATCTCGAACATGGGCGCACTCCCCTTGGGTCTTGAAACTTATTGCGAAGTCATCAGCGTGGACCTGTTGCAGCCGCTCGACATTTCCAAGGAGAACCTGCCGAAGATCATGGCAGAACTTTCGAGGCCGTTCCCGCGCGGCATGGAAATCGTGAACATCGAGCCGCTCAGGGAAAAGCTCAGTAAGCACATGCCGACGGCAATGATTTACTCCTTCACGCCCGACGCGATTCCCGAAGGCATCATGGAAAAGTTCGAAAGCAAGACGCTCCCCGTGGTATTAAACCACCGCGGGCAGGAAATCAACCTGAACGAACACATCCAAGGAATCCAGATTGCGGGAGACGCAATCATCATCAAGGTCAAGTGCAACAACATGGGCACAACCGCAAGTCCCTTCAACATTTTCGCAGGGCTCATGGGCGTGCACATCGACCCTAAAAAGCTAGACGAGGTCTCTAGACGCTATTTAATCAAGAAAATTTCAATGGAATTTTAGGGTTTTAGCGGGTAAAAAGCGAAAATAAAGCCTATATTTCATTTTTTCATCTCTTTTTTTCAATTTTTATATTACTTTTGCGTTAAACAATTATAAGGAGTATACTATGAAAAAAATGTTTCTCGCCGCAATCACGGCACTTGCCCTTTGCAGCTACAGCTATGCCCAGGACGAAGACGAATACGAATACGAAGAAGATGGCGCCCCGGCTCGTGTAGAAGAAAAGGCCGCACCCGCTGAAGAGGAAGAGGAAGAAGAGGAAGCCCCTGCTCCGAAGAAAGTGGAAAAGAAGGCAAAAAAGTCTTCTTCTAGCGGTGGTGCATTCCTGGGTCTCGGCATGGGACTCACTGACACGTTCAATCAGCTGAACCTAAAATTCAAGCTCAACGAAAGCATGATGATTACTGCCATTTTCGGTTTGGTAAGCCATGGCGAAACCACTTACACCACTACCGTTGCTGGTACAGAAACGGAAGTGGACGCTGGAGATGACTACACCGAACTTGCAATCGGTGCCGGTTTCGACTACTTCCTGCCGACCCCGGTTCTCCCGACCTCCGCCGGTATCGAACTGATCTACGCTAGCAATGGCGAAAAGGAAGACGCTGAAGCTCAGTCAAAGTTCTCTTCTAGCGACCTGTACATCAACCTGATGTTCGGTGCCCATGCAGAAATCGTCCCGAACCTGATTCTCTCCGGAAAGGTCGGCTTCGGCATCGACTGGTACTCGACTGAAGAAACTGCCGGTGAACGCAAGACCGAAGCGTCCCGCGTGGATGTCGGTATCAGGGGCGGCATCTACGCCACCTGGTTCTTCCTTTAATCGAAAGATTCCTGGGAAAAAGTTTAGACCGCCTACAGGCGGTCTTTCTTATTATAGCGAACAACGAAAAACGAGAGTTTCCAAAGGAACAGCAACTCGTTATTCTACTTTATAGAGTCGAGCGGCTATTTTATTCCGCAGGTAAAATTATTTCGATATGGCGGGTACTTACATTAAGAAAATGCGTCCGGAACAAGTCCTTCTCGCTCCGATCGCTGACTTTCACCTGAGTGACGGCGATAAAATCCTTGTTTTCACGGATATAGTCCGTAAGACGTTCATCGCGAAGCGTGTCAATTTCGCCCGTGATAATAAAGCTGTCAGTCCAAATTTTTACTAGCATACCCCAAATATAAAGTTTTTTTTCCTACAAATTGAAAAAAATACAGTTTTTTTTTCGCTTTACCTTTTTTTGAAAGTATTTTGAAGAAAAAAACAAGGAGTATCCTATGCCGACTGCAAAAAAGAAGTTAAAACCCGTCGTGGGCAAAATGATGTATCATAACGCCGATTTCATGGACAGCGACATCGGCCGTCCAATCCGCATTTTGTCAGAATTTCTAGGTCCCTACCAGATCTTTGCGCAGGAAAACGTAAAAAACACGATTGTCTTCTTCGGTTCGGCCCGTACACTCCCGATGGAAGAAATCAAGAAACGCCGCAAGGGCTGCAAGGACAAGAAGGAACTTGCACGCCTAAAATCGCTTGAATCAGTCGCTAAGTACTATGACGACGCCAGAGAGCTCGGTGCAAAACTTGGCCGCTGGATGAACAAGCAGCGCGACGGTTTCGCAATCATGACCGGCGGCGGTCCAGGCATCATGGAAGCAGGCAACCGCGGAGCAAACGATGTCGGTACATCGTCCATCGGTCTCAACATCAAGCTTCCTTTCGAACAACATCCAAATCCCTTTATCGATGACGAACTGAACCTACAGTTCCGCTACTTCTTTATCCGCAAGTACTGGTTTCTGAAAATGGCCCGCGCTCTAGTAGTATTCCCTGGCGGTTTCGGAACTCTCGACGAAATGTTTGAAGTTCTGACACTGATCCAAACCAAGAAGTACGCCCAGCGCATGCCGGTAGTGATCTATGGAGCAAAATACTGGAACAAGGTCATCAACTGGAACTATATCGCAGAAACGGGAATGATCGATAAGGAAGATATTGACATGTTCCACTTCTGCGACAATGTCGAAGACGCCTATAAAGTAATTGTCGAGACGCTCGAAAAGAACAGGGCATAGTTTTACTGGGCTTCCAAATTATCTAAATTTGGATTATGCTCAGGAACTTATTGGCAGAAACCTTGGATCGGGTGTCGCGCAACCTAGCGTTACGCCCGAATTACACCATGGAAGAATACCAGCGGTGGTTTGACCAAAATCCTGAATTCATGCACAACGGAGCAATGCAGCACATCCAGCTGCTGGAACCGCTCACGCTAGAAGGCACAAACAACCTGTATCGTGCAAACTACTGGCTGGAACATCCGAATGATTCGACGCACTACGCCGAGCAGGAAATCGTCGTAAAAATTTGCAAATTCTGGGCCTCCCCCGGCAAGAACAGGCTACATCGCCTGAACATGCTTCTGAGCGCTTTCCAGGATGAAATTCGCATTAACAACTTGATTCACGCCACCAATATCGAAGGTGTGGTTCAAAGCATGGGAGGAGGCCTCGCCGGGCGTCACCCCTATCTGAAAATGGAATTCATCAAGGGATGTTCACTCGACCGACTATTCAAGAAGGACCTGAGCGACGACGAAATAATGCACCGAGTGGCGCAGCTCGCCTATCTCGCCAATACAATTAGCCAATTGCACTACTACCAAGTAGTGCATAAGGACCTAAAGCCCAAAAATCTTCTGCTCTGCCAAAATCCACAGCACAAGAATAACCACAAGATTCTCGTGTGCGACTTTGGTTACGCCCAGGCAAAAATGCGCGAGACCGTGACTGAATATGGCGGACAGATGACCCCCTGCTACAGTGCTCCGGAACAGGCAATCATGGGCGAGAACCTATCGGCATCGGTAGATTACTTCAGTTTCGGAATCATCATTCACGAATACTTAACGGGAGAAAAGCTTTTCCCCCGGGCGATGGATATATTTATAGAAGACGGATACCGTATTACCGACCGTTACCTGGAATACCTGAAGACCGGTCGAGAAAACCGATTCAGCGATCCAAGATTTCCCGAGCTGACTCAATGGATCGACAACCTCACCATTTTTGACAGTTTTGAACGCATGCAGAACAGCCCGAACCTGTTTGACATAGCGCACCGTTTACGCGAACGTGTCAACGCCCAAGGCTACCGTGACGTGAATACGGACTTTTTATGGAATCAGCTGCGAGAATATAACCGCTTTTAACTGGTTTTAATATATATTCCAGGTATGATGAAAAAAATGAAAGGTGTTTGGAAGGGCTCGATACAGCCCCTATTGAAGTCGTTGAAGCCTAATCACTACCTTCTGATACTCCTAGTCGTCGGTCTAGGTGTATTCAATTGTATTACTGGAATTATGCCCGAAATCAAGCAAGCCCGTTACGAAAGGGGCATTGCAACGTCATTCGAAAAGTGGTGGAATGACGAAGGAGCCAATCAGTTCCAATCCGTCGGACTTGAACCCTCCGAAAAAATCAAGCAGGAAGAATTCGTTCAATTCCGCGAAAGGGCACTTGCGCAGAAACCATCGTACAAGGTGGAAGACCGCATCAAATCCATGAACAAGGATTTCAGGGAATGGTGGGAAATCAAGGGCGGAAAAGAAGCCTTTGCCGAAGAGCACAAACGCTACCCGGACGAATCAGATTATCGCAGAGAACTTGAAGCCTGGATAAAAAACTACACCGACAAGTTCGCTCGTTACAATATGGCCTTCATCCCGAAGAACGCCCAATACGATAGAATGTTCACTAGCTGGATGCTTTTTCCAAGCGTACCGAGTTTCTTCATCTTTGCCATTTTCTTCATATTCGCAATGGTTCTTCTTGAAAAGCGCTGGCAGTGGTTTATTCTGTGGGGTTTCGTCGCAGGATTCGCCTTGTTCGGCGGCATTTTCGTCTCCATCCTTACTAGCACCAGTTTCTTCGACCACTACGATGGCGAACGCTACATGGGCATGAGTATCGCTCTAGCCTTTGTTCTCGGAGCCTGCGCCTTTGCGCCGCGCAAGGAAATGACCTCTCAGCTCATTTCAGCGATCTGTTTTGCAGGTCTCTTCCTGGACATGGCCGTGAACTGGTTCCTGAACCCAGGCATATTTGGAGCCGTCACGATACTTTCTCCCGTTTGCTTTGCCGGTGGCGCCATCGCCGGTTTGAAAATCGAGACGCGCCGGAAGAGCAAGAGAGAACTCGCACAGGATGTCCTAGAGGAACGAGCACGCAGAAACGCAAACCGAAATCCGATGGCGGAACTTAAGGAGAGGACCCGCAAGCTGATTGAGAACGGTTTTGCTTGCGCCAAGAACGGAGAATTCGACAACGCGCAGCGTCTGCTAATTCAGGCGATGAACCAGCTTCTGCAGGAACATCCCGTAGACAAGCCCCTCGTCAAGACTTTTACCCAACAGCTTACCAACCCGGCCCTATACATCGAGATATCCAGCAACCAGTGGTTGGAATGGGGCGAAATCGCCAAGACAAAAAATGCTCCCGAAGCGGCAATCCTGCTTTTGAAGAAAGGCCTATCCCGCGAAAAGGACCCGAACTTCGCAAGACGCGCACTTTACGTTCTCGGAGAAACCTGCGTTACCAACAAGATCGAAGAGGATGACGGCCAGAAACGACTACTGAAAGTCATTGAAATGAACGGGACCGACATCCTCGCCAAGCAAGCACAACGAATACTGGATTCCTTCAAGAAATAGGATTCCGTTTACCGTATCTGAACATAACGGCGTCTAACAGTTCCCGTCTTTGCGTATTCCACAACGACGACGCGCGATGCGGGAAGAATCGTGGGCTTCTCGTAACCAGCGAATAGCGGACGCCCCTGCATGTCGAAAATACGGTAGAAGGCAGTTTCGGCCTCGGTCGCCAAGTTTACGCGCTGCGCAATCGACGTCGTTCCGCTGCTGGATTCAATAACTTCGCCCGAAGAAGACTCCGGTTCGGCACTTGAAGAAGATTCGGGAGCGTTCGGGTCTGCAACCACGATGCGACCGCTCTTGACAAAGGTGGAATCGTTGTTGGTTGCCGTGACGGTGAAGGCATATTCGCCAGCCGCAGTGGGAGTGCCGCTGATAGAAATCTTGCGGTTTTCCTTATCGATGCTAGTCGTAACACCTGCCGGGAAGCCTTGGGGCACGACCGTCTCGGCGCCGCTCCAGGTGTAGCAGAAATCCACAATCGGTTCACCCAGATTGATGCTCTGGCTGCTGGAACCGGCCCCGCACTTTACGACCTCGGGGTAAGCGGCCCCTTCGACCGTGAAGGTCACGAACGAAGACATCTGCGAAAGGCCCGAATTGTCCGTCACGACTGCAACCGCGGAATACACTCCCGGTTCAAGCCCGCTTGCATTTACCTGATAGGGTGCGGCAGTCGCAGAGCCGACCAAAGTATTCCCCACGTAGAAGGCGACACTCTTCACGGAACCGTCGCTATCCTTCGCGTCGGCCTTCAGGGTGACCGTTGCACCCGCGTCAAATTTCGCCCCCGTTGCGGGAGCAGAGAGAGAAACGTTCGCAGCCTTGTTGCTCTGTCCGAAAGCCTGGTTGTATTCGGGCATCTTGCCGTAGCGTCCACCCACGCCTGCGAGGCTCGGGATTTCTTTCGGGAGATTTGCCACGGTACGCTTTTCAAAGCTGTAGCTCGGGTTGAACGTCGCCGCATTCGGAACGCCCTGCGTCACCGTACCGTTGTAGCGGTGCTGCTGCTTGGTTCCGCTCCCGAACGTGACACCGCTAAAGTAAACGTAGCCGTTGTCGCCCCATTCGGCCAAATAGCCCTGGCCGTTATCGATATAACTGTTCTCGTAGCGCACGTAGGCCTTCGCGTTTGCACTGTGGCCGTTCGCCCCCGCGATAAAGAAGCGGTTGTAGTCCACGTACTGGTTGTACAGATGCACCTGCGAACCGTTGCTTTCGCCCGTCACCTTCGGCACGCGGCCATAGGTATTGTGCCAGTAGTTGTTGGCATAAGTCAGGTGAGCATCTTCGACAAGCGCCATGTAGGGGTCAGTTCCCCAGCAGTTAAAGTCGTTCGCGCCGTCAAAATCCAGGTAACTGATGGTGGCGTCGTCCACGAATTCCATGTCCATGCCGTCACTGATCCACTTGTAGCTGATGTGGTCGGCCCAGAAGCCCTTCACATGCTTCGACGCGGTCCCGACCGTTTCAAGGCCATCGCCACCTTCAATCAGGTGCGGGTTCACGTCGTAAATGGCAAGGTTGCGGTAAATGTGGTTGTACGAGCCCTCGTTACTGCGCACCACTATGGATGCGCCACGCAGGTTCGCGCCGCGACCCATGCCAACGAGGCTCTTGTTGGGCTTGGTGGTAATCCAGTTGCTCCACGCCTGCAGATTGTCCGACTCCTTCACGATTTCAAGTCCGGATTCGCCGAGGCTTGCGCAACTGTTCTTTTCGAAGGCGATGCGGTAAAACTTGTTCGTCTTGCCCGTCACGCGGTTCTTCTCGCTGCAAGTCGTGCGGCACCAGGTACGCCCCTGCTTGTTCGCCTCGGTTACCGCATTGCGCATCTGCCTAAAATCGTAAGTACCTTCGGGCACCAGAATCGTCACGGCATCGTTACTCTGCAGGTACTTGCGGATGCTTGCGGAATCGCTCGCGAAAACGATATTGCCAGTTGCACCGCCCGTTGTGGAGGCTCCGAAGCCTTCAGCCTTCACGTAGAAGGTATAGAGCAGTACGGCCGTCGGGTCGGTTTCCGCGCCGCTCCAGATCCACTTGGCCTGCGTATTCGCGGCAAATCCCGTAAGGGCAGCCCCGCTCGGGAGCTTGTTGCTCGCATAGTTCAAAGTTGTCGCGCCACCCCACTGGCTAAGGTCACGGCCCTTGTTTTTCCAGGAGTTGTTGCCGACGGTCGGTTTGGCCTTCCAGCCGCTGCCGGAATAGTAAGATCTGTCCAAGTCGTCAATTTGCACCATGACGCCCGGGGCGCCCTGGCCGTTCACGCCCACGACCGAAATCGCGTTCTCGCCAGGGAGGAAGGTCATCGGAACAAAACGCACACGACCCGCCTGGTTGTCTTCGGCAAGGAGCGCGCCATTGTGGTAGAGCCTGTAGCCGCCATCGGCCACGATCCAGACACCCGGACCCTCGCCCGCATTGTATGTCGCGGCCACCAGCTGCGAGCCCACCTTGTCACCACCACCGTAGGCGGCATCCGTCGGCAGATTCACCACTTCACTCACCGGAACTGCGGCATGCACCGCAGAAATTCCAAAAAGCGAGACAACGCCCGCTAGGACGATTTTTTGGAATTTCGTATTGAATCCCAAACCATTTTTGCGTAATTTGCTTTTTCCAACCATTCTGATACCCATAACATCCTTGTTTGAGAGCAGGTTCTTTCCCGTCACTCTTCCCCATCAATTTAAATTCTCCAGAGCACTTCACCAAGCAATTTTTGATTCCCATCACATTTCGCGTTGTTCACAGACAACGCGAATATTTCTTTTCTATCATCTTACGACACGCATTTTTCTTACATTTATGGCATGGGAGTCACGAAACCGACAAAAAAAATCTTCGAATACCTGGACTACCGGGAATTCCTGAAAGATTACTACAACGCAAAGAAAGAGGCAAATTCCGCCTTCTCACTTCGCGTGTTCTCAGACAAGATCGGTTTCAAGGCGAAGGACTTCATTAGCCGCGTGATGAACGGCGACAAGAACCTTTCTAGCCAGAGCATACCCAAAGTCGCAAGCGGTCTTAGGCTCGGCAAGCACGAAACGGAATTCTTTATATCGCTCGTCAAGTTCAACCAGGCCGAAACCACCGAGGAGAGGAACATAGCATTTAATGAAATGCAGGCCGTACTCAAGGTCGTGCGTTTTGCCGAAAAGCAGCATTTGCTCGGGCACGCGCAGTACATGGTGTATTCGGACTGGAAGCACCTCACCATCCGCAGCCTCATCGGCATGTTCGGTTTCAACGGCGACTACGAGACTCTCGCAAAAAGAGTACACCCGCGCATCTCCGCCGAAGAAGCAAAGAAATCGGTAAAACTCCTCGAGGATTGCCAGCTCATCAAGAAGGACAAGAGCGGCAACTACTCTCTTTCCGAAAGTGCCATCACTACCGGCGACCGTACATCGAGACTAGCTCTTCGAGGGTATCACCAGCAGTGCCTAAAGCTCGCCGCCGACTCCATCGACCGTGATCCGCCAGGTACGCGACACATTTCGGGACTTACGCTCGGCATCAGCCAGGAAGGCTACGAACGCATCGTGGAACGCATCAATGCCTTCCGCAAGGAAATCGCACTTATCGCGGAAGAAGACCAGAATAGCGACAAGGTTTTCCAGCTTCAGTTTGCACTTTTTCCCGTCAGCGGAAAGGAAAAATAGCGTTTTTGGGGGAATTTTTCCCTTTTGACGACGAATGTTCTCAAAAATTGTCTCAAAATACATTTTTTTATGTATATTTAGGGAGTGAATCCGTATATAGACATTTTTCAGTTTACGCACTTCCGCAAATTCCTGGAAGAATATCAGGCCGCACGCGCCAAGGTAGAGCCAAGCTTTACGCGCACCGAAATCTGCGCCTTGCTCGGCCTTGAAAAGAGCCGCAGCTATTTTGCCGATGTCCTCAGGGGCAAGAAGGTGAGCCCTCGCATGGTGCAGAAGTTCATCGAAATCCTTCAGCTTGACCGCAAGGAAGCCAAGTATTTCGAGACTCTCGTCGCTCTTGACCAGGCGAAAACCGACGCCATCCGCAACGCCATGATTCAGGAACTCCTGAAACAGCACCCAAATCCGCAGCATATCGTAAACGAGGATGCCTACGAATATTACAGCCGCTGGTATAACAGCGCCCTCTTTGCCATCCTTGACGCAATGGACGTGACCGACGACATGACACCCGTGCAAAAGCGCATCTTCCCGAAGGTTCCGCTCGGAAAGCTCAAGGATTCCTTAGCCCTCCTAGAACGCCTCGGACTTGCCCGCAAAAACGAAGAGGGATTCTGGAAACCCACCAAGGAAAGCATCAGCAGTGGGCCATACAACAATGCAGATCTGGTCAAGCAATACCAGCTACAATGTTTCGAACTTTCGAAGCAGGCCCTAATGACTGTTCCAAAGAAGCCCACGGTCATGAGCACGCTCACTTTCAGCATCTCTAGCGGGGCCTACAAAAAACTCGAAGCAGAGCTGCAGGAATTCAAGGCGAAAGCACGCCGCATCATCGGAGAAGATAAGGAAAAAGCCGACGGTGTTTATCAAATGAACATTCACCTGTTCTCAAATTTGGAGTAAAGCATGATGAGACGAGAAACGACTAAATTTGCAGCACTCGCCTTAGTCATGGCGACACTTTTTATCGCATGCGCACCCACAGATGACAATTCCACCTCTACCGCAGGCGTGCTGACCGAAACCGAATCGGGGCACACCGTCGCCTTCAATACCGAATACAGCTGGGACTACGACTTACCGAAATCCGCCAACATCAAATACACCCTGGCCAAAATCGTCAACGGAAAGACGGAACTCTACGACTCTGTCACAGTGGACGTTCACGAATACGCAGTCTTCGAAAATGTCAAGGGCGCCTACAGCGTCATCGCCACCACCGAAGGATTCGCCGGCGCACAGATTCTGAAAAACAACGACGAAGACTCCATCTATGTGCGGATCCAGAAACCCGCGACACTCAAGCTCTCCGTCGACTACGACTCGCTCTCGGTAGGTGACACCATCTGCATCACGGGACTGCTCA
>NZ_CALEFV010000172.1 GCF_937877005.1 uncultured Fibrobacter sp. | reverse complement strand
GTCGAAATCCGCCAGTACCATTTCTTGACGGGTTATATCCAGGCGCTTGCACTCATTTGCGAGGCGGGGCAGAAAAACGAACCTGTTCCTGAAATTTTCATCGATTGCTATTCCAAAAAGATATGGCAAGCGAAGCCTGTCCGGCGGACTCCCGTCGAAGCGGAACAGCTGCTTGAAAAGATTTACCGCAAAATGTTTGCGGTGCAGATGGATACGAGCGGAAAGTGGGAACGCTACAGCAAGGTTCTCCCGATTGACATGGTGTCCGAAAACAAAGTTGAATCTTACGACGATTACATCAAGGCGTTCAATGACGAAAACCATTCGCCTTGGAAATATTTCGCAGGCGCCAAGTTGTTCGATATCAAGAAGGTCAGCGGGTTCCCCGAAAAATACTTTATGGATCTCTGGAACAAGGAATGTCAGGACCTCAAGGAATTGACTCCCGATTTGTGGACTTCCGATGTGATAGGAGGGACCGTCGATGACCCAGATTAAGCTTTTTAACATTGATGATTTTCATCTCGGCAATAACCTCTATATCGATGCTTCGGCAGGAACGGGCAAGACATACACCATCCAGCAGTTGGTGGCAAAACTGGTGCATGGCGAAAATGGCCGCGCAGGTATTCCGCTTTCGAAAATTTTGATTGTCACTTACACCGACAAGGCGACCGGTGAACTTCGCGACCGTATCCGCCAAAAGATGGAAGACTGCCTCGCCGAAGAAAATCTGGAATGCTACCGCGAAGCCTTGCAGAATATCCATACGGCACCGATTTTTACCATCCATTCCTTTTGCCAGAAGGTGTTGCACGATTTTGCTTACGAGGCGGGTTCTTCCTTTAACTTGGAAGTCGTTTCGGACGACGGCATCGAAAACCTGATTCAGCGACTGATTCGTGATAAGTGGTCTTTCGAAACGGAATTCATGAACATGCTGAATTCTTCGAAATTCAAGATGAACTTGTTCGTCAAGAATTTTGTGAATGCGGCCGAGTTTATGTTGCAGAATCGCGAGGCAAAAAAATTTGAACCCGACTACAGCTCTCTTGAAGGAATTTTGCAGTGGGCTCCTGGAGCGCGTAACGCGTGGAATGTATTGCTCAAGAACAAGGATAAAACTCGCGAAGAAGTCCTCAAGACGAAAACGAATCTTCTAAAACTGTCGGATTTTATCGGCAAGCCGGTGATTGTCAATTTCTGGGCAACATGGTGCGGCCCCTGTAAGGTGGAAATGCCATACTTCAAC
>NZ_CALEFV010000171.1 GCF_937877005.1 uncultured Fibrobacter sp. | reverse complement strand
CATCGCTAGATGACGATTTGTCGTTGCCACAAGCGGTAAAAAGTAAAGAAGATAAAGCTGCGATTGCAAAAGTGAGTTTCTTCATGGCAGTAAAATAGCATTTTTCTATTTTTTCCGTCATGCGTGAACAGGAAGGCCGTCGCGCAAACGCCTCAAGCCTTGAACGAATCTTCCATATGTGTCACGGGGTCAATTTTCAAAGGCCCTCCAAGAGGGTCTTTCTTTAAATTTGAATCGGGGGCTTCTACTAGTCGTCAGAGGTAGAGGCGCCGATGGCCTGTTCGAGCGTCGTATGCCCGTCCAAAGCCTTCTGGATACCGTCCATACGCAAGGTAATCATGCCGCATTCCTGCATGGCGGCACGTTTGATGACATCGCCCGAAGAACGCTTGATAATCAGGTTACGCACGGTTTCGTTCGGAACCAGGAATTCGTAGATACCGCAACGGCCCTTGTAGCCCGAACCATCGCACTTGTCGCAACCCTTACCATGGTAGAACTGCATGTCGGGGGTCAAGTGGAATTCGTCGCGCATGGCCTGCGAAATTTCGACAGGTTCTTTACAATACTTACAAATGCGGCGCACAAGACGTTGCGCAAGCACGCCCTTGATAGCGGTAGACACAAGGAACGGTTCCAGGCCCATTTCCAATAGACGCGGGAATGCACCGGCAGCGTCGTTGGTATGGAGCGTACTAAAGACCAAGTGACCCGTCAAGGCAGCTTCAATAGCCATGGACGAAGTTTCCTGGTCACGCATTTCACCAATCATAATCACGTCCGGGTCCTGACGGAGCAGGGCGCGGATGCCGGCTGCAAAGGTAAAGCCTGCGGCATTGTTAATCTGTCCCTGGTTCACGCCGTCGATGTTCAATTCGACAGGGTCTTCCATGGTAGAAATATTAATAGTACTATCAAGAATCTCGCGAATAGAAGCGTAAAGCGTCGTAGACTTACCCGAACCCGTAGGACCGGTCACCAGCACAATTCCGTTAGGAGCATTAATCGCATCGATAAACTGCTTAAGCACGCGCGGGTCGAAACCCATATCCTTTAGCGGGAACTGACCCGAGTTCGGGTCCAAGATACGCATAACAATCTTTTCACAGACGCCACGTTTACGCAGAGAAATCGGGAACGAGCTCACACGAAGGTCAACTTCGGAACCCTTGTAACGCACGGTAAAGCGGCCGTCCAAAGGCTTACGCTTTTCGGCGATGTCCATCTTGGACAGAAGCTTAATACGAGAAAGAATCTGCGGCATCAAACGAGCCGGGATCGGGGACATCACCTGCAGGTCACCGTCAATACGGTAACGGAGTTTGAGGAACGTTTCCTGCGGCTCCAGATGAATATCGGAGGCATGACGGGCAATAGCTTCGTGGATCAGCGTCGTCACAATCTTCACGACCGCACGACCTTCTTCGTCCGTCAGTTCAGGTTCGTCATTGTTGCCCTGACCGCGTTCGACGGTTTCAAGTTCTTCGCTGTCCTTGCTTTCGCCAATCAATTCAGCGAGGGATTCTTCAGAAGTTCCATGACCGGCATACACCCTATCAATAGCCTTCATGACATCCGCTTCGGACGCCATGACGACTTCGACATCCATCCTCACCTTGAACTTCACCACGCTGATAGTGCGCATATTGGTGGGGTCGGTCATTGCAATCGTCAACACAGATTTAGCCTGGCGGCGGTCATCTTCTCCATTCTGGACAAAGAGCGGAACGACCTTGTACTGACGGCACATGTCTTCGGGCAAATAATTATAGGCGTTGGGATCGATCGAGAAATTGTCGAGCTTAACGTAGGGAACTTCAAACTGACGGGAAAGGATTTCGATTAACCTTTCTTCGGGCATATAGCCCAAGTCCACCAGGGTACGGCCCAGGCGCTTACCAGAGGTTTTCTGTGTTTCAAGAGCCTTATCCAACTGCTCTTGGTTAATATAGCCCTGCGCAAGGAGCATCTCGCCGATACGCATCTTGGTAGACGACTGCATCTGCGAGCCGAGAATGTTCGTCAGAGTTTCTTCGTTCACCATTCCCAGACGAACGAGAATCTTGCTGAGCATCAGGCCAGTACGCTTATGTTCGGCCATAGCATGGGCCAACTGGTCTTCGTCAAGCACACCCTGACGGAGGAGCAACTGTCCCAAGTTCAATTTGTTGTTGTTTATCATAAATGCGACCATGCCCGTGGATCCACGGGAACAACTTCTCCTTTTGAGCAAAGCATGCGAACACGAGGATTCTGGTCTTTTTCCAGAACACAGCCTATTCTGCACACCTTATCAAAAACTTGATGTTCTTTGTTAAATATACCTTCTGAGCAAGAATTTGCAAACAACAATCCATATTCTTCACCGCCATTTAGGGCGAAATTTAGGGCAGAAACCCCAAAAAAGCGGCTCATCCGCAGAACTTCCGGGTCAATCGGCAGTAAATTCTCGTCTATCTGCAGAGAAACCCCGGAAGACAGAGCGATATGATTCAACTCCGAGGAAATTCCGTCACTGATATCCATACAGGCACCGTAGACCCCCATTTTCGCCAACCGAGCTCCTGCAGATTCGTCAATCCTTGGCGCAAGGTGATATTCCACCAGCGATGGATATTCCGAAGCCCTTTCCGGATGGTTCATCAGCAACCAGAGACCCGCAGCTGACTTTCCAAGCGTTCCGTTGACAAATAGGGAATCGCCCGGTTTTGCAGCCGATCGCAACAGAGGCTTTTCACCCGCAAGCTCTCCGAGCAAAGTCGTGGAGAACATGCCCACCTCGCCCGATACCGTATCGCCACCAATCAGCGCAATTCCCCTTTTGGCAAATCCAGCCGACAGCGCATCGCGAATCCGCGCAAGCGTTTCCGACGACCAGGACTTGTTTATACAGAGTCCAAGCACAGCAAGGCGCGGGACGCCACCCATCGCCGAGATATCGGAAACATTGGAAACGATATGCTTTTCTACAGCCTGCTCGGGAGTGGACCAGTCGAGCCTAAAATGAGTATTTTCAACAGACAGATCCTTAGTCACCAGCCAGCCGTCAAACTGAGCGCAATCGTCACCCACACCGAGCCAACCTCTGGAGTGTGGGGATTCCTGCCTGCAATCGGCAGCATTTTCAAGAAGCTTATCTATAAATCGAAATTCGCCCAAATCAGGAAACATGTAACAAATATAAATAGAAATAGACCCTAATTTTTATCCACCGGGAAAAACAAGTTGGAGACATGTTGTTGATAAGTTGGAAACAATCATTGGATAACGAACAAAAATTCAAATTTATCCAAAAAAACTATTCACAATCCAGCATAAAAACCTATCTTTTAGCACATGGAACACATCTTCTTCATAGCCCCATCCTCTCCAGGCAGCCTTGACAGGCTCAGCCAATGGACTTTCCGTTGGCTTTTGGAACATGGGGATTTGGCAGAAGACTCCACCATGTACACCTGCAATTCCATCGAAGATGCGACGAACCTTCTGGAATCGGCACTGATTATTGGACAATCCCCTGCCCTCATCATTCTGGACCACGCGGACCGTCCACACGAACAGAATCTCAAGTTCAGCAAGCTCTTGCATGACGGCATTCCGGAATCGTGGATCGTGGAGCTCGTCCCCGACAACATGCCGCTTCCCCAGTGCGACGAAAACTACTACTGGGTCCGCAAACCCGTCAGCGAAGACGAATGGTATAGCACGCTCGAACAGGTGCTGCTCAAGAGCGGATCGCCCCAATGGGCTAATAACTAGTGTGACAAATGCATAAGGCGAGTGCCGCGGCCAAGCTTGCTTGGACATGGCCGAGCCAAGCATTTGGTTCTTGAGCGTAACGAAAGAACAAATGTGTGATGTGGAATGAGCGATTAGCAATTCCACTTTTCTTTTTTTAAATACTAAATTCTACACATGATTAAAGGTGTAAGTTACTTTGGCGTGCGCGCGCCCAAGCACGTTCTTGCCGACATGGCCGACATTAAGGCGGCGGGTTTTAACGCGGTACTCCACACGTGGAGCGAGGAAGACCAGCAGTATTACTACGGAACGATGAAGGACATCGTGGACGGGAGCGCCGGAATGGGCCTCAAGGTCTACGTGAACCCGTGGGGTGTGGGCCGCGTATTTGGCGGCGAGGCGTATTCGGAACTCACCGCAAGGAACCACGACTTATGCCAGGTAGCGCTCGATGGCAAGCCCAAGGTGGCCGCCTGCCCGAACCATCCGGAATTCCGCGCCTACATGCACAAGTGGATTGAAACCGTATGTGCGACGAAGGTCGACACGGTTTTCTGGGACGAGCCGCATTTTTACTTTGAGAAGGGCGGACTACAGAACTGGAGTTGCAGGTGTGAAAAGTGCCGCGCGCTGTTCAAGGCGCGTTTCGGCTACGAGATGCCCGCCGAACTCACCGAAGATGTTTTGAAATTCCGTGAAGACAGCCTGATTGATTTTCTGAAAGAAATGACTGAAGACGTGCACGCCCGCGGCAAGCGCAACTGCGTTTGCATGCTGCCGCCGTGGTTCCCCGCGGGGCTCGACGACTGGGGCCGCGTTGCAAGCCTTGCGAGCGTTGACGAGGTGGCCAGCGACCCATATTGGGAAAAAGGTGCCACCGAGGAATGGGTCCGCGAGAAGTACGCGGAAACCGCCCGCAAATTGATTGAGGTCGCCGCCAAGTACGGCAAGGCCGTGCAGATGTGGGTGAAGGCGTACCAGATTGAAGCGGGCCGCGAAAACGACCTAGCCATCGCCGTCGAGGAAAGTCGCGCCGCAGGTATCGACAACATCTTCGCGTGGAGCTACCGTGGCACCGAGACGCTCACCTGGCTCAAAAGCGACAACCCGGACGAAGTCGCCCGGGTGTTCAGGAAATCGCTCAGTCTCTAACGGAACGCACGAACGCTAATTACTTCATCACGCGTATCGTCGCGGAACCCGCGCGGGATTTTGCGATGAATGTGCCGCCGTTTTTCACGAGGGTTTTCGCACTGGCGCGGAGTTCCTGCATTCCTGAGGCTCGCACCTTTCCCAGATAGTTGCCGTTCATGTCGAAAATGCGGTAGTTTTCAGCTCCGGTCGAATGCGATAGCGCGGGCTTTACAAAGGCCGTGCATTCATCAACGCAAACGACTTCATCCTCTCCGAACTGGAAGTAATCTACATCCATCCACGAGCCTGTCACCGTAAAGCGCAATATGTGTTCGCCCGC
>NZ_CALEFV010000170.1 GCF_937877005.1 uncultured Fibrobacter sp. | reverse complement strand
ATCAAGGTGGGGGTTATCGTGGTGGCCGTCGCGGGTTGCAGCATCCAGTTGTTCGACAAGGACTCCTACGCAAATTATGCTAGAACACAGCAGAGCTGGATGACCCAGCGAATCAACACCTATGGAGGCAACCCCTATGGACGCCTGATCGAAATGGCCAAGAAGGCCCAGGAAGAAGGCGTTATCAAGGGCATCATCTTCCACCAGGGCGAAACGGATGCCGGTGACGGCCAGTGGCCTTCCAAGGTCAAGAGGGTCTACGACAACATCATCAAGGACTTGGGCCTCGAAAACGACATTCCGTTCCTTGCGGGCGAAGTGCTGCGCACGGGCGTAAGCAAAGGTGCGAACAACAACATCGCAAAGCTCCCGCAGCAGTCCAAGAACTTCTACGTGGTGTCTTCCGAAGGATTCAACCAAGCCTTGAACGATGGTCAGAACGTACACTTCACCTCGCAGGAATACCGCGACTTCGGCAAGCGCTATGCCGAAAAGATGATCGAGGTCCTGGGCGATAAAATTAACCCTGTTGCAGAATCGAGCAGCAGCGTGGCAGAATCCAGCAGCAGCGAAGTCGCCTCCAGCTCAAGCGAAGCCTCTGTCGAAACATCATCTTCATCTGAAAATGGAATGGACTTTACCCAGATGAAATATTTTGCGGGCGGGGCGCTTACGGTGAACAAAGCAGGCAAAGTGTTATTGAGTCTTGCCAAGGCAACGCAACTCACCGTCAAGGTTTACTCTAGCCTCGGCAAGGAAGTGCTGGACTTGAGTGGCAACTATGCCGGGACCAACACACTGATGCTTGCAGACAGACTCCCGGCCGGGCGCTACGTAGTCAGAGCCCAGGGCGAGGGGTTCAAGGCCACTAAGCCTGTAATGGTAAAATAGCGACGACCGTCAGGTGGTCGCCCAGCACTTGAAACTTGATTTCGAAGCCGGCGAACCTGATGCCGTAAATGCGGTCGGCGGACCTCTGGTACGCGGGCCGCGGGTCTTCGGAAAGCAGCTCCACAAGAGCTGCCTTTTTTTCTGCGGGGAATTTTACGACGGCGGCATTGGGCGCAAGTTCCGTGCCATCAAGTAACTCCGGCGCTAGATTTTCTGGCGCAAATCCGGTGCCGTCAAGAACCGCTTGCGCCTCGGCGGCAAATTCGACCTCGAGCTTTTTAAAGCGCACCGCCTCGGCAAAGCCGCCGGTGGCCTCGGGCACGGAATCGGCGTACGGCAAGTAGGGCTTGATGTCTACGATAGGCGTGCCGTCCATGAGGTCGGCGCCGCTGACCGTAATGGAGGGAGCATTCTCCCCCGTCAGGTTGATTTTCTCGATTTTGACGCAGCTCATGGCCAAGGGATTCGGCCTAAAGCTGCTGCGGGTCGCAAACACGCCCAGCCGCGTATTGCCACCAAGACGGGGCGGGCGTACCGTCGGCTTCCAGGTATCGCGAACGTTCTCCGAAAAAATCCACAAGAGCCACAAGTGACTAAAGCCATCCAGACCGCGCAACGCGTCGGCATTTTTGAATTCCGGCTCAAAGACAATCGTCGAACGCAAATTCTTCAAGAGCCCGCTCTGCCGCGGAATCCCGAACTTGTCCGCGAAATCGCTCCGAATCCTCGCTACAACTTTTATGTTCAATTCATTTATTTCTTTCACAAGCATATATTTAGCTATTTTTATCCAAAAAAGGAGCTAAAAAATGGTCTTAACCGTTTTCATATTATACCTGTTGATGATGCTTGGCATCGGCTTTTACTTCTCCAAGAAAGCGAACAGTCTGAATGCCTACTACCTGGGCAACCGCGGCATGAACAAGTGGGTCGTAGCCATGTCCGCACAGGCCTCCGACATGAGCGGCTGGCTCTTGATGGGCCTCCCGGGCGCTATCTTCGTGAGCGGTTTTTCCGAAGCGTGGATCGGCATCGGTCTCGTGATCGGCACATACCTTAACTGGAAAATCGTGGGTCGCAGGCTCCGCAAGTACAGCCACTTCTGCGGTGACTCCATCACGCTCCCCGACTTCTTTGCGAACCGTTTCCGCGACAACAAGGGAATCATCCGCGTCATCGCCTCCATCTTCATTCTCGCGTTCTTCCTGTTCTACACCGTGTCTGGCTTTGTCGCTAGTGCGAAACTCTTCGGCACCATCTTCGGCATGGACTACACCACGGGCCTTATCATCGGTGCGGTCGTCGTGGTGAGTTACACCTTCATGGGCGGATTTTTCGCCGTTTGCTGGACCGACTTTATCCAGGCGACCATGATGCTTATCGCCGTCATCGCCATTCCCTCGATTATCATGGCAGGTTCGGGCGGTTTTGCAGCCACCATGGATGCGGTGAACGCGCAGAACCCCTACCTGATGAGCCTGTTCACCAACGCCACCACTGGCAAGTCCATCGGGCTGATTGCGTTGATTTCTAGCCTCGCGTGGGGCCTCGGCTACTTCGGCATGCCGCACATCCTGGTGCGTTTTATGAGCATCAAGAACGCCGAAGACATCAAGTTCTCCCGCCGCGTCGCCATGACCTGGGTCACCATCTGCCTGGGCGCCGTCATCATGATTGCCCTCCTTGGCCGCTACTATGTAGAAGCCCACGGCATCAAGGTGGACGACCCCGAACGCATCTTCATGATTTTGTGCCAGGTTCTTTGCCACCCGGCCATTGCCGCCATCATGATGGCCGCAATACTCGCCGCCATCATGAGTACAGCCGACTCCCAGCTGCTTGTTTCCGCTTCTGCCTTCAGTAACGACCTTTACAAGCACCTGTTCCGCAAGAATGCGAGCAACAAGGAAGTCATGTGGGTCAGCCGTGGCGTGGTGGTGCTTATCACCGTTATCGCCGTCATCGTGGCCATGCAGGGCGCTCCCAGTGCCGACGGAGTGAAGCACGGCAAGAGTTTCTTGGATGTGGTCATGAGCCTGGTGAGCTTCGCCTGGGGCGGTTTCGGTGCTACCTTCGGCCCGATTATGCTCCTTGCCCTGTTCTGGAAGCGTACCACGCTTCCGGGCGCCATCGCGGGCATGCTCGTGGGCGGCATCACCACCTTCGTGTGGAAGTTCTACCTCTCCGGGTTCTCCGCCGAAATCTTCCAAATTTACGAACTCGTTCCCGGCTTCGTGCTTAGCTTTGCGACCATCGTGATCGTAAGCCTCTGCACCAAAGCCCCCAGCAAGGAAATCCAAGAAGAGTTTGATGCAGTCGAACACACGCGCCTCTCCGATATGAAGCTGTAATCAACATGTCATCCTGAGCAAAACGAAACTTAGAACGTTAGTTCTCTAGTTGAGTTATGCCCTTTGGGTAGAAGTCGAAGGATCTCAAATGAAAAAGGCCCGCACTGCGGGCCTTCATTTTATTTCCAGGGTTTCACCCTAAATCACTTGTCGTATTCTTAGTCGTCGTATTCCGGCGCTTCGAACGAAGTCGGAATGCGCGGCGTATCCTTATCATGATGGATGAACGAGAATCCGCTAATCTTGCCCGTTTCACGATCAATCGGTCCGGTCTGCAACTGGCCATACGTGCTTGTCGTAGAGCCCGTACGCAATAACGTATTGTAGTCCATCACCATATAGCAGCCGTAAACTTCCCAAGTGCCCGACTTGAGTTCGACTCTCTTTGAGCCTTCGAATGCTTCCAGCTTGGAAGTTCCGTCGGCTTTCAACGTAAATGTCCAATCTACACCGTCTAGTGTCTTCACCCATTCACCGACAAAATCTTTGGCATTTTCATACTCGTACTCGACTTCGTCAACCGTACAGTCCATGCGCTCGCCATTGTACGCTGTAATCGCATTGTCGGTGCCCACGGAATAGGTGAACATCGTACGCGAAGCCCCCACATAGTAGAGCGGGATCATCAACAGCGTGCTGCGCTGGATATCATAGCGACCGGCATTCCAGTTCACTACTTGGCCATCGATCGACGTTTCATAAATATACGAACTGTCGAAGAACTCGATGGTCCTCGTAGAATCGCCATCGGCACATTCATAGATTTTCTTCTGAATCGCTTCGGCCTTGGAAACTTTGCCCTCCTGAATAGCAACACTAGCCTTGAGGGCTTCGCTGTAATCGCCACCGTCTACAGAGTACAGAATTGTGTCGTCTTCATCGGCATTGTCGGCTTCTTTGACGACAAACGAAATCTTGAAGCCGGCTTCCATTTTTCCTATAATCTTTTTGACGGCATCGGTTTCATTATACTGCAAGCCGGCTTTGTCTTTTTTAAAGCTCACCACGCCACCTGCAAAATCCGTATAGGTGACCACCCACAATTCGTCCGGAATGCGGAGGGCCAGAACGCCCTGCTTGCTGCCGGTCGACAGGT
The DNA here is from genome assembly GCF_937877005.1 of uncultured Fibrobacter sp. Taxonomy (GTDB): domain Bacteria; phylum Fibrobacterota; class Fibrobacteria; order Fibrobacterales; family Fibrobacteraceae; genus Fibrobacter. The sequence goes on along the minus strand of NZ_CALEFV010000170.1, from coordinate 875 downwards.
AGACGGTCTGGTCAAACAGCTTGAGTTCATAGTTCTTCTGTAAATCGGTGAGTTTCGCGGCGCGAGCCCCTTCAAGGCTCACCCCCGCCGAAGACGAAGATTCCGGCAAATCGCTAGACGAAGAAAGCAGCGTTTCACTAGACGAGGACTTCGGGGACTCGCTCGAAGAAGACTTGTCTTTACTTACGCTAGAAGAAGACTTGGAATCTTCCTTAGCTGAAGACGAAGACTTATCGGACGATTTTTCCGAAGAAGAAGACTTCTCCGAAGACTTTTCACTGGACGAGGACTTGTCGCCCTTCTTGGAGGACGAAGACTTGGCATCCTTTTCGGAAGAAGAAGAGTCATCGCCTTCTTCCATGGAGGAAGAGGATTCTTCGGTAGAAGGGTCCGCCGAAGCAGAAGAGGAATCGTCGCAAGCCGTGAACAGGAATGCCGACGAAATCAAAAGAGCAAGGAATTTATTTTTCACGCTTCAAAATATAGTTTATTCTAAATAAAGATTCAGCTAGAGATTGCTTCGTCGCTATCGCTCCTCGCAATGACATGGGTACCGAATCTACTATAAAAAAAGAAACCCCGCCGCTTGGGCAGGGTTCCTAAAAGGTCTCTTAGCGGAAGTGCGGAAAACTAAGTGGCGTCCGCACGACTAACGCTATCTAGAAATCTTACTTGGCGATCACGCGGGCCATTTCGCAAACCTTGTTGCTGTAGCCCCATTCGTTATCGTACCAGGAAACAACCTTAACGAAGGTCGGGTCGAGCTGGATGCCAGCCTTGGCGTCGAAGATGGAGGTCTTCGGGCAGTTGCGGAAGTCGGTAGAAACAACGGCTTCGTCGGTGTAACCGAGGATGCCCTTGAGTTCGCCTTCAGA
>NZ_CALEFV010000169.1 GCF_937877005.1 uncultured Fibrobacter sp. | reverse complement strand
CTGCGGGGCCGGTCATCAGGACGGGGCCACCTTCTTCGTGCTTGATATGGAGGACGCCGCCGTCAAGGACAACATCTGCTTCAACGCCCACGCGGCCCGTGCGCTGGGCCGCAACGAGGGTTGCGCAACTGCCAGTGCCGCAGGCCATGGTGACTCCGCAACCCCGTTCCCAAACCCGCATGCGGATTTGGGTGGGCGTTACCACCTGCGCAAATTCAATGTTGCAACGGTCGGGGAACTGTTTGTCCACTTCTAGAATGCTCCCCCACTTTTCCAGCTGAATCTTTTCGATGTCATCCACGAAAATCACCGCATGCGGATTCCCCATCGAGACCGTCTCGGCGGTAAAGTCGAAGCTGTCGGCAGTGAGCTTGATCGAGCCCAAGAAGTTTCTCGGAAGTCCCATGTCCACGCACACGCGACCGTCATCCAAAAGGGCAGGCTTTACCAGGCCGCTCTTGGTATGCAGATTAAAAACCTTCGTGCTATCGTCTTTGGCAAGACCGCGACTGCGGATGTACTTCGCCACACAACGCGTCGCATTACCGCACATGGCCGCTTCGGAACCGTCGGCATTAAAGATGCGCATTTCAAAATCGACACCGTTCGGCACGGATTTCGCAGCAGGCCCCACGCTGGCACCGACGCCCGTATCGCCGAGCACCAGGCAACCGTCCTTATCCATGGGCGTTACAATCACCACGCCATCGGCACCGATACCGAAGCGACGGTCGCAAAGCTTAATTACCCTTTCTGTAAAAGCGGCGCCATATTCCGGCGTCTGCCCCGGTTCATAAAGCACGAAATCGTTGCCCAACCCGGTCCATTTTGAAAAATTAATTGGCATAATTCAGTTCTCTTTATAATTTTCCACGCCCCTATTTGCAAAAAATATGCCAACTTTACAAAAATTGTTAAATCGCGCTAAAAACGCCAATTTTGCTCAATTTTCAGAAAAAACAAAATTTTGAAATATTACAGATTATGTAAAACAAACAACATTATTTTACATTTTATGTAAAACACAGCCACAAAAAAAAGTCTCAAAAAATCACATTTATCGGCATTCTGGCGTATATAGAATAGATACACCCTCAACAAATCAATTGACGGATATAATTTTATATCCTAAATTCCGTTCACGTTAAAAACAAGGAACACTTTGAAAAAGAATGGGTACGATTCTTCAAAAATATGGAGTTGTAAATGCAACGTGACGAAATAGAAAAAATAGAACCCGTAAGCAACGGACTAAAGCTTACCGCGAAAAACGGCAGGCTCGCAACATTGCACTATAAAGATTTCGAACGCTTAAAAAGCGCCACCCCAAAACAGCGCCTCGATTACAGAATCTCATTTGAAGGCCTCCGCTGGAACGACCTCGACGAAGACATTTCATTCGAATCCATTTTCAATCCAGAGCAGTTCCCACTAAAGCTTTCCTCGAAGCTAAAGCCCATAAACATGTCCGAGGTTGCTCGCAGGCTTGGCATACAGCAATCTCTAATGGCCGCTTACATGAACGGATCAAAGCACCCTTCCGAAAAACGTAAAAAAGCAATCCTTGATGAAATTCACAAAATCGCAAACGAGCTTTTGTCAATTTAAGATAAAAAGTCATTTTAGGAGATGACATACTAGTTCGAATTTTTCTACATTTTCGCCCGAAAAATTATCTTCAAGGATACTAACATGAAACGTACTCATAACTG
>NZ_CALEFV010000168.1 GCF_937877005.1 uncultured Fibrobacter sp. | reverse complement strand
AAATACTTTCGGTAGAATTCGCAGACCTTGTCGATGTCTTTTACCCAGATGGCGACGTGTTCGATTTTCATAATCAATCATTAAAATTTCGTGAGGCCTTCAGTCAAGGGACATACAACAGGACCACTTGAATTGAGTGCAGCCCCGATGGTGGCTTCTGTAATGCAGGCGCCGGTCCCTATCAAAAAGTTCCTGATGAAATGGCTTTCTCTTCTAGGTCTATTGATGTCCGGCTCGGATTCGCTGTAAGTTGAATCCGGTTCGGAAGGAATCTCGCCGTAGTTCACCTTAAAGACCATGGCTCGGGTTAGTTTGATGGAATTTGTGTCTTCGGCAGTATTCTTAGGTAAAAGCTGCGCGAAAGACAGGCAAAAAGCTGCCAAGACAATTGCTGATATTAGAAAAAACCTCATATAACCTCCTGTATAGTAATATAACAAATTATGGTGTGAAGGGTTATATCGAAGACAATTTTCAACATCTATTCACATAATCAACAATAATGTTTATGTTCCACGTGAAACGCAACCAAGGTTACCAAGCAAAAATGTGCTTGCACATTTTTATTTGGTAACCGCAGGGTGTCGGACTTTGACCTAGTCAAAGTCCCAACATAATGAGGTGATTTATATTGATAAATTACCTATATTATACTTGAGGTTATTATGATTGAGATTGAAGTTATCCAGGGCGACATCACCAAGCTTGCGGTGGATGCCATTGTGAATGCGGCAAACTGCTCCCTGCTGGGTGGCGGCGGTGTCGATGGGGCAATTCACCGGGCGGCGGGTCCGGAACTTTTGAAGGCGTGCATCCCCCTGAACGGTTGCGAGACGGGCAAGGCGAAAATCACTCCGGGTTTCAGACTCCCAGCCAAGTTCGTCATCCATACTCCGGGGCCAGTTTATCGAGATGGTCAACATGGTGAACCTGCACTTTTGGAATCTTGCTATAAAAGCTGTCTGAGCCTGGCCGAGGAGAACGGCTGCGAGACGGTCGCCTTCCCCGCTATTTCTTGTGGAGTTTATGGCTACCCCTGGGAGGCCGCCACCGAGATTGCCGTGAAGACGGTTCGGGACTTCCCGGCGCAAAAAGTCAAGAAGGTCATCTTCTGTTGCTTTGGCGAGGAGATGGAGAAATTGTATAGAGAGACAGTAGGAAGTAGGCAGTAGGAAGGGGTTGAAGTATTACCTACTATTTTTGTATATTTAGTTCAATTGTTTTAAAAAAGGAAGATTCTCATGGAAGAAGTCGTAAAATTTCTCAAGGAATGTGGCGCCTACTTTTTGGCAACGGTAGACGGTGACCAGCCGCGTGTTCGCCCGTTCGGTACCGCCAACATTTTCGAGGGCAAGCTCTATATCCAGACCGGCAAGTCCAAGGACTGCTCCAAGCAGATCCAGAAGAACGGCAAGGTCGAAATCTGTGCCATGAACAAGGCCGGTAACGAATGGGTCCGCGTCGCCGGAACACTCGTCCGCGACGACCGCCGCGAACCGAAGGTCGACATGCTGGAGCACTACCCCGAGCTCAAGTCGATGTACTCCCCCGACGACGACAACACCGAAACGCTCTACTTCAAGGATGCGACCGCTACGTTCTACAGCTTCACTGCGTCTCCGCGTACTGTGAAACTTTAATTTTTTGAAGTCAACGCACCGGGAATCCTGAATTAAATTCAGGATGATAACTGGCATGTGTTGATAACTTTTATAAACATAATATAAACACCGCGTTTCACGTGAAACACGATGTTTTTTATTTTAGTGGATAAGTTTTGGATTTGTCTAATAGGATTGGCAATAGATTGTTGAAATATCATCGTAAAATGATGTATGTTCCATGTGAAACATAAGTCATTTGTGGATATGTTGTGGTATATGCCCAAATCCTGCGGAATAGCGATTTTGAATTATACACAAGATATCAACAATTGAAACTCCGTAGAATTTTACATTTTATGTAATTCGTGATGAATTGTTGATAATATAGGACGCCCATTTTTTACGGACTAACGCCTGCGGCTTCGAAAATACTGTATTCGGCGCCTCCCCCGCAAATCCGCCATGACTTTCCAGAAGCGGTTTTGCGGGGGCGGGTTGGCATGTGTTGGAAATTAGTTTATTTTTATTAGGCAAAAAAGATTTTTCAGGAGAGGAACACAAATCATGAAATTAGGGCCTTTTTCCTTTGCTATTATGGCGCTTGCCTTTATTGCAGGTGCTACAGCGGTTTTTGCCAAGGAGATCACTTCCGAGGTTCCGGTGCTTTCTGACGGCTGCTACCAGATTTCGACCGCCGAGGAACTTTACGGTTTTGCCGAAATTGTAAACGGACACGATTCTACCGCGGCAAATACTTCTGCCTGCGGTGAACTCACGAAGGATATCGTTGTAAACAAAAACGTCCTGAATAAGTGGAACCTGCTCAATAGTGACAGCGCCGAGACCTTAGCCGTATGGAAACCGATGGTTGACTTTGCGGGAAAATTCGACGGGAATGGTCATACGATTTCGGGGCTGTATTCACCTAACAGTGCGGGTCTTTTTGAGTCGATCACATCTCCGGAGAATTCCGTTGTCGTTGTCCGGGATCTGGGAATACTTGATTCGTACTTTTCATCGACGGATTATCTTGGCGTTCTTGTAAATTTTGTCTACGGGTCTGGAAAGACCCAGATAACCAATTTCTATACATTCTCCACTATCAAGTCCACGAAAAGCAATCCCTATATCGCAGGTGTCGTGGGTTATGTAGGCGGTGCATCATTGACCTTGACAAACTGCTATAGTGTAGCAAACCTTGTAGATAATGGGAATAACTATGATTCCAGATTGCTGGGTTATACAAGGAGTAGTAATGAATCCCTCAATGTCATCAACAGTTATGCGATAAAGCTGAGTTCCTCTAAATATATCGATTATGGAACATTGGTGGATACGGCTGCATTGTTTAATGGTGCGTTGACATTTCTATTGAGAGAAAATGCAGAAGGCTCCATTTGGGGGCAGGATGTCGGCCGTGATCCCTATCCGATTTTTACTGGAACACTCAAGAATTCCATTGCGGATAGGTACAATGTCACATTCCATACTTTCGATAGTGATACGGCTAGATATCTTGACAATTATGTTGCCGGCCTTATTACGATGCTTCCTAAGGGAACGTCCAAGGAAAACCTGGTTTTTGGCGGCTGGTATAGGGATGCCGAATTCAGCGGAGAAAACGATACGGCAATTTCCAATACGACAACGGGCGATCTTGAATACTGGGCTAAGATGTATGACCGTTACAAGGTAACTTACCATCCCAATGGCGGTAAGATGGAAGCGCCTGGGTCTTATATTGGTTGTGGCAATCCAAACAAGAGTTATCAAGATGCACTCATACTGACTGGCGATGTTTCCTGCTATCTGGGAGGTATTGGGAGCAATCTGCGTGATAGTTATTATCGTGACAGCAGCATGTTTCTCGGCTGGTACGACAACGAGGAATTGGCGGGCGATCCTGTCGACTCCATTACAACGAGCGACAAGGGCGACAAGGATTTCTATGCGAAGTGGTACGAATACAAGAGACCGGCGATAGATCCTGAGGACAGCTGCTACATCATTTCGAATGCCGCGGAACTTTATGGATTTTCGGCACTCGTAGACGGATCGTTTACCACAGGAAAATACAATGAGGATGAGCGTCTGGCTAATGTTTGTGGCAAGCTTACGAAGGATATCGTGGTCAACGAGAATGTCTTGAAGCGTGATGGTACGCTCGATAGTTCAAGGATAAACGATTTTATCCCCTGGAAGGAGATAGTTCTATATAATGGATTTTTTGATGGGCAGGGTCACACGATTTCAGGGCTTTATATGGAAGATGCCGATGGAATGTTCTACACGGGGCAACCATATAAGTATGCTGTAACCAAAGTCGTTATCCATAACTTGAAAGTACGGGATTCCTTCGTTTCGAGGCATCTCAGTGTCAGTGTGGGTGGAATTATTGGCAGCCATTCCAATGCCTATGCCCATATAGAAATTGAGAATACGCATTTTGACGGAACCATAGTGGTACCCGGTGGTTACTTGAATGCTCATGTCGGTGGATTGGTTGCAGAAGCCCACAATCTGTTGATTATAAGAAATAGCAGCCATCGTGGACTCATCGATGTTGGGGCAGGTGACGGTGCGGCCGGAGGCCTTGTGGGACTCTCCGACTACTATACGTTCCTTATACAGAACTCCAATGAAGGTCGCTTTGTCGGCGATGAGGAAAAAGAAACCCAATTCCCCACCAGAGGATATGTTGGAGGCCTTGTTGGAGAAGTTTCGACGCACTTTTTCATAGTGAATAACTACAATGCTGCCGACTTTGATTGTCATGATTGTTATGTTAATGGCTTGATAGGGGGCTATTATGTTGAAACCGATCAACGTATTCATGCAAGGGCTCCAGTCAGGCCCGAGCAATCCTTTGTTCTTAATAACCATAGCAAGGGCTCGATTATCAGCGGTGTGCCTTCGGAGCTGGATTATTATTGGGTAGTGATATTCGATAACAACTTCTATCTGGATGGAACGTTGTCTCGCGACAGCATCGGGACTCCGGTCGAAGCTTCGGCGTTTGAAGATGGAACTGTTACAAAGGCGTTGCACGACTATGTGCAAAAGGATGCTCTCGGTAATGAGATAGCGGGCAGTGCTTATGGCGCGAACTGGATTCAGGGCGACGAATATCCCGTATTGACCGGCAGCGAAACGCGCAATGTTGCTTGGTTATATGTGTCCAAAACGCAGGAACCGTATGGTTACGTTCTTTTCTATACGCCCGGACAGGAGATGCCCTTGCCCACACCCTCTCTGAGTGACCAAACATTCTTGGGCTGGGAATATGGTGATGCGCTGGTGACAGAAATTCCTGCCACGGCATCTGGGAATTTGGTCATATCATCGCAATGGAAGTCTATCCCGAGTAGCTCCAGTGTAGCGGCTTCTTCCAGCAGCACGGCTAAATCCAGTTCCAGCGAAGCAAAGTCCAGCTCAAGCAACGCAAAATCTTCTAGCAGTACCGCCAAGTCCTCTAGCAGTTCTGCAGGTGGCAAGTCCAGCTCCAGCAAGGGCAAGGATGCGATTGTCGCCAATGGCATTGTTCCGCAGTTCTCGCTCACTACCGCGGGCCGCGATATCCTGGTGGCTCATGCCCGTGTGGGGGCCGCCTATGCCGTGTTCGATATGCAAGGCCGCATCGTGAAACAGGGACAGGTTGAATCGTCGAATTTTGCCGTGATGGTCGAACGTGCAGGAAACTACTTGGTACGTATCGGTAGCAACTTGCAAATGGTTCGGCTTAAATAAACTAATTGGAATAGTTTGTCTGCATGAAAATCAAGATCCTGTTTGTGTGCCACGGGAACATTTGCCGAAGTCCGATGGCTGAATTCGTGATGAAAAAGTTGGTGCGGGATTTGCCTGCTGAATCGTTAGCGGATGTAGAATTCGAAATTGCGAGTGCCGCGACAAGCACCGAAGAAATCGGGAACCCGGTTTACCCGCCGGCACGCCGCATGCTTGCTATGCACGGAATTGATTGCTCCGGGAAAACGGCACGCCAGATGACTGCCCGCGACTACGAGTATTACGACTACATTGTGCTCATGGACCGTAACAATTTGCGCAACCTGCGCTGGATTTTACCGGCCGACGTGTACGCCCGTGAAACATCTGGCCCGGTGGAAAATCGCAAGGTCTCACTCTTGATGGATTGGGTACACAAGTGCCGGGATGTGGCGGACCCATGGTATACAGGCGATTTTCAGGCTACTTGGGACGATGTAAACGAGGGTTGCAAGGCGATGCTCGCCCAGATTCTGCGATAGATTCGGCTATAGGCCCCTGTTTCAAGACTAAACGATTTTGAATTGGCATGCAATTTGCTAAATTCTCCCCGTAATTTTTTAATCAGAGACCGCGGGCGGTGCCCTCGGCCGTAAAAAGGAAAAAGATGAGCATAGTCGATACCGTTCTTCACAAGATCTTTGGTACCCCGCACGAACGTAAGGTCAAGCAGCTGCGCCCGGTGATTGCCGAAATCCACAAGGCCCGCGAAGCCCTGGAAGCTCTGGATGACGCCGCCCTTGCCGCAAAGAGTGCGGAATTCCGCGAAAAGCTCAAGAATGGCGCTACCCTCGAAGACATCAAGGTCGAAGCTTTTGCCGTCTGTCAGGAAGCCTGCGACCGCCGTCTCGGTATCTTCAACATTTTCAAGCCCGAAAACAATTTTGACTTCAGCCGCCTTGGCCCCGAACTGCAGGATGCCGTGAACGCTGCAAAGGCTGAACTCGAGAGCGGCAAGAACGAATGGGAAGTCTACATGCCGGCCTCCGTTTACGCGAAGGTGCGCGAGCTCTACCCCGATTCCGTGAAACCTTTCCGCATGATGCCGTTCGATGTCCAGATGATTGGCGGCTTGGTGCTGCACGAAGGCGCCATTGCCGAAATGGCGACGGGTGAAGGTAAGACGCTTGCCGCAGCGCTCCCCGTTTACCTGAACGCCCTTAGCGGTCACGGTGTGCACGTGGTGACGGTGAACGACTACCTCGCCGGCCGTGACGCAAAGCAGATGGGCATGGTCTACAAGTTCCTCGGCCTTACCGTGGGCTTGATCGTGAACGGTCTGAACTCCGAGGAACGCCGCGTGAGCTACAACAGCGACGTGACTTACGGTACCAACAACGAATTCGGTTTCGACTACCTGCGTGACAATATGGCGGTGGAACCGAGCCAGCTGGTGCAGCGAGAACTGAACTTCTGTATCGTGGACGAAGTGGACTCCATCTTGATCGACGAAGCTCGTACTCCGCTGATCATTAGCGGCCCCGCCGAAGACGCTACCGAGAAGTACGCGAAGGCGAACGAGATTGCGAAGCAGCTTATCAAGAACAAGGACTTCGGTGTCGATGAGAAGGACAAGAACATCCAGCTCACCGAGAAGGGCGTGAACCACATCCAGGAACTCATGGGCATCACGAACCTGTATGGCGAACATGCCGACTGGGTTCACTTCCTCGACAACTCGCTCAAGGCCTGGTATCTCTACATCAAGGACGTGGACTACATCGTACGCGATGGCGAAATCATCATCGTCGACGAGAACACGGGCCGCCTCATGGAAGGCCGTCGCTACTCTAACGGCATGCACCAGGCAATCGAAGCGAAGGAGAACGTACAGATCCGCCGCGAGAATCAGACACTTGCGACGATTACGTTCCAGAACTACTTCCGCATGTACAAGAAGCTTTCGGGCATGACGGGTACTGCCGAGACCGAAGCTACGGAATTCATCAAGATCTACAACATGAACACCTGGGTCATTCCGACCAACAAGCCCTGCATCCGCAAGGACTTGCAGGACATGGTGTACAAGTCCGAAGACGCGAAGTGGCGCGCTATTGTGGCTGAAATCAAGGAACGCCACGAGAAGGGACAGCCGCTGCTCGTGGGTACTGCATCTATCGAGAAGTCCGAACACCTGCATGGCCTTTTGGAAAAGGAAGGCATTCCGCACGAAGTGCTGAACGCGAAGAACCACAGCCGCGAAGCCGAGATTATCCAGTTCGCCGGTCATGCGGGCAAGGTGACCATTGCAACGAACATGGCCGGTCGTGGTACCGATATTGCCCTTGGCCCGGGAGTCACGGAACTGGGCGGCTTGCACGTGCTCGGCACCGAACGCCACGAGTCCCGCCGTATCGACAACCAGCTGCGCGGCCGTTCCGGCCGTCAGGGCGACCCGGGTTCCAGCCAGTACTTCCTTAGCCTCGACGACAACCTGATGCGTATCTTCGGTGGCGACAGCGTGAAGAACCTGATGACGCGCTTTGGCGTGGGCGAAGACGAAGTGATCACTCACCCGATCGTGTCCCGCAGCATTCGTGGTGCGCAGCGCCGCGTGGAAGGCCAGAGCTTCGATATCCGTAAGCACTTGCTCGACTACGATAACGTGATGAACGAGCAGCGCAAGGTGATTTACGGACTGCGTCGTCGCATCCTGAACGGCGAAGACATTAGCGAAGAAATCATGAACCGTATCGAGGATGCCTGCGACATCAAGGTGTCGAGCTACATTCCGCCCAAGAGCTATGCCGAAGCATGGAATCTCGAGGGATTGCACCTCGATCTGCAGCGCAGCCTTTCGATGGAGTACAGCCTGACGCTCGAGGAGGCTATGAAGAAGACGCCGGAGCAGGTGCTTGACACGATTATCGAAATGTGCAAGGCCCGCTACGACAAGCTCACGAAGATTATTCCGGAACAGGATTTCCGCCAGATCGAACGCCGCTTCCTGTTGATGACGATTGACCAGGTGTGGAAGGAACACCTGTACGCCATGGACCAGCTGAAGGACGCTATCCGTTTCCACGGTTACGCCCAGAAGGATCCGCTGATGGTGTACAAGAACGAAGGTTTCAAGATGTTCGAGGGCTGCCTCGAGAAGATTGCGACACTCACGGCTCTGCGCATCCTGAATATCCGCATTACGCTCCCGAACGGTCAGACGGTTCTCCCCGACATGCTTCGCCTCAAGACACCCGAGGAAATCGAGGCCGAACGCAAGGCCATGGAAGCCAGGCAGGACAACGGTGCTGCCGCTCCGGCCGAAAATGCCGAGCAGATGAGCGCCGAGGGCGCGAAGCCCGCGGGTCTTGCAGGCACTGCGGCGACTTCCGAGACGAATGCCATCAGCGAGGAACAGCAGCAGACCGCACAGCCCATGCCGCAGTCTGCCCTTCCGGGAACTCGCCCGACGGTGCGTCGCACCTACTTGAACCCGGCTGTCGCTGCCGCTGCACGCCGCGCGGCACAGCAGGCTCCGAAGCTTGGCCGCAACGACCTTTGCTGGTGCGGTTCCGGTCTTAAGTACAAGAAGTGTCACGGCAAGGACGTGGAATAATGTGTAATGTGGAAAGGGTGATTTGTCACTCCACATTTCATATCTCGTTTTTGACCACTGCATATGAAAACCGCAAAGCGTTTCTTTTGTCTTGAAGGTATCGACGGATCGGGCAAGTCGACCCATATCGAGAAGCTTGCTTCCGCTCTCGAGGCGGAAGGCTATTCCGTGGTAAAACTGCGCGAGCCGGGTGGTGCGAAAATTTCCGAACAGGTTCGCGGCATTCTTCTGGACCCCGCCTTCAAGGGAATCATGGGCGACAAGACGGAGCTGCTCCTGTACAATGCCGCCCGCGCCCAGGTGATTGCCGAGGTCATTCAGCCGGCACTCGACGCGGGAAAGGTGGTGATTGCGGATCGTTTCGCGTGGAGCACCTTTGCCTACCAGGGATTCGCTCGCGGTCTCGGTACGGAGCTGGTGCAGCGCCTCACCGAAATCACCTGTGACGGCTGCTTTCCTGAGCTTACGGTGGTGCTCGACCTTTCGGTCGAGTGCAGCCGCGCGCGCACGGCGACGCGCGGCGAGGCGCCAGACAGGCTGGAGCAGGAAAAGGCCGACTTCTTCGAGCGTGTCCGCAACGGTTACCTGGCCGCGGCCCGCGACTACCCCGACTGCGTCGTGGCGATAGACGCCGACCGCTCCCCCGACGAGGTTTCTGCCGATTTATACAAACTTATCAAGTCAAGGCTGGATTAGTTTATGCAAAATAATTTGGCGCGCGGCTTGCGCACGGTTCTCTGGACCAAGATTAGTATCGTCATCGCGGTTTTTGCGATAATAGGTTTCGCATGTCTCGTCCGTTTCATGGGTGTCCTGGAGTCGCAGCCCCAGGCAGATTCGCTAACAGGCGGCATGCTCCTTATGCTTTTTATGTTCGGTCTCGTCTGCTTCTTGCTCACGGTGTCCCTTTGCATTCAGGGAACTTTCTGGCTCCTGTGGCTGTTCCGTTCGCAGTCCAACCTGCGCCATTGCAGACCCACCGTGATTTCTCCGTGGATTGCCTTGATTTTGAGCATGCTTCCCTATGTCGGTTTTATCCTGCATTTTTTCGTAATCCGCAATCTGATTCGCCACACCGAAGAGGAACTGGCCCTGCGCCGCAGGGGCGATGCTTCGACCTATGCGCCTGCGGTACCTATGAATCTACTTTACGTCTATGTAGCGGGAATGCTCCTGAGTTTCATCTTTTCAATCGTGTCGCAGACGATGCCCTCTCTCTTCATCAGCATTGTACTGACGATGGGCGCCGCAATCAGCTACATGAAGGTGCTTTCGATCTTTGTCAAGGAAGAACACGAACTCTTTGAGATTACCAAGGACGACGAGCTCCGCAAAAAGGTGGACCAGGTTTTGCGCGAACGCGAAATCGAAAAAGCCGCAAGTAAGGTACAAGCGGCTTCTTACGAAAAGTCTAGTGAAAATTAATTAGGCCTGTTCGGGCATCTCGCCTGCAAGGTGGTCGAGGTACAGCCGCTGTGCCTTGGCATCGTACATCACGACATCGTAGAGTTCGCCGAGCTTGCCCGTGCGCGATTCCACCATGAGACCTGCGAGCGATCCCTTTTCGGTAGGCAGGAATGCCGACTTGCCGTCGTCGCCCATCTTGAATTCGAGGTAGTTCTCGGAGGCGTACCAGTCGCGGATGACCTTGTAGTAGACATGTTCCATTTCGGGGCCGACAAGCATGTTTAGGCGCCTGGCCATCTCGCTTACCGGAATCGGGGTTTCGTCTTCGGGGTATTCCTTGAGCTGTTCGGCTGTCAGGTGGAATTTAGCCTTGCCCCTGCGCGAGTTTTTTTCTGAAAGTTCGGACTCTTCTCTGCTCTTGCGGTTCGCGAAGCGTTCGTTCGCGATGGCGATGCATTTCTGGATGTTGTCCAGAATATATTGCTGAGCCTTTTGCCAGCATTGCGTATAGATGTTGTGGTGTCCGCGGAGCTCGGATTCTCCCTTTTCGAATCCGTACGACTCGCCGAGAGCGGTGGGCAGGTTTGCCTCGGTTCCGTTCTCGGTGACCTGTCTCGAGAGGATTCCTTCCTGCACCAGGAAGTTCGCCACGTCGGCATAGAGCAGGTGGTTCATATTGACGTCTTTCGGAAGCAGTTCGTTGATGTTGCGGACCACGCGCGAAATGGAGACGGGGTAGTCGAAGAAACGGTAGCGCGCGAGCGCTTCGGTTTCGAGCGAGAGTTCCTGCATGGCTGGCTTCGCGGCTTTGGGTGCGACTTGCTTGCGTGGCTGAACATTTATGGTGGCCACCTGGTCATGATTTAGTTGCTGCTGCAGGAGCGAGGCCACATAGGCTAGGCACTTGCTGATGCGTTCCTGTCGACAGGCGTCGCCTTCGGGCAGGATTTCGTCGGTGAGCGGATTTACTCCGCAGGAAAGCTTGCGTAAGTATGTTTCGGCGCGTTCTATGATTGCATTTTCAGAGGGCATCTTTTCTCCCGTCGGTTTGTATTTGCAATGCACAATATAGCATTTTATGCTTTTTCGCAGTGTCGCCGGCTGTTTGCCGCGTCGATGAATGCGGAGTCCGATTGCTTTTTTTCGCTGTATATGGGATGTATTTTTTAGTGACCTTATCGTAAGAAAAAAAGAGTAATTATTTTGTACAAAATCGCGATAGCTTGTTGACAATGAATCTTTGCAAAGCTATATTTGGCGCGGCTTTTGGGGCTCAATTAGGCCCCGCCAAATTGTACTCCTTAGGTGTAGTTGTCACACCAGACCTGCCTATCCCTGGGCAGGTCTTTTTTATGGATTATCAAATAAGTGCTCCCCAAATGAGCTGACTAGGCTTTGAAGGTAGCGTTAAACCATTCCTGAAAGTCGTCGAGCTTTTTGAAAATGGCATTCAGCTCTTCGATGCTTTTGGAATTAATGAAACCGTACATGTCCTCTTCGCTCGATGCGGAAAATTCATCGGCATTGGCCGACAGGTCGCAAAGCTTGTCGAGTAGCGTGGTTACCGCTTCCAGGTGCTCGGGAGACTTGATGCGGCCGGACATTACATCATCGATATCGCTCTGGGCGTTGGCTATAAAGTCCGCCTGCATGAGTTCTTCCAGTTCATCTTCATTCAAAGGTGGTTCTAATTCGTCTTCATTCATGGAGTCAAATATATATATACGAAGGATAGGGCGCAAGAGGGTTGTCCACGGATGTCCACATGTAAAGGGATTTTCAGATGCGTGGAGGGCTTGTCGTTTCTATTTTTAGGGATGCAGTAGTTATATTGCAATTGTTGTTTGCTTGTATGGAGTGTTTATGGTGAATATGAATCGCTTGACCGTTTTATGTGCGGTGCTATTCATGACGGACATGGCGTGTGCCATAGTCCCGAACAGGCTCGTTTCTGGCGGGCTCAGGGCCTATACGGGTACCTCGACGACGGATTATCTGACCGACGGGTACCTGACCAACTGGAAAAGTAGCAGCGAAAGGGAAATTGCCCTGAATGTGGGCGAGGGGCCGGTCCGGTTGCGCGTAAACTGGGAGTCGTACGGCGACTGCGCATGGGCCACCAATTATACGACCGGCTGTAGCCACAGCGGTATTGCCCTTGCGAATTTCAAGATCATGACATCGTCCAATTCCACGAATGGCATTGACGGCGATTGGGTGGAGGCGGCAAGCATCGAGGATAACCCGGTCATGGCGCGCGGTGTGGAAATCGATTTCGCGGGAAAGTCCTGGTTCAAGTTTGTAAGTTCGGGCGAGGTGGGACAGTTGCTGGAAATCGAGGCGTTCGACATGAGCCGTGGCGGCACCGATACCTGGTTCTTTATGGGAACGAGCATTAGCCAGATGGGCATCAAGCAGCAGGATACCGATTCCACGACGGCCCAGCTGATCCATGCGCGCTTTCCGGAATACACCCCGGCCATGATGCGCGGTGGCATCGGGTGCATCAACAGCACCGAAGTCGTGCAGCACATTGACGATTATCTGCGGTATGCGGGCAACGTGAAGTTCTGGGCCATAGAGATGGGAACGAACGATGCCTGGGGCGGTGGAGACTGGAATCTTTCTACCTACGTGAGCAACATGCAGACGATCATCGATTCGGCCAAGTCGCACGGCATTACGCCAGTCATTGCCCGGATTATCGCGACGGATTCGGCGAGGGCGGGTTGGCAGGTCAACCAGAAGTTTCTCGATGCGGTGGACAAGCTTGCCAAGGACAATGCGCTACCCGCGGGTCCCGACTTTTTTAGCTTTTTCAAGGAGCATCCGGAGATGCTAGCGAGCGACGGTGTTCATCCGAATGCGGATACTAGAGGAGGTCAGGCGATGCATCGTCTGTGGGCGGAAGCCCTGGTTCCTCTGTATGCGGCTAGTGATCCCAATGCGGGAGATTCTGCGGTGGTGAATCCGGATAGCACTGGAAATGATTCGCTGAATGTCCTGCAGCCTTTGCGCGGAGTGCGTTTTGCGGTGCCGCAGGTGGAAGTGAGCGGTCGTGCCGTAGCTGTGTCCGGCGTGGCGGAAATGTCGCGGATGACGGTCCTTGATGCGACGGGACATGTCGTCTGGGATAGCCGTCTGGATGCGCGGAATTCATCGGCTGTGGTGAATGGGCTTGCCGCGGGGCGCTACTACGTGGCTATCCGCAGTGGAAGTGGCCTGTTCAAGACCGTGGTCTCGGTCAAGTAATCCTGTTATATTCTGGAAGGGCGCAGAGTCAGCGCCCGGTAATAGCGGCTAGTGAGCGAGATGCAGCTTGCGCAGCACCTTTCCGAGCAGCTCGTTCAGTATGTCCTTCGCATCCTTGCTACCCAGGTAGCGCTGTATGATCAGCGTGAGCGTGAATAGGAATATTCCCGAGGCGCAGGCGTAGACGATGAGCACGGGAAGACTCGCATGTCGCACGAAATCTCCCGATACGCGGTCCAGTCCTACGGCGGCAAGGATCATGATGATGAATGCCGCGAGGGCGCGCGCCATGTTCAGCAGGGCATCCTTCATGCCGTCTGTGCCGTTACGTTTAGCCCACATGAAGATCATCGCGACGACTTGCAGCAGGGCGCCCGTAGCACCGACGATAGGCACGCTCTTGATGCCGAGCCCAATCTCGGGAGCGCCGAGAATGACGTAGGCCGGAATGGTCGCTGCAAAGATACCCGTGTTCAGTAGCGTAGGAGTCCACATGCGTTCGCAGGCGTAGAAACTGCGGACGAGTACGGCCTGCAGGCAGAGTCCTAGGCTCACGGGCAGGTACCAGCGGAGAATTTCCGAAATGGCTTCCGTGGTTTCCCGCTGGAAGGCTCCGCGTTCGAAGAGGATGCGCACGGCGGGGAAGCTGAGTGCCCACACGGCGACTACAGCCGGGATGAGGATACAGAACATGCGCGATAGGCTTTTCCAGATTTTGCGGTTAAGCTGTTCGAAGTCGCCTTCCTTGACGAGGTGCGCCATGTCGGGATAGCTCGTGACCGATACCGAGAATCCGAAGACAGCCACCAGTGTGTACATGACGCGGTAGGCGTAGTTGAGGCTCGAGATGCCGCCGGTACCGAAGTTTGCGCCGAAGCTGCGGATGATGAATTCGAGGCCGAACATGGAACCTACCCCGAGCGACATCGGGAGCATCATCTTGAAGTAGCGAATGATATCGGGGTGCTTCGGTTGAACGAGCAGTTCGTAGTGGACTCCGCCACGCCGGGCGCCGAGAATCTGCAGGGCGAAGAAACCGATGAAGGCGCCTACCGGCACGCCCCAGGCAAAGCCTTCGAGACCGTAGTCCGTGCCGGTGTAATGACCGAGCGCAAGCCCGGCCGCTCCGCCGCCGACAATGGCGACATTGTAGATGAGTCCCGTGAGCGATGGAATCAGGAACTGCTTGCGGGTGTGCTGCACGGCCACGAGGATGCTGCCGACAAAGATGAACACCTGGCCGGGCAATATGATGCGGCCGTAGTAGGCGGCGCGCTCGATCAGTTCCGGCGTGGCTCCATCGACGGTGAGGAGCTGCAGGAGTTCCTTCATCCAGATGAACGCAGGCACCACAAGAATCAGGAGCGCTATGCCGAAGGTGTTTAGCACGTTGCTGAAAAATTTCCAGCCGCCCTTTTCGTCACCTGCCACCTTGTAGCCCGTAAAGATCGGGATAAAGATGATCGACAGAAAACCGGTACTCACCACGTGATTCAGTATGTCCGGAATCATGAAGGCGAGATCGAGAGCGTTCTTTTCGAGCGAAACACCCGCGGCGTGGGCGAGTAGCATTTCGCGGAAGATGCCGAGCACGCGGCTCAGGAGCATTGAAACGGCAACGATAATGGCGGCTTTGTTCATAGTTCTGTAGGCAGTAGGCGATACTTGGTGACTGGGAATTTAGCAATTCTTTTATTATCTTTACGAACATGAAAAAGTTTTTCTCTGCTATCCTTTCGATGGCGGCAATCTCGTTTGCCGCAAATGTCCAGGTTCTTGCCCCCACGGGTGCGGAGTTTTCTCCGGAAGCACCTGACATGGTTCAGTCGCTCGTTCGCGCAGCCGTGGGTAGCACGGGCAACACTCCCGTGGAATCCGGTGCCGATGTCCAGCTTCGCACCAATGTCATGACGATGGGTTCTTCCATCGTGGTGGTCTGCGAACGTATCGAAAACGGTTCGGTAGCAGGTTCCGGCAAGCAGAAGGCTGGCTCCATCGACGATCTGGATGTGGCAATCGAAGGTGCCGTGAGCGCTGCGCTCGCAAGCCTTTCCGACAATTCCGCTTCCGATGACGAATACGCCACGACGGCGACGAGGCAGGAACGTCCCGCCCAGGTAGTGGTCTATGTCGATGATAGCAGCAGCGGGGAAGACCCGAACGACAACTTTGCGCACAAGCGTCCGACCCGCAATTACGTGAGCTACGGTCTGGGCGCCGCCCTGTGGCACAACTACGACTTCAAGGAAAAACGCTGCGACGACCTGGGTGAAGGCAAGTCAGCATGCCACAAGGAACGCGATACAGACCTTTCCTGGGAACAGGCGTTCGTGTTCCATTACGCCCGCATTTTCGAGGTGATTCCGAAGGCTGCCATTACTATCGTGAACAACATGAACATCTCGTTCGGTGAGGCATGGCAGTGGCATGAAACCTTCCTGATCGGCGGACGCTTCTTCCCGAGTACAGGTACCATCACGCCGTTCATTGGCGCTGGCCTGGGCCTTGGCATCCAGGTGGACGACCACTATGTCGACGACGAGGAAGGCTTTGCCATCGGTCTTGCCGGCGGTGCGGAACTCGGCCTCATCTTCTTCCGCAATTCCGCGACGCAACTCGAAATTGGCCTCGCCTGGGATGCCCTGTGGGATGGTTTCGATGCGTTTGACCGTCGCTTCGGTGCGGGCAGCTTCTACGTAGCAATCAACTACTAGCCAAAATTTTCAAAATTACTTCAGTAGTTCTTCGGGGACGCATTCGGCCATGGCTTCATAAGCCTTGGCGCTCGGATGCAAGTGGTCGCCGGAATCGAATCCGCTGCTGAACGCCTTCGGATTGTCGTGACCGCGCACCGCCTTGTCAAAGTCTACGCAGCCGTCAAAGTCGGGGGCGGTGCGGAGCCATTCGTTGAACGCCATGCGGATGATGTCGCGGTTTTCGTTGTAGGTGCGCCAGCCGTAAATGGGGAGCAGCGTGCCGCTGTAAATCTTGAGACCGAGCTTGCGCGCGTGCGTAATGTAGAGCGTGCGGACTCCGTTGATGAGATCGTCGGCCGTGGGCATGTCGCTCCAGGGGCGGAACTTGTTGACTTCCACACCGACAGGGTGGATGATGTCGTTGATACCGTGCTGGATAATGACGGTGCGGGCGCCAGCCACATTCATCTCGATGGGGAATCGTGTGGCGCCTTTGAGACCGTAGGCCGCGTAGGTGATGCAGCTGTATTCGCGGAGGATTCGTGTGCCGCTTACCGCACGGCGGATGATGGCGATATTGTTGAAACCTTCGCGGGCACAACGGAGCGTGAGGTAATCGGGCCAGTCCTGCGCCGTGATAGAATCGCCGAAACACACCAATGCGAAGTTCTTTTCTTCGGTGAAAATGTCGATGGTGTTCAGGAAGTAAATCCAGTTCGTTTTGCGCGTTAAGTCGTCGGGGAGGCTAGCGGACTTTGCGAAGTTGCCGTAGCTGTACTTGCCGCCCGAAAGCGGGCCCGTAATGGCCGTGCCGGCGTTCATCTGCGTGAAATTCGCGAAGTACAGGCTCACATCGAATGTTTCGCCCGCGGTTACATCGAACAGAATTTCGTCACTCAGGATTTCTTCGCCCGCGGGAATCGTGCCAGAGGTGTTGCCGCGGAACGTAATGGCGACCGGGGAGTATGCGGAGGTTGCCGCGGAATGCGACGAGGACTGCGCGGAATGCGCGACATACGCCTCGGAAATCGTCACGGGTTCTGTGCCGGTGAGATTCGAAAAATGGAACCGCAGCTTGTTCCCCGAAAAGCATGCGCGGATCGGGTATCGCAGCGTCAAGTCTTTGGCGTAAGTGGCTTCCTTGCGGTCTGTGATAGATGTGGCGTTTCCCCAGCAGGCAACCCATTTCGAAAATTTCTCTGGCATGTGCCAAAGATAGATAATTTGCGGTGGCAGCCGCCTGTTCGCCCTTGAGCACCGTCATGAGATTACCTTTACCCGCGGATGGTGTATATCCGCGATCCACAATACCACCTTTTCTGGTGCTAGGATACAAAAATTACACGAACTCGACCACGAGCTGCTTGCCGAGGGCGTGCGCGAGCTTGTAGAGCGTTTCGACGGAAGGCGAGCCCTTCGGAGTCTCGAAACGCTGGTACGCTTGCGGGGTGATGTTTGCGCGACGCGCCACATCGCTTTTCTTTTGACCCCTGCGCGCTTCAAATAGTTTATATGCAATCTCGATTCGCGGGGAAAGTTCGACCGGGTAGAGCCCCTTGTCGGAATCGGGCATTGTCTTGGGGAGAATCATCGTATTGCCGAGATCCAGGTCGCATTCCATCGCGCCGTCGAGGGCATCCTTCGCCTGCTTGAGGGCCTCCTCCTGCGTGTCGCCGAACGCGTTCACGTTGGGCAGATCGGGGAACGAAACCACGAAACCCATGTCCTTGTCTTTCTCAATTTTCGCTGCGTAATTCATAGGTTTGGAGCCCAGCCTCTTTTCTTTGCGTAATCGCAGATTTCTTTAAATTTTATTATTTAAAATACAATATATTTATTTGTCAATATATTTATTTATAAAATAGGGCGCAAAAGCTCTATTTTCACCCCTTTTTCACCAAAATTTGAATGTCGAGCAGCTTTTCCCAATCTGCTTTGGTGCGTTTTTCGCGGGGAATGCTCCAGAAGTTTTTCCAGATTTCGTTGTTGAGAGAATCGATTTCGGCGGCTTGGGCGTCGGTGACGGTGCCGTTGGCGGTACTGTACATTCTATGCTCCTTTCTGCGTACAAGCTTTATAAACGCAGATGTTTTAAACGACCATCTAAAACTACACTTTTGTGCACTATTTGTCAAGAGGTGAAATTGGATTTTTTTAATGCCTTCAAAATGCAATAATTTTTTTGCCGTGTCACTTTATTGACAGCATAAAAACTTATATTCTCGAAGAGCGTTTTATATACACAGATATTGCTTTTATGCCAGGTCTTTTTACGGAAGCGACGCGCGTTCAACTGACTGCGATTCAGCATTTGGCTCGCATCGGCTATACGTATTTGGGAAAAATTTCAGAGTCCGGCGCAACGCCGGCGATTCCCTACGACCCAGAGACGAACATCCTTGTGGACATTTTTGCGGAGCAGTTCAAGAAGTTGAATCCGACTGCGACTGTCTCTGCGCAGAGTATTCTTTCGGACATTCAGAAGGAACTGGATGACGACGATTTGGGCCAGCAGTTCTACAAGCGCTTGACCAGCTATTCTCCACTTCGCCTAGTTGATTTTGAACATCCGGAAAAAAACACTTACCATTGCACGGCGGAATTCACTTGCAAGAATGGCGATGAAAGTTTTCGCCCCGACATTACGTTGTTCATTAACGGACTTCCGCTCGTGTTTATCGAGGTCAAGAAGCCGAACAACGTAGGCGGCATGGTGGCCGAAAGCAAGCGGATGAACGATGAGCGGTTCCCGAAGAAAAAGTTCCGTCGCTTTATCAACATCACGCAGTTGATGATTTTCTCCAACAACATGGAGTACGATGCCAAGGGCGGTGTTGTCCCGATTGAAGGCGTGTTCTATTGCACGGCGGCAAAAAGCGAAGCGCGTTTCAACTGCTTCAGGGAAGAGAACCCCAAGCGTGCGGCAATCGCGCCGTTCCACGCCAATTATCCTTATTTGCCGATTCCAGCGGATCTCGAAAAGAGAGTCCTGATGGATTTCAATGTTCCGGTCTTGAAAGAGAATCCGGAATACAAGACGAATTTAGACATCAACACGCCCACGAACCGCGTGCTTACTTCGATGGTGAGCCCGGAGCGGTTGCTCTTTTTGCTCAAGTACGGCATCGCTTACCTGCATGTCGAAAAAGAGAAGGATGGTCAAATCGAGAGCCGCCACGAAAAGCACATCATGCGTTACCAGCAATTTTTTGCGGCCATGATTATCCGTGAAAAACTCGCAGCGGGTGCAAAGTCCGGCATTGTGTGGCATACGCAGGGTTCGGGCAAGACGGCACTTTCGTACCACTTGAGCAAAGTCCTCAAGGACTATTACGCTAAGCAGAACAAGGTCGCGAAATTCTACTTTATTGTGGACCGTCTGGATTTGCTAGAGCAGGCGACCGAAGAATTGAGCAATCGCGGCCTCAAGGTGACAACGGCAAATTCCCGCACGGAACTCATGGAGCAGTTCCGCACACAGCAGGCTTTGCAGGGCAACGCCGGTGTTGATGAAATTACCGTGGTGAACATCCAGAAATTTGAAAACGATACCGAGAAGGTGGAACTCCCGAATTACGCCACGAATTTGCAGCGCGTGTTCATTATGGACGAAGCGCATCGCGGCTACAAGCCGGGCGGATGTTTCCTTTCGAACCTCTTCAATGCCGACAAGAACGCCATCAAGATTGCACTTACCGGCACGCCGCTCATCGGGAGCGAAACGGCGAGCTGCAAGGTCTTTGGCGATTACTTCCACACGTATTATTACGACCGTTCCATTCAAGACGGCTACACGCTAAAGATTATCCGCGAAGATATCGAAACCAGTTACCGCAAAAAGCTGAACGATGCTTACGAAAGCGTGCAGAAACTAGTGGAGAAGGGTTCTGTCTCGAAGGACATGATTATTCGGCACCCCACATACGTGAAGGCGTTGCTCCGCTACATCATCAACGATTTGGCGAAGTTCCGTGCCATGCAGGGCGACAACGACCTTGGCGGCATGATTATTGCAGAATCTTCGGAACAGGCTCGAAACTTGTACAAGTTCTTCAGCGAGATTCAGGACGAACTCAATGAAAACCGCATCCAGAAAATCAACTTGAAGGCGGGCCTGATTCTCTTCGATAGCGACGACAAGGAAACCCGCAAGCAGATTATCAACGATTTCAAGAAGAACTACACGATTGATATTCTGATTGTTTACAACATGTTGCTGACGGGCTTTGATGCACCGCGCCTCAAGCGATTGTATTTCGGTCGCAAAATCGAAGATCATAATTTGCTGCAGGCGATTACACGCGTAAACCGCCCGTACAAGAATATGAAACGCGGATTCTTGATTGACTTTGCCGACATCAAGAAGAATTTTGACGAGACCAATGCCGCGTATTTGCAGGAACTGAACCGCTACAACGATGCAGATACTGACCCAGACGATAACTTGCCCGACATGTACAACCAAGTCATGGAAGACAAGGATGCCCTTATCAATCACATGAAGGTGGCTCGTCAGGCTCTGTTCAGTTATACTACCGAAAACGCGGAAGTTTTCTCTACAGAAATTTCTAGCCTTGAAGACAAGAAGGTTTTGATTGAACTCCGCAAGGCGTTGGAACTCGCGAAAGATGCCATGAACCTTGTGCGCACCTTCGGTGACGATGCCCTTAAAAAGGACTTTGAAAAACTGAACATCGAAAAGTTGCCGCTCATGCTTTCGGAAGTGAATCACCGCATTGCGATGATTAACCAGAAGGAGGCGTGGACCAATAGCGAAGCGACTCAGTTTGCCGTAAACGAAGCCATGATGAACATCGAGTTCAACTTTAGCTGCATTGGCACTGAAGAACTGAAAATCATCGATAACGGTACGGAACTGCGTGAAAAATACAAGCGCGCACTCCGCGGATTCCTGGATAACTTCGATCACGAAGACCCTGTGTTTGTTGAATTGGAACAGGAGTTCAAGCGCATCTTTGACAAGCACGGCTTTACCCCGGAAAACCTTGCCGTTTATAACGAGCAGAACCAGGCAATGAACGACATCCTGAAACGCCTTGAAGAACTCCGCAAGGCGAACGAAGCCCTTTTGCGCAAGTACAACGGCGACACGAAATTTGCCTATGTCCATAAGCGCATTCGCGAAGAGAACAAGGCCCGTGAACCCAAGCACCAGGCGCCGATTATCTCGAAGTTCGACGAAGAAATTGTGCAGGCTCTCTTGACTATCAAGGGAACGATTGACGCGAAAATTTTTGACCGCAACGACATCCTCAAGCAGGACGCCTACTTCGGTAAGACCGTGATGAAAGAAATTGCGGATGGACTCGCGCACTTCCCGCAAATCAAGCCTGAAATGCCCGATTACCTGTTTATCCAGCAGCGCATCGCCAAGCAGTACATGAATCAGTATAACGCCTACTACGGAAATTAAATGAACATCAAAGACAAGACCATTGCCCTTATCGACTCTCTCAAGGCCACTTGCCAAACATACGGCATGGGCAATGACGGCAATGAATACAAGATTATCACCCAGGTGTTTCTGTACAAGTTTATGGCCGACAAGTTCGGCTTTGAACTCAAGAAAATTAACGACCCTTGCCTTAAGGCACTCAAAAAATCTGACAAGTGGGAAGAGGAATACGCGAAACTCTCCAAGGCCGACCGCGAAAAGGTGAGCCTCTTCTTGCCGCCCGAAGTCCCGGTGTTCAAGCCCGACTACCTGATTGCAAACCTTTGGAACAAACAGGCCAAGGGTGACTTTGATGTGATTTTTGACGAGACCATGGTCGCCATCGCGAAGGACAACCTGGACGTATTCTACACCAAGACCGCGCAAGAGACGAAAATCCCCATCTTCGAAAAGCTCACCATCTTCGTGACCGACGATGCCCAGCGTGCAAACTTCGCCCGCGCCCTTGTCGATAAACTCGTGAACTTCAGCTTCGAAGACGCCTTCGCCGAACACTACGACTTTTTCTCGGACATCTTTGAATACCTACTCAAGGACTACAACACCGCAGGCGGCGGCAAGTACGCCGAATATTACACCCCCAAGGCCATCGCGAAAATCATGGCGCGCCTCTTGGTGGGCGACAACGCCGACCTGCACAACGTAGAATGCTACGACCCCAGCGCAGGCACAGGCACATTGCTCATGGCGCTCAGCCACCAGATTGGCGAAGACCGCTGCACCATCTTTGCGCAGGACATCTCGCAGCGCAGTAACAAGATGCTCAAGCTGAACCTGCTCCTGAACGGCCTCGTTTCGAGCCTCGATCACGCCGTGCAGGGCGACACCCTCTTGGAACCCTACCATAAGAGCGACGACGGCAAGAGCCTCAAGCAGTTCGATTACGTGGTGAGCAATCCGCCCTTCAAGATGGACTTCAGCGACACCCGCGACGACATCGAGAAGAAATGGAATGCCCGCTTCTGGGCAGGCGTGCCGAAAGTCCCGAACAAGAAAAAGGAGAGCATGGCCATCTACACCTGCTTTATCCAGCATGTGGTAAACAGCATCAAGGCAGGCGGCAAGGGCGCCATCGTTATCCCCACCGGGTTCATCACCGCGAAATCCGGCATCGAACACAAAATCCTCGAACGCATCGTTGACGAACACATCGTCTATGGCGTGGTCAGCATGCCGAGCAACGTATTCGCGAACACCGGCACCAACGTGAGCGTGCTCTTCTTCGACAAGACCCGCAAAAAGACCGACAACGACAAAGTCACCCTCGTTGACGCAAGCAAACTCGGCAAGGAATACAAGGACGCGAACGGTCTCAAGAAAGTCCGCCTCGAAGATGACGAAATCGAGAAAATCGTGACCACCTTCCGCAAGGCCAAAGCTGTCGAAGACTTCAGCGTAGTCGTGACCTACAGCGAAGTCAAGGAAAAAGGCTACAGCCTGAGCGCCGGCCAGTATTTCGACATCAAGATAGACTACGTGGATATCACCGCCGACGAATTCAACGCCCAGATGAAAGCCGACACCGAAGAACTCGCCGCCATGTTCGCCGAAAGCCACAAACTCGAGAAGGAAATCCAGAAACAGTTGAGCAACTTGAAATTCAATTAGGTCTGCGTCATCCTGGAGCGCAGCGATAGGATCCACAGAGCATGTGTCATCCTGGTGCGAAGTCGAAGGATCTAGGAAAGGTTTTTTATGGAAATAGTCGCAATTATCGTTAGTTTAGCGTCTCTTATTGTGTCAATAAGGGCTATTAGAGTTTCTAAAGATATTGCTAAAATGCAATTGGAATATGAGGAAAAAGCAGAAAAAAGAAGAGAAGAAAAAGAGAAATTAGCAGAAGAAAAGCGTGAGAGCGAAGAACGCCAAGAACAACGGGATTGGCAGGAAGCAGAAAGAAGAGTTCGTAATTCTCGATTCCCCATAATTGAAGGAACTATGAAAGATCGTATAGAAGAAGAGTTCAGAAAGATACGTTCGGAAAGAATTCTTCGTGGGAAAAATTAGTATTCGAGAGATTGTCATTGCGAGGAGCGATAGCGACGAAGCAATCTAAGTGAAGGTTTGAGAAAAACAAATATGGAATTGAAAGAGTATAAATTAGGTGATTTGATTGAAGTGACTCGTGGCATGAGTTTGCCAGGAGAGTTCTATTCTACAGAAGGCGAATACATTCGCTTGACTTGTGGAAACTTTGACTATGTGAACAATTCTTTTAAGGAAAATAAATCAAAAGACGATTTATACTATGTTGGAAAGATAAAGCCTGAATTTATAATGGAAAAGGGTGATATTATTACTCCGTTGACCGAACAGGCTATTGGATTGCTTGGATCTACGGCGATTATCCCTGAAAGCGGTAAGTATATTCAGAGCCAGGATGTGGCAAAGGTTACTTGCAAAAAAGGAATGATTGACCATGATTTTGCGTATTATTTGATTCCTTCTAAATGCGTAAAGGAACAACTCAGTGCTGCTGCTCAGCAAACAAAAATTCGTCATACATCGCCGGATGCAATTAAGGCTTGCAAAGTATTTGTTCCTCCTTTATCGGAGCAAAAGAAAATCGCCTCCGTTCTTTCCGCATTAGACGACAAAATCGCCCTGAACAAAAAGATGAACCAGAAACTCGAAGCAATGGCAAAACGCCTATACGACTACTGGTTCGTCCAATACGACTTCCCCGACAAAAACGGCCACCCCTACAAAACCACCGGCGGCAAAATGGTCTACAACGACCAACTCAAACGCGAAATCCCCGCCGGATGGGAAGTAAAGCAAATTTGCGATATTGCCAAAATATTCAATGGTTCAACGCCTTCAACGACTGAAGAAGGAAATTACGGCGGTGAAATTGTTTGGATAACGCCCAAAGATTTGTCTGATCAAAATTGTAAATTCGTTTATCAAGGTGCAAGGAACATAACCCAAGCCGGCTATGATTCTTGCAGCACGACAATGGTTCCAAAGGGAACGGTTGTAATGTCAAGCAGAGCTCCGATAGGGCTTCTGTCTATCGCTCAATGTGATTTGTGTACAAATCAGGGATTCAAAAATATGGTTCCTAATGATATGACAGATTCTAAATACCTTTATTACACAATTCAACAACATATTCCGCAAATCCAAAATCTGGGAACCGGAACCACATTTAAAGAAGTTTCAAAAGATGAATTGGGGCGGTTCGCAATTCTTTATCCACCGAAAAAGTTGATTGCCGCCTTTGAAGAAAAGGTTGCCTCTATCTTTGATGTTCAATTTAACAAGGTGAAAGAAATCACTCGCCTCACCGCCCTCCGCGACAAACTCCTCCCGCTCCTAATGAACGGCCAAGTAACCATCAAATAGAAAGGACACATTATGACATGTTTTCATGACACTGCTAAGAATGCAATTAATACATTTGCAGAAAATAATCCTTCTGAAAAAATAGAGGGGGGAGTAATTTATCAATATACTGATGTTGGCGCAATGAAGGGAATTGTCTCAAATAAAGAATTGTGGGCAACTCATTTTCGATATTTGAACGATGAAAACGAATTTAAATATGGTCTATCAAAGACATCTGAAAAAATTGAAGAACTCATAAATGGGGGCGCATATCGAAAAGAGGAAACAATTGCTTTTCTAAAATCAATGAAAAATATTGTAGAAAATAAAGAAAAAGTAGAAGAATTAGAATGTTTTTATGTAGTATGTTTTAGTGAAGAAAAAGACAAATTAAGCCAATGGAGGGGTTATGGAAAAAAAGAAAAAAGTATATGTTTGGGCTTTGACTATGAAAGCATTAAAGAAAAATGTAAAGGATTAGAGAATAGTTGCTACTTTGCAAAAGTGGAATACGGCAAAATTGACACGATTAGTAAAAAATTAAAAGAATATTGTGATTTGATAGAGTTGAACGACGATGGTTCTGGTTTATGCAAGGATGGGTTATTTGAGCTGAAGAAAGATGTATTCATAAGTGCTTTATTTGTAAAGGAAAAATGTTGGGATGAAGAAAAAGAATGGAGAATTGTTGTGCATAGAAAAAAAGATCTTGAATTTAAAGAATCGGATAAGGGGTTGGTGCCGTATATTAAATTCAAATTAGATGATGTTGCTGCTGATATTAAATGTGTCACGTTGCCCAAAAGCGTATTTGATTATGGCAAATTGTCTGTCAATATGTTTTTAAAACTAAATGGATTAACTTTTGAAGCGTCTCCTTCGGACATTTCAATTGTTTACTAGTGTATTTATAAAAAAGGGTTAAATTATGCCATCTTGGGGTAAATTATTAGATGAACTTGGTCAACCGCAATATGATAATGCTGGCAACGCATTACCTCCGTTGACAATAGACGGATTACGCCGAAAGTATATTGAAAAAATGTCTACTCAAACAGGCCGAAATGTTATTGCCTATTATTCTGGTTGGTTAAAGCCTGGTCGTAATTTGAATATAGATATTAATGATAGTGATATGACAGGTTTTATGCAGGCAATTCATGGAATGGATTGCACTAAAGGACTTGATCTAATTTTGCACACTCCTGGTGGTAATCCTACTGCAACGGAGGGAATAGTAAAATACCTTCATAATAAATTTGATAATGTTAGGGTTATTGTACCGCAAATGGCGATGTCTGCAGGGACAATGTTGGCTTGTGCGGCAAATGAACTTGTCCTTGGCAAGCATTCTTGTTTAGGGCCGTTTGACCCACAATTTGGTGGAGTTCCAGCATACAATATCATGCAAGAATTTCAAGAAGCGAAATCTAATTTAGACGCAAATCCACAATCTAAAACTTATTGGGAAATACAATTGAGCCGGTATCCCGCTGCATTTTTTTATACAGTTGTGGATTCAATATCCTTATCAGAATCTCTGGTTACAGAATGGCTTGATAAATATATGTTTGCTTCTGACAATTCTGCAGGAAAAACGGAAAAAATTAAGCAAATTGTTTCTCAATTAAATTCAAATAACAAGTCTCATTCAAGACATTTTGATATTGAATTTTGTAAGAATTTGGGTTTGCCAATCATAGAACTGGAAAATGATCAAAATTTACAGGAATCTGTTTTGAGTGTTCATCATGCTTTTGTGATTACGATTGATCAGAGTCCCGTGACAAAAATAATACAAAGTTCAACGGGCGCAACATACTTGACTAGGCAGTAGAATTCTTATGGCTATGATTGATGTTGAAAAAGAAAAAAAGAATTACGAACAGTTAATGGAATCTTTGAATCTTCAAGAAAAAAAAGAAGTGTTACGTTTAAATAATGGAATCTCTCAAGACTCATGGAATTTCGGAGTGCCCATAGGAAATTTTGAATGCTCAAATAAATCAGAATAAATGCTTGAATCGCCAATGTGTATTAACTTGTTGAAAAAAGGATGTGTCTATGCCAACAAAGGAAGATTACAAAAAAGCCGGTCGAATAGAAGTTATCAAAGAGATGCTTGATACGATAAAAGTTGCATTTAACAAGGGAACAAATGCAGAATTAGCCGATTTTTTAGATGTTCCCGAAGCAAAAATTAACAATTTGAGAACTGGTGGCACAAATTCTCCCAAAAGTGTTGCGGAATTAATGAAAAAATTGGCTATTGCTGTCAGAAAACATGCTATATCAAATGCATATTCCCCGATAGCAGAAATTTTGCCCCTAGAATACAGATTATCGAAGCAGGAGAAAAAGTATGAAATGTCTATAGGCAGAACTAAGAAGGAAATCTGTGATATAGAGAACAAAATAAAAAATATGAGAGGGGGTATATACATTTTTTATGATTCGCTTGGAGAGGCTATATATGCTGGAAAAACGGAAGAGAATAAGAAAAATACACTATGGGATGAAATGAAAAGTGCTTATAATAGACCTAGAAAAAGCCAAAAGTTGTATAGATTTGCAGGAACAAATATTCAAAAAAAACAATATTATTTATGGCAGATTGCACATTATGTATCCATTTATAAGGTTGATAAATTTGCAATAAAAGATTTTGAATCTTTGTTAATTCGGTCTTTTCCAAATGATTTGTCTAATGTTCGAATGGAAAAGAAGTTATTGACAATGGATGAAGATTAACCCTCCCATGTCCTCCCCGTTCCTTACAATTCCTCGCGCGCGTAGCATGATTTGGCCTGGTTCCCAGCAGACCATGGGCGAACTTTTGGACCAAGACAAGCTGACTTGCAAAATGCTCCGCCGGGCGTCTGCCAAGGCAGAAAACGAACAGGTCCGCAAGGCTGCCGAGGTTCTCCTTGTCGATAGGGAGCGCAAAATCCGCGAATATATCGACGGCGGCAATCTCCCCAGGAATATTGACGAGGCGGTCGCTGTCAAGGTTGCGGATAACGGCGGTTGGGCGACTATTCGGGAACTGTGGTACCGGCATAACGGCTGCATGGATTGGAACCGCCTGCATTCGCTCATGGGCGAAACCCAGAGCGCCCAGATTCGCTCGGCTTGCGTCATTCTGCTGGGTTACCATTATCAGGTTGAGCGCCAGAAGATTCTGGACGGCAAGGGCCCGCTGTTGGTGACTTCTCCAAAGAGCTCGTATCTGCTGCGCAAAACGGAACGTTACCTTATAAGGGAAGGTCTCGTGATTGGCGCTGCCTTGGGGCTCTGCATTGCATACTTGTTGTGGTATGCATACAAGGCATTTTTCGTGTATGATTATTCGACGCTTGCCGATTTGAATTGGCTTGCTTGGGTGATTATCGGCGTTGGCGCGGTGCTCATGCTTGTTGCAGGCTATTTTGTAATTATAAGGCCTCTCGACAAGATTATCAATTATCTCGATTCCAAGATTGCGTCGTTCAAAAAGGGGTTCGAGGGCGAGGACCACGTTGTCGATGCCCTGAGGGAATCGCTGGACGGCAGTTGCCATATTTTCAGGAATCTGCATTTTAACGGCCGCAAGGAAGATATCGACATCGCCCTTATTTCGCCGTGGGGCGTGTTCGCAATCGAGGTGAAAAACCGTTCCGGGACTTTTGAATATTCCGGCTCCGATTTCTACGAGAAGCGGAAAGGCGGATACGAGAAAGTCGCTGACGATTCCAACCCGATTAAGCAGGCGAGGCGCAATGCCGCGGCCTTGAAGGAATTCCTTGACCCCGATTTCAACCGGAACAAGGAACATGCGTTCGTCGAGCCGATTGTCGTGTGGGCGAACCCCGAAATAAAGGTGTATCGCAAAAAGCCGGCGGATTCCCAAGACCCGCACAGCCAAGAAACCAAGTGCTGGCGAATCGAGGACCTTTCCTTTGAACTGGACTCCATCCGCTGCAAAAAGCACCTTTCCGAAAAGGCCCAGCGCGAGATAATAAAGAAACTGGAAGGCTGCTATTGAGGGAGATTATGTCGTTAGAAACATCTACGCAATCACAGGTCTTTGAATTGTTGGGTCGAGCGGTTTATCTGTGCAATGTTATCGAATTGCGATTGCGTTGGATGCACAAGCATTGTGGTGGGATATGGACAGGCAAAACTCCTCAAGAACTTTTGGAGTCTTTGAAAAAAGCGATAGAAAAACAGAAAGGTGATAAGTCGCCGCTTGGTCCAATTGGTGTGGAGATGTTGGAGGCGATTTACACCCCTCGCTGTAATAAAGAATTGGAAAATGCGGAAAAACAAGGGCTTTTTGCTTTCAAGTTCGATTATAAAATTGAGTGGAAAGGGCGGTTACGTCACGCAAAAACGAAGTTCAAGAATTTTGTTGATGTGCGAAATACCCTAGTCCATTATGTTGCAAGGGACTATGACCTTGCAACTCCGGAAACTTGTCAAAAAGCCTATGCTGACTTGAAAAAGAAGTGCGGAATCATTAAGGATGCGTATGAATTTTTCAACGCGGATTATGAAATGATGAATAAGATGATGATGGTGCTTCGGGATAATGTGGTGAAAATGCTGCAAGATACTAGAGCATCGTCTAGTGAAAATAAGGCTAAAAAAGTAGTTGTGGATTGAGAATGAATTTGAAGCCAGTCTTTTATTTCTTCCTCATCTTCCCGCCGGCAATTACCACAAGTAACGCGCCTGCAGCTACGCCGCCGACTTTCTTGAGGTCGCTCCAGAATTGTCGGCGCTTTGCCTTGCACTGCTCGCAAAGTTTCTCGGTGTCTTCGGGCTTGTCGCAGCCGCACTTCTTGCATTTGTTCCAGAGTTTTTGAGTCATTGCGTGTCTCCTTGACAGCTAGATTCTAATATACACTTTTTGCGTTAGGGATGGCTTGCCTTGTGAAATTTATTCTACTTTTCTTTCTGCCACCCCCCTCAAGGAGTACCCCATGAAAAATCGTTTTGCACTCACGCTTATGGCAACGCTCATCTGCAGCACGCTGGCCATGGCGCAGCTCCAAAAACTCCCCGCTCCGGCAAAGACTGGCGGCAAGCCTGTCATGGAGGCGCTCTGGGACAGGGCTTCCGGCACGGAGTTCAGCGACAAGATGCTCTCCGACCAGGATCTTTCGAATTTGCTTTTTGCGGCTATCGGCGTGAACCGCCCTGCCGATGGCAAGCTCACGTCGCCGACTGCCCGCAACTTCCAGGAAATCCGCGTGTTCGTGTTCACGAGCAAGGGCGTCTCGGAATACCTGAACAAGGAAAACGCCCTGAAGCAGGTGGCGAAGGGTGACCACAGGGCGCTCGTTGCCGACCGTCAGGATTGGGCGAAGGCGGCCCCGGTGAGCATCCTCATCGTTGCAGACGAGACCAAGTTCGGCAGCAGCGACGCCCGCGCGAAGGTGACGATGGGAACCGACGCGGGAATCGTGAGCGAGAATATTAATTTGTTCTGTGCCGGCATGGGCCTGGTGACCCGCCCGCGCATGACGATGGACGTTCCCGCCATCAAGAAACTTCTCAAGCTTTCCGACTCGCAGGTGCCCCTGCTGAACAACCCTGTGGGCTATGCGAAGTGATTAGAACCGCTCTGTAAAATTTCGTTAGGCCCCTTGCCAGCATCCTAATATTATCTACATTTCAGCTGCGGTTCCTAATAGTGTAGGCTCCGAAAGGCATTTGATGATTATCAAATGTTTTTCTTTTTTCAAAGGAGCTGCTATGTCTAAAGAGAAACCGGTAACACCTATCGCAAACGCCCAACTCATCAATGACGCTTGCGCGATTATTGAGCAGGCGCAAAAGTTTGCCCGCCATGCCGTCAACGAGACCCTTATCAAGCGCAACTGGCTTTTAGGAATGCGAATTCAAAAGGAGGTGCTCAAGGACAAACGTGCCGGATATGGCGATTTGGTTATATCAGCATTGAGTAAAAAACTTACTCAATGTTATGGACGAGGATTTAACAAAAGCAATCTGTATATGTTCGTGCAATTCTTTACAGGCTATCCTCAAATTTTCCAATCAGTGATTGGAAAATCTGGACAGAAACAATTGGAGTTCATACCTACTAAACCTGTTGCATTGGGTTGGACTCATTACAGCATTTTGCTACAAGAAAAAGATGTCAACGCCCGTTTGTGGTACGAACAAGAGGCTGCACGCGAGGTGTGGAGTACTCGGACTTTGCAGCGCAATATCAGTAGTCAGTATTATCACCGGATGTTAAAATCTCAGCACAAGGAGCTTGTCCATAACGAAATGATTGAAAAGACAACTCATTTGCAAGATAAGCTAGAGTTTATCAAGAATCCTGTTATTGCGGAATTCCTTGGTTTTCCGCAAAACACGACATTCTCTGAATCTGAATTAGAAACGAGCATTATCAACAATTTGCAGAGGTTCATCATGGAGCTAGGAAAAGGGTACGCTTTTATT
>NZ_CALEFV010000167.1 GCF_937877005.1 uncultured Fibrobacter sp. | reverse complement strand
GATAAAGAAATGGATAATTGCACCCACGGCGTAGCAGGCCACGCCCGTATAGAATATCGGATTGATCGAACGCCCTTCGAGCCCAGGGAACAAATTCAAGACAATGCTGTGTCCGAAAAGCATCAAAAGTACCAGCACAAAACCCAGCGCACGGAGCACATAAGTCACAATCACGAGTTTTTTCATAGATACCTCAAAACTGCACCTCGCGGTGCGTCTGTTTTTACAGAAAAATACACAATTACGGGCAAAAAAGAACGCCCGTTCCACAGGAAACGGGCAAAAAAGGCGGGTAAATAGGGGGTGTTAGAACATCACGCGGTAGCGGATCAGCTTTTCGTAGCGGCGGCCCTTGAGGTCGCGGTAGCCCTTGCGGGCGGGCTTTTCGCCGTCGGGCATCCTTTGCGGCATGATTCGTGCCGTTCCAGAAGATGATTCGGCAACAGAACCAGATGACGCCACAGAACTGCTCGACATTCCGTATTCGAATGCGCCGAGGTCGGGCGCTTCGCCCACAAACGGGAATCCGAGATCTTCGCCCTTGTCGATGGCGCGGCTCCCCTTCTTGAGTTTCAAGAAGCCCACGTTGGGCAAGCTGCCGTCGGCGTTGCGCGGGCCCAAGATTCCCGGAATCGTCGAGAGGTCCTTGCCGGTCACGGTCATGCTCGGGTCATCGAGACTCTCAAAATCATCTTCTGTCAAATCCAGTTTCAAATTCCACGTGTTGTTTTCGCCGGCAGGGCATTCCACATAACGGTCGATGTTCTGGCTCGGTATATACTCCCAGCACTCCCCGACTTGCGAATTCTTGTTCGGGAAGGCAATGTTGTTCTTGAGCACGTGCGCGTTATCGCCGGTGAGGGGCGCCACCTCGGCAATGCGGTTCCCTTCGGAATCGAAGAGCGTCGACGCCATGGCAAATTCGCGGTCCTTGTTCATGTACGACGTGTTGTTGAGCCACTTGCTGCCCACGCCGGTGTAATTCGCGTAAAAGCCCGTCGCCTTGTTTTTCCAGGCGGCGCAGAACTTGATGATATGCCGCCCGCCGCCGAGGGTGCTTTCGCCCATCTTGATGCCGTGCCCGTTGCCGTTCTTCGGGTTTCCAAGCCCGTAATCGCTGTAGCCGTTCCCCATGGCGTAGCAGTTTTCGAGCACCACGGGGAATTCCTGGTTGATGAAGTCAAATCCGTCGTCGCTGTTCCACCAGGCGCGGCACCCGATAAACTTCGTGGTATCGCCCTCGCCGGGTTTCTGGTAATGCGCGCCGAAGCCGTCGGCATTTTCGCCGTCGCCCTGCCAGCCCAAGGGGTCGTAGTTGTCGTGCGCGTCGCAGTTCAAGAAGATGTGCCCACCGCCATCCGGTGCGCCGTCGTTCGCGAAGAATCCGGGGCCCGCATTATGGTGGCTGTCAATCTGCTCCAAGAAGATGTGCTTGCTCGCGTAAAGGAAAACGCCGGAATTCGAGTTGTGCTTCATGGGCGTGTTCCGCACCTCGAAACCCTTCAAGTGCAGGTACTTTGCCGAAATCACGATGGGCGACGTGTACATCGCTCCTTCGGGAGTGCCGTCGCTATGGTCCGTACCTGCGGCCACGGGGAGGTTTGCGCCGTCAAAAATCGGACGCTCGCCCGGATAGGCCAGGTAATGGATGCGGTTGTCGTCGCTCTCGCCACTTGCCGTGAGGACGATTGCCGCAGTCATCTTGTAACGCTCGAAAAAGACCGTATCGCGCAGATCATAGATGCCACCGCGAATCCAGACGGTATCGCCCGCGTGCACAACGGTATTCGCCTTGTTGAGCGTCGCGAAGGGTTTTGCTTTTGTACCGGCGTTGTTGTCGCTGCCATCGGTGGCCACGTAGTAAACGGCACCGAACGCCTGGATTGCCGAAAGGGCGAGACCGATCGCGAGAATAGACTTTGCTCTCATATACACCTCGTTTATCGCTTGTAATATACTCTATATTTTGAGGACGACATGCGTCTGGGACACTTTTTTCGTAAAATATTTGTTATTTGTGTTATATTTAGGGGAAAGAGGCGTTTATGGAAAAGATGAGACAGTACAGCTCCCTGAAACGGCGAATCCTGATTGTCGATGACGAACTGGTCAATCGCGAAATCCTGTGCAACATTCTGAGGGATATTTACGAGGTAGATTGCGTAGATAATGCAAAGGAGGCTCTGGATAGGCTATCGCATCAGGGGGCGGCCTACTCGCTCGTGCTTCTGGACTTGCTGATGCCGGTCATGGACGGCTTTGAATTCTTGAACCATCGGAATGATGACGAACGGCTCAAGCGTATTCCGGTCATTGTGATGACATCGGAAAAGGAATCCGAAGTCAGGAGCCTTGAACTCGGTGCGGCAGACTTTATCAAGAAACCCTACGACATGCCCGAAGTGATTATTGCCCGTTGCAGGCGCATCATCGAGCTGTTCGAGGACAAGAACCTTATCAGCCACACGGAACGCGATAGCATTTCGGGTCTTTATACTAGGGACTACTTCTTTGAATACATCCGCCAGATTGAACTCTGGAGTAGTGACATTCCCCGCGATGCACTGGTATTTGATGTCGAACAGTTCCATCTAGTGAATGAGTTCTGCGGTCGCCCCTTTGGCGATCACCTGCTTGCAAAGATTGGCGAGACTATGCGGAAGGAACTTTCGCCCATGAACGCCATTGCCTGTCGTGCGGATGCCGATACTTTCTACATATTTAGCGCCCATCAGGATGACTATACGGCATTGCAGGAAGCTCTTGGCAAGGTGATTTCGGAGTTCTTCAAGATGAGCAACGTGCGCATCCGCTATGGGCTCTGGGAAAATGTAAGCCGTGATGTAGAAATTGAGGCATGGTTCGACCGTGCAAAGACTGCCTGCAACAGTAACCGTGGAGACTTTACTCAAGCCTTTGCTCGCTACGACAACGAACTGCACTCTCGCCGCGTTTACGAGGAAACGCTTATCCGCGACCTACAGGAAGCTATCGACCATCACGACCTAAAGGTGTATTACCAGCCCAAGTATAACATAACGGGCGATGTGCCTCGCCTGGCGAGTGCCGAGGCACTGGTACGTTGGATACACCCGAAGCTTGGATTTATTAGCCCTGGCGATTTTATCCCGCTTTTTGAATCCAATGGGCTTATCCAGAAGGTGGACAACTTTGTCTGGACCGAGGTCGCCATCCAGATTCGCAAGTGGAAGGAGCAGTACGGAGCCATTCTTCCGGTATCGGTAAATGTGTCGCGCATAGACATTCTGGATCCGGAACTTGAACCGAAACTGAAGCGTATTATGGATGTTAACGGGCTTTCTCCTGCGGATTATCTGCTCGAAGTGACCGAGAGTGCCTACTCCGAAAACATGAGTAGGCTAATCGATGTCGTGGAGAACCTGCGAAAACTTGGTTTCCGCATTGAGTTGGACGATTTTGGTACGGGGTATTCCTCGCTGAATATGATCACGACGCTTCCCATCGATATCCTGAAAATCGACATGTCGTTTATCCGCAATATGGAAAAGGATGAACGCAACCTGAAACTGGTGGAACTGGTGACGGATATTGCTAAGTTCATGAAGATTCCCGCAGTTGCCGAGGGCGTTGAATCGCAGTCGCAGCTCGACATTCTCAAGAAGATGGGCTGTGATATTATTCAGGGATACTACTTCTCGAAGCCGGTTCCGCCAGAGGAATTTGTGCCGTTTATAGAAAAGGAACTTGAATACAGGAGAAACGAGCCGTGATTACTATCGAAAAACTGAAAGACTTTGGAGCAAATACCATGGAAGGTCTTGGCCGCTGTATGGGCAACGAGGCCTTGTACTTGCGGCTGGTTGCGACAATCCCTGCCGAAAAGAACTTTGATCGACTTAAGTCGTCTATCGAAAACAACAACTTGGACGAAGCCTTCGAGGCTGTTCACGCCCTGAAAGGTGCGCTCGGGAACCTAGCCCTGACACCGATGTATGACATGGCCGTAAAGATTACGGAACCTTTGCGGAACCGAACGGAAATGGACTATCGCGGAATGGTTTCGGAACTGCTAACTCTCCGTGATAAATTGTCGGAGCTGTGCGCATAATAACTTAGCCTAAAGGTTGTCGCCATGTTCAACCACTTCAAGCTGAACGACAAGAACATGTCCATCGTGGAAGACATCGGGCGCTACATGCCCGGTGGATTCTTCATCTACAAGGCTCAAGGTGATGGCGAACTGCTATACGCAAACCACACGGTGTTCGATATTTTCGGGTGCCGAGACCTGGACGAATTCAAGTCACTGACCGGTTTCACCTTCAAGGGCATGGTTTACACCGAGGATTACGAAAAAATTCAGTCCTCTATCGACGAGCAAATCGTAAAATCAAGCGAAAAACTGGACTATGTCGAGTACCGCATCAAGCGCAAAGACGGAAAGCTCCGTTGGGTAGACGATTACGGTCACTACGCCGACAGCGAAAACTACGGCGGACTCTACTATGTTTTTATTTCGGACATTACCGAAAAGCACGAACAGATTGAACTGAAGCTGTTGGAAGGCCAAAAACAGCGGGCGCAGCTGGACAGCATGATTACCGCCATGGCCTCGGACTACCGAAGCGTCTATCACGTGGACCTCGACAAGGACGATGCCGTATGCTACCGCGGCGACCCCGAAGACCACCACCAGCATGCCGAAGGGGTACATTTCCCCTACCTGGAACGGTTCCGGGACTACGGCAACAACTGCGTTACGGAAAAATATCGTGAAGGTTTCTTGAACTTCATCGAGCCCGCGAACATCCGCGAGGCGCTCCAGAACGAACAACTGATTGCCTACCGCTACCTGGCCCGCCGGGACGGCAAGGAATACTACGAGATGATCCGCATGGCAGGGGTGCATCACCCTGAAGACCGCAAGGATCACATGGTGCATGCGGTAGGAATGGGGCTTACCATCATCGATGCCGAAATGCGGGATTCCATGGCCAAGAACCAGGCCCTGGGCGAAGCGCTGGATGCGGCGGAAGAGGCCAGCAAGGCAAAGACGGCCTTCCTTTCGAACATGAGCCACGAAATCCGCACGCCCATGAACGCCATCATCGGCCTCAACAGCCTAGCCCTGAGAGACCCGGCCATCTCGGAGCGGACCCGGGAATACCTGGAAAAGATTGGCGGGAGTGCACGGCACCTGCTGGGGCTCATCAACGACATTCTGGACATGAGTCGAATCGAATCCGGCAGGCTGGTGATGCGCAAGGAGGAGTTCTCCTTTGCCGGAATGCTGGAACAGATCAACACCATGGTCATGTCCCAGTGCTCGGACAAGGGCCTCAAATTCGAATGCCACATCGAGGGCCATGTTGACGACTACTTTATCGGCGACGATATGAAGCTCAAGCAGGTGTTCATCAACATCTTGAGTAACGCCATCAAGTTTACCGAAGCCCCCGGGAGCATCACCCTTACCATTTCCAAGGTTGCGCAGTTCGAAGACCAGAGTACCCTGAAATTCGAGGTGAAGGACACGGGTATCGGCATGGACGAATCGTTTATTCCGAAGGTGTTCGATTCCTTTACCCAAGAAGATTCCAGCCGCAGGAACAAGTTCGGTTCCACAGGGCTTGGCATGGCGATTACCAAGAACATCGTGGAAATGATGAACGGTTCTATCTCGGTAAAGTCAAAGAAAGGCGAAGGTTCCGTATTCACGGTGGTGGTGACCCTCAAGAACTGCGACCACGAGGTAGTGTCGATAGACCACGTGAACCTGCGCGACATCAGCGTGCTGGTCGTCGATGACGACGCAATCGCCTGCGAACACGCGCGGTTCGTGCTGGACGAGGCGGGCATCAAGGCGGACACCAGCACCAGCGGCGAAGAAGCCCTGCAGATGCTGGAGGTAAAGCACGCCAAGCACGAGCCCTACAACCTGGTGCTTCTGGACTGGAAAATGCCCAACATGGACGGCCTGGAAGTGGCGAAAAAGATCCGTGAACGTTACGACAACGAGACTACGGTGATTATCCTTACCGCCTACAACTGGGACGAAATCATGGACGAGGCGCTGCATATCGGGGTGGACAGTTTCCTTGCGAAACCGCTCTTTGCAAGCAACGTCATCGATGAGTTCGAACGTGTCGCCCGTCGAAACAACATGAACCTTTTCAAGAAAAAGTGCCGTGCAAGCCTCGCCGGGCGGCATATCTTGCTGGCCGAAGACATCCTCATCAATGCCGAAATCATGAAGGAGCTGTTGACGGTAAAAGACGCCATTGTCGATCACGCCGTAAACGGCCAGATTGCACTGGACATGTTCGCCAAGAGCGACGAAAATTTCTACGACGCCATCTTGATGGACATCCGCATGCCCGAAATGGACGGTCTGGAAGCGACCAGGGCCATACGCGCCCTGGACCGGAGCGACTCCCGCAAGGTTCCCATCGTGGCCATGACCGCAAACGCCTTCGACGAAGACGTGCAGCGCTCCCTGCAGGTAGGCATGAACGCCCACCTTTCTAAGCCTGTGGAACCGGAACACCTGTACCAGACTCTCGAAGAACTCATCTGGACCGCCCAGAATAGAAAATAGATATGTTGCAAGACAAGAATTCTGCTATTTCCAAGTATCTGTCGCGCCTAGACGTCTGGGGCATGGCTTTCGGTGTCATGGTCGGATGGGGAATATTTGTGATGCCGGGGACCACGTTCCTTCCGGTGGCGGGCCCGTTGGGAACCCTCATCACCATGCTGGCAGGTATGGCCATCATGCTGGTGATCGGCTACAATTTCTCTTACCTGATGGGACGAAACGGCCAGCCCGGCGGTGTGTACGCCTACGCCAAGGAAGCCTTCGGCCGCGACCACGCCTTTCTCAGTTCCTGGTTCCTGTGCCTTTCTTACCTGACCGTCGTTTTCCTGAACGCAACCGCGCTGTTTATCGTGGCAAGGCTCCTGTTGGGCGACGCCCTGCAAATCGGGTACAGCTATACGGTAGCGGGGCACAAGGTTTTCCTTACCGAGGCCATGGTATCTGTGGTGAGCCTCGCCATGGTCGGAACCCTGTTCTTGCTCCTGAAGGGAATCTTGCACAAGCTGCAGACCATATTTGCGCTGATTCTGTTCATAGGAATTGTCATTATCGGAATTATCTGCCTGCCCAAGGCTCTCGCTACCGGCGCACTCACCAACGGCCCCGTTTTCGGTACGGCAGGGCTGAACCCGTTTTACGGCATTTTCAGCCTGGTGATTCTTGCCCCGTGGGCCTTCGTGGGCTTTGACGTGGCCTGCTTCGAGACCTACCGCTTCAATTTTTCGCCCACAAAGACCAAGTGGATTATCGCCATCGCCATTATCCTGGCCGCTATTTCGTACATATCGATTGCACTGGTAGGAGTGGCCGTTGTTCCAGAAGGATTCAGCTCCTGGAGTGACTATGTCTCCAAAATCGGCACGCTACAAGGGGTCGTTTCCGTGCCCGTTTTCTACGGGGTAAAGGAGATTATGGGGCCCTTTGGCCTTGTGGTCCTGGGAATCACTGCCGTTGCCGCCATCTTGACCGGGCTTATAGGCGGTTACCGCGCCATCGTGCGCATCCTTTCCACCATGGCCGAAGACCGTATCCTTTCTGACGGATTCTCGAAGACCACCAACAGCATTCTGTTCATCATGGTCATTTCCATTGTGCTTGCGCTTTTGGGCCGAAACACGCTGAACTGGTTTGTAGACCTGACATCCTTCGGCGCCATTGTAGGGTTCGGCTATGTATCGGCTGCGGCCTGGAAAATTGCAAAGACCGAAAACAACTCCAAAGTTCGTGTGGCCGGCGGTATCGGCACTATCATATCCATTATCTTCGTGGTGGTGCAGCTTGTGCCCAGGCTTGCCGCCATGGAGGCAATGAGTTCCGCCGCCTTCTTGCTCCTGTCGCTGTGGTGCCTGCTGGGCTTTGTCTTTTACTGGAGCACCATTCGCCGGAGTTCCCTCGCCGAATACAGCGGCATGTCCATCTCCGGCGTGGTGCTGTTTGCCCTGCTCCTTTATTCCGCCATCATGTGGGTGGCAAAGCTCCTGTATGCAAAAGCCCCCGACGACGCTTCCCGCGACATGCTGGTCTTTACTGGCGTCGTGCTCCTCGCCATTGTATTTGTTGGGCTAGTCGTTATGCTGTACGTGCAGAATCAGGTACGCAAAAAGAACGAACTCGTGGAGCGTGAAAAAATCCGCGCCGTAGAAGGGAGCCTTGCCAAGAGCCAGTTCCTTTTCAACATGAGTCACGATATCCGCACGCCCATGAACGCCATCATCGGTTACACCAATCTAGCCATGAAGGAGCCTGCCACCGAAAACCTGCGCAATTACCTGAAAAAGATTGACATGTCGAGCCAGCACTTGCTGACCCTCATTAACGACATCCTGGAAATGAGCCGTATCGAAAGCGGCAAGGTGGAACTGGAGTTTTCTCCCGAAGACCTGTGCAAGATTTTCGAGAATATCCGGGACTTGTTCGTTGAACAGATGAAGCAGAAAAAAATCAATTTCAAGTTGCATCTCTCGCAGGTGAAAAATCGCCTAGTTTGGTGCGACAAGAAAAATCTGAACCGTGTGCTGTTGAATGTACTTTCCAATGCCTTCAAGTTTACACCTGAAAATGGAAATGTCAATGTATCGTTGTGGGAAGTGGCCGCAGGTGACGATGGCTACGGTTTCTACGAAATCCGAATCCAGGATACGGGTATTGGTATGTCCAAGGACTTCGTGGGAAAAGTTTTCACTGCATTCGAGCGAGAACGGAGTTCCACCAATAGCCGCACAGAGGGAACCGGACTTGGTCTTGCCATTACCAAGAGCATTGTCGACATGATGGGTGGCACCATCGAGGTCATCACCTCTCTCGGGAACGGTACCGAAATCATTGTCCGGGTCAAGTTCAGGCTCGCCACCGAAGAAGACCTGCTCAAGTTTGGCGGCGACAAGCCCGAAGAATCCGACGAAAGTGCCACCAGCGAAGTTTCCTTTGCAGGCAAACGCGCGCTTTTGGTAGAAGACAACCTGGTGAACCTGGAAATTGCAAAGATGATCCTTATGCAGATGGGTTTTGCTGTAGAAACCGCCGAAAACGGAAAGGATGCCGTAGAGATGGTAGAAAAATCCTCTCCCGGCTACTACGACCTGATTCTCATGGATATCCAGATGCCTGTCATGGATGGCTATACCGCCACCAAGAACATCCGGCTCCTTGAAAATAAGGATCTTGCGGGAATTCCCATTGTTGCCATGACCGCAAATGCCTTTGCCGAAGACGTGAAAGCCGCCGAAGATGCGGGCATGCAGGCACACATCGCAAAACCCGTAGATGTAAAAAACATGATTAAGACCCTTGCGCAGTGGGTGCGGTAAAGTTTTAACAGGACAATGTTATGGAAACGAAAAAAAGAATCGGGATTGTAAGTATCGCCACTATCGTGGCCCCCATCATCGTTATCATCCTTGTGCTGGGGACAATCTTCACGGGTCGCCACGCGAGCGGAGATACGGAAAAGGCCGTGCGCAACGTGACGCTCCTCTTTATGAACGAACTCGCGAACCGCCGCGAACAGGTGGTGGCGTCGAAATTGAACGGCTACATCAACGACCTAGATGTGGCGGTGGGCCTGCTTTCAAAAGAAGACCTCGCCAGTACCGCAAGCTTGCAGAGCTACCAGCTCCGCATGAAGCAACTGTACGGTCTAGAAAAGTTCGCCTTCGTGGACACTGCGGGTCTCATCTACACATCCCGCGGTACGCGCACCGACATTGATCTCTATAATTTCGATTACAGGACCCTGGCAAAATCCGAAATTTCATTAAAGAAAAACAGTGAAGAAAAGAAGACTGTTGTCATTGCCGTGCCTGTGGACCGTCTTGCCTTTAATGGTCGGGTTTTGGTCGTGTGCTTCATGGAAATCGACATGAACCGCATGCTGGAAGGTATTTCGCTGGAATCCGACCGGCAGGGAATTACATTTTGCAACATCTACTCGAAGGCAGGCAATTCGCTTACGAACCTGGTGCTAGGTGGGCTTGCGAGCGGCGACAATCTGCTTGCCGCCATGGAAAAAGCCAGCTTCGAAAAGGGCTTCTCCATGGAAAAGATGCGTTCCGACTTCGCGAACCACGAGGCGGGCGTCGTTTCCTTCGAGTATAACGGCATCCGTGAAACTATGTACTATGTTCCCATCCATTCTACGGACTGGATGCTGACCTACCTTATCCGCGAAAGCGTCATCTCCGAGCAAATCGGTTCCATTTCGGAAGACATTTTGGAACGCAGCCTTCTGCTATCCGGAATTATCGCGCTAGTGCTCTTGACCGTGTTCCTGTTCCTCTTCATGCAAATCAGGCGTACCTCTCAACTCAAGTTAGAAAAAGAGGTGGCCGATGCCGAAAGCCGCATCAAGCAGGAAAAACTGGAAGAACAGCTTGCGCTCCAGCAGAAGTTAGTTGAAGAAGAACGCAAGAGGAACGAACAGCGTAACATGATTACCGCGCTAGCGTCAGATTACCGCAGCGTCTACTACCTGAACTTGGATACCGGAATGGCGATATGCTACCGCAAGGACGGCTCCGTTCCGGCACCTTTCAAGGAAGGGGAC
Organism: uncultured Fibrobacter sp.; assembly: GCF_937877005.1. Taxonomy (GTDB): domain Bacteria; phylum Fibrobacterota; class Fibrobacteria; order Fibrobacterales; family Fibrobacteraceae; genus Fibrobacter. The sequence goes on along the minus strand of NZ_CALEFV010000167.1, from coordinate 4,381 downwards.
GAAATCGGCTACCTGGAAAATTTCAAAACCTATGCCGAAAAGTTTGTCGCACCGGAATCTCGCGAAAAGTTCCTCGCTTTTATACAGCCCGAAAACGTGCGCGCGGGTGTCGCGAAGAACAAGATCTATACCTTGCGCTACCTGGCAAACCATGGCGGCAAGGAAAGTTACGAAATGCTGCGCATGGCGGGCGTGCACAATGCCGGCGACGCCCCGGATGCACCGCTCCGCATTGTAGGTTTCGGATTTTCCGATATCGACGAGGAAATGCGCGATTCCCTTGCCAAGAACCAGGCGCTTTCCGATGCGCTCAAGACGGCAGAAGAGGCGAGCAAGGCGAAGACCATATTCCTCTCCAACATGAGCCACGAAATCCGCACGCCCATGAACGCGATTATCGGCCTCGACAGCCTTGCGCTGCACGAACCCGAGATTTCGTCGAAGACGCGCGGCTACCTGGAAAAGATCGGCTCCTCCGCAGAACACCTGCTGAGCCTCATCAACGAGATTCTGGACATGAGCCGCATCGAGAGTGGCCGTACCAAGATCAACAGCGAGGAGTTCTCGTTCCCCAAGCTTTTGGAGCAGGTGAACACTATCATCGACGACCAGAGCCGAACCAAGGGCCTGAACTATTCGTGCCATGTGGCGGGCAGCCTGGACGACTACTACGTCGGCGACGTCACCAAGATTCGCCAGATTCTCATCAACATCCTGGGCAATGCGGTCAAGTTCACCCCGAAGGGCGGAAACATCGACCTCAATGTGGAAAAGATTGCCGCGTTCGACAACAAGTCCACGCTCGTCTTCAAGATTAGCGATACCGGTATCGGCATCAGCAAGGAATTCCTGCCCAAGATTTTCGACACGTTCACCCAGGAAAACGCCACCACGGCTTTCGAGTACGGCAGCAGTGGCCTCGGCATGGCGATTACCAAGGGTATCGTCGACATGATGAACGGCAAGATCGATGTGGAAAGCGAAAAGGGCAAGGGGACCACGTTCTGCGTGACGCTCACCCTCAACGACAGCATGCGCAAGCAGGCGACCGACGACGAAATCGAAATCCACCCGAGCGAAATGAGCGTGCTGGTGGTGGACGACGACGAGATTGCCCTGGGGCACGCGAAACTCGTGCTCGGCAAGGCGGGAATCCTCACCGACACGGTGCTTACGGGCAAGGAAGCGGTGGAGATGGCGAAACTCCGCCACGCGAGACGCGAGCCCTACAACCTGATTGTGATTGACTGGCAGATGCCCGAGATGAACGGCATCGAGACGGCGCGCGAAATCCGCAAGGTGACCGGCGACGAGTCCGCCATTATCATATTGACGGCCTACAACTGGGACGACATCCTGGACGAGGCCCTGGCAGCCGGCGTGGACTGCTTCATTTCTAAGCCATTGTTCTCGGGAATCCTGCTGGACGAATTTAAGAACGCCCTCCGGCGCAAGAAGGAACACACCTCGCTTGCGAAGAACAAGGCGGAACTTGCCGGAAAGCGGGTTCTCCTTGCCGAAGACATGGATGTCAACGCGCAGATCATGATGGAAGTGCTGAAGATGCGGGACTTGCAGGTGGAACTGGCCGTAAACGGTCGCAAGGCCCTGGAAATGTTCCGCGACCATCCCGAAAGTTATTACGATGCCATCCTTATGGATGTACGCATGCCCGAAATGGACGGCCTGGAAGCGACAGCCGCCATCCGCAAGCTGGATCGCGATGACGCCAAGAAGGTTCCCATTATTGCGCTCACGGCAAACGCCTTTGACGAAGACGTGCAGCGGAGCCTGCAGGTGGGCATGAATGCGCACTTGAGCAAGCCGGTAGAGCCCGACGTACTCTTCGAGACGCTCGAGGAATTGCTGTAGCGCGGTCGTGGATTTGTCGCGGCAATGTTTTTGCTATCTTTGGCTCCATGATGGATTTCAAGAAAATGGAAGACGGCTTCCGGTTGATTCTGGAAGGAATGGGCGAAAACCCGAATCGTGAAGGATTGCTTGACACGCCGAAGCGCGTGGCAAAAATGTATGCCGAGCTCATGACGGGCCTTTCTGGCGAGACTCGCGCCGAAGATATCCTCAAGACGCGTTTCCATGAAAAGTACGACGAGATGATCGTTGTGCCGAATATTGAATTTGCAAGCATGTGTGAACATCATTTTTTGCCGTTCACCGGTCGTGCGCACGTAGCCTACATTCCGGGTGACTGCGTTGTTGGCCTGTCCAAGATTCCGCGAGTCGTCGAATTCTATGCGCGCTTTCCGCAAATACAGGAGCGCATGACTCGCCAGATTGCGGAACTGATCCAGAAGGAATTGAACCCGAAGGGCGTGGCCGTGGTGCTCGAGGCTAGCCACATGTGCATGACAATGCGTGGTGTCAAGAAACCCGGTGCGACCATGGTGACGACGCAGCTTCTGGGCCGGTTCAAGACCGACGAAAAGACGCGCGCCGAGTTCATGGCGACCATCAATTCGTCCAAAAAGTAGATTTTAACTCATTAATAAAAGAAACTCCTTATTGACATTTTGTCCACGAAAACTCCTCTTGAGGGGAGTTTTTTTGTTTTTTTGCAAGGTATCTTTAGGGATGTAAAAAGGTGTATTGGGACAAAAGGAGTTCAGAATGAAGTCGCAGCTTCTCAAGAGGATGGTGAAGGGCCTCGCGATTGCCGGTGCCGCCTTTGCCCTGGTCAACTGTAATGATGCTTCCGATACGGTAAATGCCGCAATTTCGGATGCGGAACAGCAGATTGGAGAACAGCAAGGGAGTGGTGATGTTCTCACGGATCCGACCAATCCCGGTCAGACAGTAACAGATCCGTCGCAGGATCCCTTAAATCAGCAGGGATCCGATTTCAACGCGGGGCAGGCTGTTAATCCGGATGCTGAAAATCTCAATGGAAGTTTGGACGGGGGGACGGAAAGCCAGAACACGGATCCTGTCAGTAATCCTGACGTGATGCCTGGCGAATCTAGCAGCTCCGAAGGCGAAGTGGGTCCGGGGCTGCTGTCCAGCTCGAGCGAAGTCGTCGTCGAAGAATCCTCTTCGAGTGAAGCGAAGGTCGAAGATGGCGTCTTCCTTGCCGAAGGTACCGACGAGAACAAGGACCAGATGCAGATCGAATACATCGAGAATATCGAACCCTGTATTTGGGATAATGACAAGCACAGGAACTTGTGCAAGATCCTTGCTTATCCGAAACAGCTGTCCGAGACCCAGAAGCACGCTGTCGTGATGTGGGGCCCAGGTGGCGGCTCTGACCCCAAGGACTATGGTGGAATCATCAAGCGCTTGGCCTCTCACGGTTTTGTAGTGGTTGCTATTCCTCAATCTCCGGGTGATGCCAGCCAGGGCAAGCCAGCCCTTGATTGGCTTGAAAGCAAGAACAAAGATCCGAACGATCCGTTGTACAATAAACTCGACATGACCAAGGTGGGCTGCTCCGGCCACTCCATGGGCGGTCTCGAATCTGAGCAGATGCTCATCAAGGACGACCGCGTGATTACGGCCATGCTCAACAACAGCGGCGACCTGGGCCATACTGCAATGTCTTATGTGTCTCCGAACAAGACGATTGGCATTGTGTACGGCGAAGGCGGCATGGAACGTCCGAATGCCGAAGCGGACTACAACAACCAGGGCGTCAGAGCTCCTGCGTGCCTCCTCAAGATGACCGGCGGTCAGGGCAACGAATGCCAGCAGGGCGAATGCGGATGGGGTCACGGTTCTGGCCCGTGGGGCGGTATGGCTGCGACGGTTGCCTGGATGCGTTGGCACCTCGGTGGCGAAGACTTCCGCAAGGCAGACTTCGTCGGCACGAGCGGCAAGTACATCGATGGCGCGATTATCGGCCAGCCGGGCAACTGGAAAGGCCAGTGCAAGAATTTCTAGAAATTCCACACTCACTCCTGACATCCCGTCCGAATGGGCGGGGTGTTTTTTTATAATTATGCATGTAAAACGGAGTTTAGTTTCATGAACGCAGCTATTCTTACTAACGAGTTTCCGCCGGAAATTTATGGCGGCGCAGGCATCCATGTTAAGTTCCTTACGCAGGAACTTGCAAAGCTTTGTCATGTCGAGGCCCGCTGCTTTGGCGTGCAGAATGTCGACGAAAACAATGTTCGTGCACTCGGCTTTTCGCGCAAGCTCGGGCTCAATCCCGAAGACGACCGCTTCCAGAAAATTTTCAAGCCGCTCGATATTGATCTCCAGTGGGCGGCTTCGCTCAAGGATATCGACGTGGTTCATTGCCATACGTGGTACAGCCACTTTGGCGGTGTGCTCGCTAGCCGTCTTCTGCAGTGCCCGTTAATTCTCACGACGCATTCGCTCGAACCGCACCGTCCGTGGAAGGCGGAGCAGCTGGGTGACG
>NZ_CALEFV010000166.1 GCF_937877005.1 uncultured Fibrobacter sp. | reverse complement strand
TTTTGTCAAAAAGTCTTCAGCACCCATTATCAATTCAGCCAAAGCCTTTCCTCCAAAATTCTTTGCATTGCGATTAACCGTATTTGATAATAATACATCCGGCTTTACCATCGAGTATTTTCTGACGCGCCATCTGAACAGCCTTTAAAAATAATGGCAAATTACGTAACGCCTGAGATTTGCGACTTCCAGGAAGAAGGAGAATTTGTCTTGTCGGTGACGAGAAGTTGTTTTTCGTTTTCACATACGGGTGCTGCACTCGTACGACATCACAACCTGCTTCGGCGTAAACCTTTTCTTCGAAATCGAAGAAAACCGCAAGTTTGGCAAGCGGATTCCGGGCAAGCACTTTTGCGCGACGACGTTTCCAAGCCCAAACTTGCGGTGGCGCTATGTAGAGCGCCGGTTTACGCAATTTTCCAGCAAGTTTCACTAGCTTCATATTAAAGCCAGGATAATCAATCGCCACCAATCCAAGGCAATCCGATGATTCTAAAGCCCGTTTCAAAGTCGCAAAACTTTTGCGCAACTCAAAATATTTCGGAAGGACATCACCAAATCCCGATACCGGAAGCAGATCAAATTTCACAAGGGGATCCATCCCCGCGGTCTGCATACGCAAACCTCCGGAACCAACTATCTTAAAATTCTGTAATACAGCCTCACGAACAAGGAGGGCCCCCAGGCTATCGCCCGAATCTTCGCCCGCGCAAACAAGAATATATGGCAAGGAAGCCATCACCTTTTACCGCTTTTAGCACGATTCGAAACCCAGAGTTTCACTATGCCTAAATCCTTACGCAATGCCTGCAATAATTCCGGAGTATAAACGACCTTTTTGTTCTTGAGGGCAAGAAGATGGACATTACCCGATTCCGTTTCAACATGACAAACCAGTTCGCATCCATGTTCACCTTCGAACGGTTCATTCTTATCCATGATAGCGCTCAGTCTTTCTTCAAAAGACTCATCTATCATTGACGAGTATACATTCATGTGAATGAACGACACCATGTCAGAACGCACACGATCGAGCTGAATTACCTCTTCAACTATAATCTGCACACCATCGCCCATACGTTGATGTTCCAGCACGCCCTTTACAAGCACACGGTCATCGAGTGCTACAGTGTCGCGGAATTTTTCCCAAAGGTCCTTCTTGAAGAACATTTCCAAATCACCATGAAAATCCTGAATAGAGCCCACACCAATCGTATCACCCTTTTTGGTTTCGATCGAGCGCAACTTGGTCACAACTCCACCCACAATCACAGTGTCACCCACATGTTTCGACAAGTCTTCTTCGTTCAACGAGCACGAGGTAAAGCCCTGCAATTCCGGACGGAATTCGTCGAGCGGGTGCCCCGACAGGAACATGCCCACCACATCGCGTTCCTTGTTGAGCATTTCCATGGCGGACCATTCTTCGGCTTCTTCAAGGACTTCGGCAGAACTATCCATAGAAGGTGCACCACCGCCCATGTCAAAGAGCGACATCTGGCCACGGTCCTTGTCTTCTTGGCACCTGGAAGCCACTTCCATGGCGCGGTCTACAGTGGCCATGAGTACAGCGCGGTTACCCGGGAATTCGTCGAGTGCGCCTGCCATAATCAAGCTTTCGATAAGGCGCTTGTTCATGGGCGGGCGTTTTTCTTTTTGTTCGCCCTGGTATTCGGTCACGCGCTTGCAGAAATCAAAAATGTCCTTGAACTTGCCACGACGTTCTCTTTCGGCGATAATATCTTCGACAACAGCGATACCGACGTTACGAATGCCCGCCAGGCCAAACAGGATCTGGCCTTCCTTATTAGCCACGAATTCACCCATCGAGGCATTAATGTTGGGCGACACCACTTCGATATCGAGACGCTTGCATTCCAGAATAATCGTCACGATGTCTTCGGTCTTACCCATTTTAGACGTCATGGAGGCGGCCATGTATTCGGGGCCGTAATGCGCCTTCAGGTATGCCGTCTGGTAAGCCACGTAAGCGTAGGCTGCAGCATGACTCTTGTTGAACGCGTATCCGCAGAACGGGAGCACCGCATTCCACACCTTCTGAATCATTTCCTTGTCGTAGCCCTTATCCAAGCACTTCTGGAAAAACTCCGGTTCGAGTTTCGCCATCTTTTCGGGCATCTTCTTGGCCATGATACGGCGGATGTTGTCAGCGCCACCCAGCGTGTAACCACCCAGAATCTGGGCAAGCTTCATCACCTGTTCCTGGTACACAATCACGCCGTAGGTTTCTCCCAGCACCTGTTCCAAGTCGGGGTGGTAGCAGTCAATTTCTTCTTGACCGTTCTTACGGGCAATAAAGTGCGGAATCTGGTCGATCGGCCCCGGACGATACAGGGCATTCATAGCGATAAGGTCAAAGATTCGGGTGGGCTTCAGTTCGCGCAAGTATTTTTGCATACCCGGAGATTCGAACTGGAACACCGTCGTGGTCATCCCCTTGCCGAGCAGGTCGAATGTTTCCTTGTCGTCCAAGGGAATATGTCCCATGTCAAGTTCAATCGAACGATTCTTCTTGACCATGTTCACCGTGTCTTGAATGATCGACAAGTTGATCAGGCCAAGGAAGTCCATCTTCAAAAGTCCGATGTCTTCGGCGTAGTGCTTGTCGTACATGACCACCGGAGTATCTTCGGGGGCGGCACGGTACAAGGGAGCAAGGTTATAAATCGGGGTCGGCGTAATCACCACGCCGCAAGCATGCACACCGGTCTGGCGTGGCAAATCTTCGAGCTTTTTAGCGATATCCCAGAGATTCTGGTAACTGGCGCGGCTGCCGATCATCGCCTGCAAGGGTTCGGGGCTGTAACCGTCTTCCAGGTTGTTGCCCTTCTTGTCTTTACCCGTCCAAGCCTGCTTTAGGCTAAAGTTCAAGGTGCGCTGCGGGAACAGCTTGGTAATCTGCTTTGCTTCGGCAGGCGGAAGTCCCAGGACGCGCGCCACATCGGTAATCACCGCCTTCGATTTGAGCATGCCGTAGGTAATAATCTGGCCCACGCATTCCTTGCCGTACTTGTCCGTCACGTACTGAATCACGCGACCGCGGTCACGGTCCGCAAAGTCGGTATCGATATCCGGCATCGACACACGTTCGGGGTTCAGGAATCGTTCAAAAAGGAGATCGAAAGTGAGCGGGTCGATGTCGGTAATACCGATGATGTAAGTGACCAAGGAACCTGCGGCAGAACCACGGCCCGGCCCCACGGGAATTCCATGTTCACGGGACCAGTTGATAAAGTCCCACACAATCAAGAGGTAGCCCGCCACGTTCATGTTGCGGATACAGTTCAGTTCCTTGTACATGCGCTTGCCCACATCGGTTTCGTGGGCAGGGAACTTAAAGTCCTCTTTCGGGAAACGCCACTGAAGGCGCTGATTACAAAGATGCGTGATATAGATGTCGGCATCGCCACCCGGCTTGCACCAGCGGCGAACACTCTTGTCCCAAGCTTTTTGATCGTCTTCGTCAAAGAATTCCGGCTGCGACAGGCGTTCAATTTCGGCCTTGTCTTCGTCGGTCAGGGCGTCTTCGGCTATTCCCTTGTCTGCGCAATAGGTCGCCGTCACCTTCTTCTTTTTGTCCTTGATGACTCCCTTGAGTTCGCGTTCGCGTACGACCGGATATTCCGCGTCATATTCCGCCTTCATAATCGCCTTGATGCTCTGGTATTCATCGGAGGCCAAGAAATCTTCAGGGATCTTGAAGCGGGGCCAGTATTCATCGCCGATACCGGTCTTAACCGTGTAATTGCAGCGTTCTGCAATTTTCACCGTATTTTCAATGGCGCCCGGAATATGCCCGAACAGTTCCACCATTTCGGCTTCGCTGCGGAAATAAAATTTATCGGTCGGAAAGCGTTTGTCATCAAAGTCGTTCAGCGTTTCTTTAAGCGAAATGCAGCGCAAGACCTTATGCGCTTCGGCATCTTCGGCCTTAATGTAATGGACGTCTGCCACCGCCACAATTTCGCGGCCCAGTTCGCCGGCCAATTGCACGTTGAAATCGTTCAGCAATTTTTGCTGCGGCACACCGTTGTCGCACACCGAAATGTACAGATGGTCGTGGTCAAAAATCTTGTCGAGGGCTTCCATGTATTCGCGGGCAACGCTATTGCGCCCAGCCGCGACACTCTGGCCGTACTTGCTAAAGAAATCGCCTGCAATGGCAATAATGCCTTCTTTATGTTCTTCGATAACCGACAGCGGCACCGACGGAATTTCTGCCCAGCGGTCACCGTCTTCGTAGCGGTAACTCACAATGCGGAGCAAGTTGTAATACCCCTTTTCGTTTTCGACCAAAAGCGTAAGGCGTTCAAATGTAATCGGATCCTTCTGGTTCGCGCTCGAGGTATCCACATAGATGTGGCAGCCGTAAATTGTCTTTACCGGCGGGAGGCCCTTTTCTTTGCGGGCCTTGTTCATGTCTTTTCCGCGAGTCTGAATTTCTAGAATACCAAACATGGCGCCATGGTCGGTAAGCGCGACAGCAGGTGCGTTTTCGTCGGCAGCGGCAGCCAAAATGCCGTCTAGACGAGCAGAAGACTGTAAAACAGAAAATTCAGAATGAACTTGCAGGTGAACAAAAGCCATACCCGCAATTTAGAAAGTTCTTATTCGGCAATCGGATACAAAGCCAAAATTTCGCGGACTTTCGCACTGACGTTGCCGTATCTTTGGCGTAATATTCTACGAAGAGCAAGATCTTCAGGAAGCTTAGCGAAAGCTTGCAACCAAGCCTTCGCCAAGGCTATACAAACAGCAACTTTCGAAAGTTTTTTTCCATCGCCGGACTGCCCGGGGACTCCCCCCTTGGCCATATTCAGGTAACGCACAAATCCTCGAACCGGGAGCTTCAGGATATCGCCTGTCGGCAGCAAGCGAACCGCAGTACGCAAACGGTTGCGTTCCGAATAAAATAACTTGCGCGGCGAGTAGCGAACCGTCGTCATGGAACGTTCGTGATAGACCTTCGCCTCGGGGCAAAAGATTGTCTTGTACCCGGCAAGATTATGGCGGAAATACCATTCCGTTTCTTCAAAGAACAAGAAGAAACTGGCATCCATTTCGCCCGCCGCCCTTGCAGCGGCCTTACGGAAACTCATTACGGCGCCGTAGCAGCCAAAGACTTCTTTTTCGCGTGCATCGGCATCGGCTATATTCAAGCCGCTCGCTTCGTTTTTCGCAAACAAGTCCGGGCCAAATTGCACGCCCACGGCATTCACCACTCCGCTCTTTTCCATCACGAGGCTTGCAATGGAGCCTGCATCAGGGTGGCGATCGAAACATTTCAAAAGATTTTCGGCCCAAGTCGGGTCAAATTCCAGGTCCATGTTGCAAAGCACCTGGATTTCGGCTTCCATATTTTTGAGGAGCCCGTTACACGCACCCGCATAACCGAGATTTTTCGGGTTTTCGATAACCTTGCAGTCAAGCCCCTGTTCTTTCAAAAGCTGAATAGAATTGTCGGTCGAGGCGTTGTCATACACAAGAACACGCACGCTTTCCGTTTGGGCGAGCAAGCTTTCGACACACTCCGAAAGTTCCGAGCCACCGTTATAATTAATAATACCGACATCTATTTTCATAATCACCTAAAATAAGAAAGGGACCCGCAGGTCCCTTCAAATATAGTTTAAACTAGTCAGCGCGAATTACAATCCGTAAAAGCGGATATAGTCGATTTCGCCGTTAAAGAAGCGTTCGCGCTTGGCCTGATTTACAGCGTCGTACGCAATACCGATATCGTAACCCAGCTGAGAGACATCGCCCGAGGCGCCAGCCCAAGCGGTACGCTGGCCGTTCTGGTAGACAATCACGGAGTCGGCGGTACGTTCCACACGGATATCGTTCCATTCGCCAAGGGCAAGTTCCTTACCCTTGAGGACATTCCATTCCGTGCCATCGACGTCGGCATCACGGAAATGAACCGTGAGAACGCCATCATCAACGCGGATAATCCAACCGTCACCATAGCGTCCAGGAGGCTCGGCAGCGACAATGTTCTGCATTTCGCCAAATTCAGTCGGCTTGACACGGGCGGTCACAGCGAATGTATTACGCATGAACAGTCTCGAGAGTCTAATCGGCAAGCCAGATTCACCATCGAGGGCAACCGTCGTATCGACAACAACCGGATTGCCAACCAGGACCTTCGTAGAATTGTTAGCCATGCGGTCAAGGCCGACAAACTTAGGTTCGTTGAATTCCCAAGCCGCAAGCAGCCATTCATTCTTGGTCACCACCGTACCTTCGGTAAAGCCCTTGAACACACCGAAGCGGATATAATCCATTTCACCAATGAAGTAGCGGTCATGGAAACTCTGGTTCATACCATCATAGCCGATGCTCCAGTCGTAGGCCATTTGAGTAAGGTCTCCCGTATAGGCGACAGCAACCGTCACTTCACCATCTTGGAACAGCTTGACACTGTCGGCGCTGCGTTCCAGGCGAATTTCGCTCCATTCATTAAGAGTCATTTCCTTGCCCGGGAAGACGTTCCAATCGTCGACATCCTTTTCAGTGTCGCGGAGGTGAACCGTAAGCACGCCTTCGTCAACACGGAGCTGCCAGCCGTCAACGCCACGTCCAGGAGGCTCGGCCACGATAATGTTCTGCATCGTACCGAACTGAGTGGGCTTGACGCGGGCTTCGACCACAAATTCGTTAATCTTGATGTCGTTTTCGAGAGACACCTTGAGACCCGATTCGCCATCGAAACTTGCAATGCCGGAATCCGAAGACACAGCGCCTTCACCTGCAACAGCATCATGTCCGTGACCCGTTACATCGAGGCCCACATTTGCAGCATCGTTGAAATCCCATTCGGCAATCCATTCGGTTACCGCGGAGTCACTGACAAGGGCAATCGTGTCGACCACAGTCTGCACGGTATCGGTTACCTGGACAGAATCCATCGGGGCGTCTTCGATTTCATCGACGGTTTCGACGCCAAGCTGCTCAACCTTGCCGTTCTGGCAATGGCATTTGCCCTTTTCCTTCAAGTCGAAGCCAATAGTCAATTTGCCAGTCACCTTGAACGAGGCACCCGTATCATCACGGAATGCGCCAACGATACTTCCGTTTACAATGATCACAACAACATTTTTAGCGCGTTCTACGCGAACATTGTTGAGATCTTTCTTCGAAACAATCTTCCCGGTCGTAAACTTGTGCCATGCGGCGTTCGAATTTTCACGCCAAGAATACACAATCGCACCAGACTCCACCTGAACCATCCAAGCGGCTCCATCGCTTTCTACTCCGGCAGCAGCGATCGTATAAACGGAATCATCTTCGACAGAAACCTCCGCATCTACAGCGAAGCCTTCGCTTTGAAGAGTCGAATCTATTTCGACAGAAGCGCTATCCGATTCCTCGGATGATTCATTCTCGAACTGCCAGGAATTAACGACAGAATGCCTGTAGCGAGCCAAATGCACCTTGGCATCCTGGACACTCAAAGTCGCAATATTGGCGTTTCCCATCTGCTCCTGCATATCCCCCACTGATACGGACGATGTCGCATCTGCGGATTCAGATGAGCATCCAAACAAACCAAAGGTGGCCGAAGCGACCATCGCTGTAAGTATGGATAATTGTTTCATTTTTCCTCCTAAAAAAGAAAAAAACTTTTGTAAAAACAATATAATATTTTATATTATCCGCATGCAAGACTGTTTGCGCAAAAAACTGACGAAAGCAGCAACAACAATGCTAAAAGCCTCCGTTACTATCGGGGGTATTGTCTATATTTTTAATAAAATACCTTTTTTTGACGCCATTTCAAATTGGCAGGAATGTACACTTCCCTGGCTACTTTTCATTTTTGCCCTGACTATAGTACTCATGATGATTCAGGCAAACCGTTGGAGAGGTTTACTTCTTGACGAAGGAAGGAGTATTCCCTTCCGGACTTTTTACGCCTATATAGCCCTCGGTTATTTTTTCAACAATCTACTTCCAAGCGGTTTTGGCGGCGACGCCGTAAAGACAATTGCATTTGGCAAAAGGTTCGGAAACACAGCCAATTCCGTCGCAGCCATTGCGATTTCGCGCATCATGGGCCTTATCGCCATGTTCCTCAGTTTTTTTGTTGCGCTTCCCTTTGTCCTTGTCCAATACCAGATTCCGACCATTTACACATTGACCGTTAGTTTGGTAGCCATAATTGCCCTAGTACTCATTATCGGAAGTCTCTTTTCGGACAAGATCCACATTCCTAACAAACTTGCACAGAAGCTGCCCTTCTTGTCGAAACTCCAGCAAGCTTTTACCATTTATCGCAGTCACCCCAAAGCATTCTGGTTATCCGGTTTAGATTCCATTTGGCTGCAGATCGTCACCATCATCATCCACTACGCCTATTTCAAGGCGGTCGGCATAGATGTCGGCATCGCGGTCATCACGGTTTTTACGACAATCATGGTCACCTTCACCATGCTGCCTATTTCTATCAATGGAATCGGCATCCGCGAAAATGTCCAGGTGAGCCTATACTCGGGCCTACTCGGTATTCCGCCCGACATCGTTCTTGCTTCAACATTGCTCAGCTATCTACCGTTACTTTTCCAGGCATCCCAGGGAGCCGTGGTACTCATGCTAAACGGTAAACGAAAACGAAACATATAAAAAAAGGAACCCATTTGAAGGGTTCCTCTTGATTTCTGCAACAATAGGCTACCACACCTCAGTCGTCAGTTCTCGACCCCAGAGAGCATCCTTGACATCAGCAAGCGACTTGTCTTCGAAGAGAAGGGCATGAACCGCGTTCACAATCGGCATTTCGACACCGAGCTTATCGGCCAGCGCCTTCGTGCTACGGCAGGTCGGCACACCTTCGGCAACCATCTTCATGCCAGCGAGAACCTGGTCAATCGTTTCTCCCTTACCGATATGTTCACCCACATAGCGGTTACGGCTATGCTGCGAAAGGCATGTTACGATCAAGTCACCCATGCCGGCAAGACCAGCGAATGTTTCGGGATTGGCTCCGAGAGCCTTACCCAATCGGCACATTTCTGCCTGACCACGAGTCAAAATAGCAGCGCGCGTATTGTCGCCAATCTTGCTCTTGCCACTCGACTCGAGACCATAGAGCACGCCAGATGCGATGGCGATTACATTCTTCACGGAGCCGCAAAGTTCTACGCCCACAATGTCAGTCGAGGTATAGACGCGCAGATAGGAGCAGCTCATCACCTTCTGCACGAACTTAGCAGATTCTTCATTTACACAGGCAGCAACAATCGCCGTAAGAATATGGCGACTGACTTCTTCTGCATGAGATGGGCCACTAAAAGCGACCATTTTGTCTGCTGTAAGCCAGGAAACGTTTTCAAGCAGAACTTCGCTCATCAGCTGGTTCGTGCCTTCGAGGATTCCCTTCGTTGCACAGACGACCACCGGTTCCTTACCCTTGGCCGGAATCCACTTACCAAGATTCTTGGCGACACCCCCCATAAACTGGGAAGGAACCACGATCAAGACCATGTCGCAATCAGCGAGTGCCTCGTTCATGTCTGTCGTATACTTAAAATCCGACGGGAAAACGACTCCCGGGAGTTTGTCTTTGTACTGATGCTCCGTAGAAAGCAGGTCCACTTCAGCCTGTGAGTTCGTCCAGAAAGAGACGTCACACTTGTTTTCATAAACTACCTGACCAAGGGTCAAGCCCCAGCCACCAGTTCCAAGTACAGTTACCTTCATGATTTTATTCCTAATTGATTCCTATAATCTACAATAATTATTCTTTCGGAGTCTTACGTTTACTGCCAAAACCATTTTCAGTGCCATTCATAAGGCGCTTAATATTCGCCTTGTGCTTTACGATGACGAAAACAGCGACAAGTAGGCAGGTAATCCACAAGCCCTCGTTGATGTTTTCAGGAGGAAAGGGCAATTCAAAATATCCAAGGGTCGAAATGAGCGCTAGGGCAACGCAGGCACCAATACTACCGACCGACACATACTTGGTCGCAAACGTAAGGACAATCCAAACGCCAAGGCAGGACAAGGCCGTAATGGGGCAAAGTGCAAGAAACACACCGAGCGCGGCAAGCACACCCTTACCACCGCGGAATCCTGCAAAACACGTGAAGCTATGGCCGAGGATTACGAGAATTCCCGCCACAAGTGGAACCCAATGAGAATAATCGGCACCACCGGCAGCCACCTGGGCCTCGCACATTTGAATGGCAATCCACGGACCAAAGAAGCCCTTGAGCAAATCCATGAACACGACAGGGAGTGCAGGTTTGAAACCCAACACGCGGAAAGTGTTGGTGAGCCCAGCATTCTTGGAACCGTAGTCTCTAATGTCGAATGTGCGGCCCTTTGCGAGTTTTGCTATCCATATCGCGCTGGGAATTGACCCCAGCAAGTACGCTATTGGAAGACTCAGTAAACTGTTCAAGATCCTCATCCTTTCTTAAAGTTAATTTCTGGTCAAAGTTCAAGCGCAAGGGAGCCCCCTGCAACTGAAATTCTTCAAAGAACTGCTTGAGCAAATAACGCTTGTACGATTCAGGCACCAGTTCGGGAGTCCGCGTCTCGATCGCAATTACGGGCGGTTCTACCATGATCTGGCAGGCGCGGGTCAACTGGATGACGCGGGCATTCTGACTGGGCACCGGATTCTTTTCCAAGAAACTGGCAAAGGCTGTCGCAACGCGGTCACGGCCGAGCACACGACGACAGTTCGCATAAACTGTCTGTATCGCCTGTACAATACGAGCAACGCGCTGGCCTTCCTTGGCACTCGCCGAAATGATCGGCACATACTCTAGCATCGGTTCGCGTTCAAGCATTTCCTTGACCATGTGGTCAAAGGACTTCTCCGTCTTGTCGGGATAAATATCCCACTTGTTGAGAACAAGCACAAGGCCCTTGCCTGCCTTGCGGATTTCCGTAATGATGCGAAAATCTTGAACTTCGAGACCACGCGTACAATCTACCATGAGCACCGACACATCAGAGCGACGAATACTTTCGAGCGTGCGCATGTTGCTAAAAATTTCGACCTCGTCTTCGACCTTCGCCTTCTTGCGCAGCCCTGCCGTATCCGTCACCACGAACTTCTGACCATCGACAGCAAAGTCACAGTCGATCGAATCGCGAGTCGTGCCCGGAATATCGGACACCACGGCGCGGTCTTCGTTCAGCAAACGGTTTAACAAGGTACTTTTGCCGGCATTCGGACGACCGAGAATGGCAAAGCGAATCGGACGTTCTTCGCGACGTTCACCACGCACTGGAGTCGGAAGCACTGCAACGACTTCGTCCATGAGCGAAAGACAGGCATACCCCGTGAGAGCACTGATCGTACGAGGAAAACCAAAACCGAGTTTCAAGAATTCGTAGCTTTCCTGACGGTCAACACCATTTTCGCTTTTGTTCGCGACAAGAATCACCTTCTTGTCAAGCTTGCGGACCATGCGAGCAAACTGTTCGTCGAGTTTGGTAATGCCCACGCGGACATCGACCATAAAGAGCACCAGGTCCGCTTCGTTTACTGCGTTAAAAATCTGGGTACGAACGCTATCGGCCAAAACATCTATCGAATCGTCGGGCAGGAATCCACCCGTATCAACCACCGTAAATTCGTGTCCCTTATAGTTCGCAGCCTGATAATGCCTATCGCGGGTCACGCCGTCGCGGTCAGAAACAACTGCGGCACGACGCCCCAAGATTCGGTTAAAAAGTGAGGACTTTCCCACATTCGGGCGTCCAACTATACATACGACAGGTAATTTCATCGTATGTAAATATAGCTAAAATAATGCAACATCGAAAGCAAACGGTAGCGAGCTACCGCTTACTTAAACGTTACACCAACACTCGTAAGCTGGCCGGGCACCACCGTTCGCGTTGCATCGGTAACCCCGTCGTCCCAGCCCTGGAACACGCCGGTCCCCGCAACAGCCGTAAGCGTCACGGGAACATCCCTGAAGAAATTCACCGTAATGGGGCTCTGATCCAGTGTCAATCCGTCCACCTTAACAACCCCACCACCTGCGACCGTAATCGTTACGGGAACAGTCTCGCCGAGGCTAAAGTATTCCTTCATTTCACTCATAATCTGGGCCTGTCGAGTACCAGAATAGCTCTTGATAGTTGCAAGTTCTGCAGCCATGTCCGAGGCGTTCAAATTCCACTTCTGCTGATCACGGGCAATTTCACTTTGCACCTCACTCTGCAAAGCATCAATCCGCTTAAGCAGACGCGCCTCAGAAAAATTCATCGAAAGAAGCGTTGTAAAGCGGTTGATGAAGGCATTCTTGAAATTCTGATTTTCAAGGAGGCGGCGCAACAACAACGTATGTTCCTGACCGTTCGGCCAGCCCGTGCCTGTCGTACTCGTCACGAAGTTAAACACGTTACCCAGCGGAATCTGGCCATTCTCTTCAGCGAACTTCGTACCAAAGCCATAATCCAGATCGTAGAGGAACCATTTCCACTTCGTCTTTTGGCTACGGACGCGCCACTTCTTCATGTTGTTGCCGGGCCAGTCACGGTTGTCCAGGAACATTTCCGCCTGCATGTAATTAATGTAATTATTGACATCAATACGTTCGGCAACATAATTATAGTTGGCATCGCTTGTCAGCGTATTGCTATTGAGCCAATTTGCAAGCGCCTTGAAATCCTCGGCAGACCCTGCATCAGGCTCGTTTCCTGCATCAATCAGATCAATATCATCGGGATCGTAACCGTAATGGTTCTCGTAATAGTATTCATCATTTGATTCGCGAATGCTGTGTATGCCAAAATAAGAACCATTGTAGTATACCACGGCGGCACGACCACGCTGGTAGTCTATTCCCAGGCCTTCCGTCATCGAGGATCCCAAACGGTCGCGGATGTAGTCGTGGCCGTAGTTGTTACCATTATTGCGGAGCACGAAGGACTTAAACTTTTTCAGTTCCGGATACTCCGGGAATAGCGGATACTTGAGACGCTTTTCGCCAAATTCTTCACGGAATGTGAGCGCAAAGGATTTCTTTTCCTTGGCACGGCTATACTGTCCTTTAATCTTGTAGGATACTTTGTTTGCAAAGACAGCTTTTGTCTGCCCAGGTTCGAACATTTCAACGAACACGGGAAGTTCACGATTGCTCCAGTAATTGGCGCCTCTATACGGTTCCATGGTTGACGCCCCATTACCTTTCATATAAAGACCGTTCTGTTCATTGAACATAGAATCGTTATCGACCGTGATAAAAAACACCGGCACCGAAGGCTGCTGTTCGAAAACATAGGTTCGGTTCACCATGTCACTCGGGTAGGTACCATCAGCATATGTCACACAACGCAATACCGTCGTAGAGCTAATGGTCAAAGTCTGAGTTGCGAGCGCACTATTAATTGTCGGTTCGCGACCTCCCGTTTCGCAGCGGGTCCCCGCCGGAAGCGAAACACTCACCGGGCTAGAATAAAAACCAGATGGCGGAGCCACCGTTTCGGCAGACTGAGCTTGCGTCGCAAAGACTTCGCCGAGCGTAGCACCATAAGGAGTCGGCGCAGCAATTCCCCAGCTACCAGTCGCATTTCTTGACCAGGATGTTCCAACGGGAAGCTCCCCATAGGCAACAGAATCAAGAACACCCGTCGTATTGACAAGAAACAGTGTTCCGGAATTTTTCACCTTGAACGATGTATGCGGTTCATGCCCACGATTGCGCGCTATATAGGAAGTCACCTTGATCGTGGTCGTTTCACTGCCCTGCGATTCCAAGGTAAAAGTCGATCCGTTCACATTTGTGAACTTGGAGGCAACTTCAGCTATATCGACATAGTAAGTCGTTTCACCGGCTTCAATTCCGCGAAGATTCTTGCTCCAATCGGAATTTCCTCCATTCAAGCTCATGCGAATTTTGTGCCCCGGATCAACAGAGCCTCTCAACACCAGCTGATTTGCCTTATTCAGGTTTACATTGCCATTTGTGTTCACGACAAACGACGATGTTGCACCGCCCATAAAGTTCTGAGAAACCTTCATGACACTGCCGAAAGACGTAGCGCCGTTCTCAGCAAAGCATATTGAGGATTGACCAGGCAAATTAGCAACATCGGTAGAACCACCATTAGCCCCGCCTTGACCGGGGAATCCACCACCCCAGTTACCAAAGCCACCCGACTGAGCACTGCAATTGGTGCTGACCATGTTCACGGAATCGGAGGGGGGAATGTAGTCGGTATAGTTCTTGCCCGAAAGGAATACCACCAGGTGCCCCTTGGCAGGAATCGTCGCATCGCCGAATTTCCACTTTTGCGGGTAAGCCATGTCATCGCTCAAAGCAAGCCCAGTAAGGCTTACCGGATCGTCCGACGTATTGTAAAGCTCCACCCACGCAGGATCATTGCCGTCATTGTCCTTGAGGTTCGCATTCGACGGCGAAACCTCACTAAAGATAATGGCTGAATTTCCCACATACGGGACAATCGTATCGACCGGAGGACCTAGAGGTTCTTCGCCACCGCCAGAAGACAGAGGGTCGAGCCCCGTAGACGAGGAACTCGTCTGGGTCAAGACCTGATCTCCCGGAGAAACCTGATCTGCAGGAACAGATACCGTGTCGCCATCCGGATTTACAATAACGACCATATTATCGCTGTCCCCTACAGGAGCAGCGACATCACCGGAATCGCTTCCGGAATCTGAGCATGCCGAAAAACCAACACAGCATGCCGATAACCATAACACCCACACACCAAAGGAATAAAATTTCTCTTGATGCATGGTTCAAAAATAAACACATTAAAGAAGGGAACACGTAAAAGATTTATTAAATGTGATTAAAGTCACACATATAAAGTGATGTAAAATCCCTATAAAACAAAAAAAAGGTTAATTTTTCTCTTTGCGACCTTACACCTTAAATACTACGGCCTCCAGTAAAATTTTATTTATGAACATTCGCAAACATTGGAAACATCTTTTACTTTCTTCAGCGGCACTCTTCTGAGCCAGCTGCGGAGGCGATAGCGAAAGCTCTGTTGGCCCATCCAATCCAGAAGCCGACGCGACATCCAGTTCCAGCGAAAGCGCACAGTCGAGCTCCAGCAAGATTACGGGATACGGGACTTACAAGCTTGCCAGCGACACTAGCATCTCATGCGAAGTTTCAGAAACCCAGACAAACAGGCCTTGGTCGATAGCGCAAAGACGGCAAGCGGCGAAGCTCTTTCCGACGCACAAAAACAGTGTCTCGATAACGACATCGTCACTAAAAGCGCATATTCCGGCCCGATTGCGTCCAAGCAGATTTGCGACGGCGACACGACGACCAACCCGCGCTACCAGGCGAAACTCGATTCCAACAAGGCGTTTGTCAAAGCGGAAATTGACAACTGTCTGAAGGAACCGGAATAAAAAAACATTGCGCCCTCCTTTCCGCAAAAAAACATATATTAAGAGAAAGGAGTGTGGAATGTCTAACAGAAATCTCTGCAAAAAATTTCTAGCCGGCCTGTCAATCGCCATTGCCGGTTTTTCTATTGCAAGCGCCGAACCGCTGTTCATCGGCTACTACCCCGACTGGGGAAAGTGGCACAAGCCCGCCTACACCGTAGACAAGGTGCCGTACGAAAAGCTGACCCACGTGCTGTGGAGCTTTATCACGCCGAATATCGACGGAAGCTTGCGTGGCGATGCCGCAGACGACCCGAGCGCCCTCGACGAAATGGTCGCACTCGGACATGCCGCAGGGACAAAGGTCATCGTCTCGCTCGGCGGTGGCGGACAGAGCGAGAACTTCGTGCCCGTCGCATCGGACGACGTGCTCCGTCAAAAGTTTATCGCGAACCTCGTGAAGTTCGTCGCCGACCACAACCTGGACGGCCTCGACATGGACTGGGAATGGGAATACAATCCCGTGCCCGACGCCGACACCATCGCCTACAACAAGCTGCTCACCGAACTCCGCGCAGCACTCCCCGAAGGCAAGACGCTCTCGGCAGCGCTCCCCTGCTCGCAGTATTACGGAAAATTCTTCACGCCCGAAGTCCTCGTAAAAAACCTGGACTGGCTCGGGTTCATGACCTACGACATCACCGGCGACTGGGACGAAAAGGCAATGTTCGATTCGCCGCTCTACCCGCACAACGGCTACACCACCTGGTCGTGGGAACAGACCCGCGACTACTGGAAAAAGCGCGGTGTCCCCACCGAAAAGATGGTCTTCGGCATTCCCTCGTTCGGGTTTGAATTCAAGGGCGCCACGGGCCCCGGCACCGATTTCACCAAGGGAACGGCAAAGCAGGTCCCGTACAAGGACATTGTCGCGAACCCCGACTGGGAATTCTTTTTCGACAGCGTCTCCGTGTCACCTTACGGCGTATCTTCCACCGGTTACGTGACCTTCGAAGATCCGCATTCCTCTGCCGTCAAGAGCCGCTGGGTCGTGGAAAACAACTACGCGGGCATCATGGTGTGGGAAGTCTCGCACGACTACATCGAAGGTACAGGCAACCCGATCCTCGACAGCATCGCGGTAGTTTTGCGCGACGGTTCCACCGACGCAATTCCATACGCCCGCAAGGTCCGCACCACATCGCAGCCCCGGGCGCAAGGCGTTACAGGCAAGCAGGTGGACGCCCTCGGAAAGAGCGTGAAGGGCAAGCCGAAGTTTATCCGTGTTTTCGAGCCGTAAAAGATTCATTTTTTACTTGACATCAAGTAGAAAAGGAGCGTGTATGAATGGAAATTGGTTCTTTGCAAGTACTGCATTAGCAACAGGCTTGTTTGCCGCAATGTCCATCGCGGCGGACCGTTCCGTCGCCCTCAACAAGGAAATCGAGACGCTCGAACCCATGAAGGGCATCGTGTTCTGGCCCGACCAGGCGAAAGACCAGAAGGACCTTCAAAAATCCATCTCGCTCGAATTCTCTTACTGCCTCCCCTGCGCCGTGGTGAAGGGCAAGACCGACGACAAGATCGACTATGACTGGAGCAGCTTTGAAAAAATGCTCGACGATATTGCGAGCCGCGGGCACCAGGCCATCGTGCGGTTCCGCATCGAGTACCCGAGCGCAACCATCGAAAACGCATCGGGCTGCACCGAGAAGGTAAAGGGCGCCACTGCAGTCCCCAACTACATCAAGGCGAACAAGTCCTACACCGAGACGTATTCCGAAGACCCGGGCGGCGACGGCCCCACCTACTATGCCGACTGGAGCAACAAGGAACTCCTGTGGTTCTACAAGCAGTTCTACACCGACTTTGCCGCGAAATACGACACCGACCCGCGCATCGCATTCGTGCAGGCGGGATTCGGGCACTGGGGCGAATACCATATCTACGGCACCAAGCTCAATTTCGGAGTCAACTTCGCCACCAAGGATTACCAGGCCGAATTCCTGACGCATCTTGATAGTTTGTTCAAAGAGACCCCGTGGAGCATCTCCATCGATGCGGCAGACAACAACTACACGCCCGTCGCAGGCAACAAGACCTTGCTCGGGCTCAATTTCGGGCTGTTCGACGATTCCTTCATGCACGAGGAACACGACATTTCGCAGGGCAACGGCGACAACGAGCGTAACTGGCGCGACCTGGGTACGGACCGCTGGAAAACCGCCCCCGGCGGAGGCGAAGTCAGCTACTACACCGAAAAGGACCAGCGCGAGTTCCTGAACCCGGCAGGCCTTTACGGAGTCACCTGGGAAGATGCCGCCGCCAAGTACCACATGACCTACGTGATAGGCAACAACGCGCCCGAAGGCAGCTACGCCACCAAGGAACGCGTGTACGAGGCCAGTTCCTATGCGGGCTACAAGTTCGAAATCACGGGCTATGCGGTCAATGGGATTTCTGCAGCCGTGCGCGTGAAGAACATCGGCATCGCACCGCTGTACCACAACGCTTACGTGACCGTGAACGGCGTGCGCAGCGAAAAATCGCTCAAGGGCTTACTCCCCGGCGAAGAAGCGACCTTCACCGTCGCGGGCCTCACAATCGGCGATAGCGAAACGCCCGAGCCCACCATCACCGGCGACAAGCTCTTGAAAGACGCGACCATTCCCTACAAGGCAAACCTCAGCGCAGACGCCGAAGTCATCGCGGGCCTACTAGACGAAAACGCAACTACCGCAATCGCGGGCGCGCGCAGTTTAACCCACGACAAAGGCAAGGCCACAAGCAACCTCGGCAAAGCCCGCGCCACCGACCTCAAGGGCCGCAGCGTCCCGAACAAGGCCGCACACGGGGCGTATTACCCCGTTACACAGCGCTAGTTTACACAATTTTATACAAATAATCCATAGCAAAATCATTTTTTAGTAGAAAATTCCCTCACAAAAGGGTATTTTTATGTTATATAGAATCGAGGAGAACATATGAATATTCGCAAACACTGGAAAAAAATCTTGTTATCATCAACCGCATTCTTTTGGGCAAGCTGCGGTGGTGATAGAGAAAGCGCTTCTATAACAAGTGGCGCAAACAACGAGACGCCACCCGATTCGATCACCACGCCCGACGACCTTGACGGAACTAAAATCGACACGCTCTATGGAATCAGGCCCGTTTATGACATTGATTCGGGCGCAGTTTCCAGTTTCGATGCCTGCGAAAGTTCAAGTTCTTCCGAAGAAGTCCAATCCAGTTCCAGCGAAGCTGAGTCTAGCTCCAGCTATGACCCTTCGATGCCCTATAGGCTTGCAAGCGCCCCTAGCATCCACTGCGCTTGGGAAAACTTTGTCGGAGCCACATTCGAATGCCTTGACGGACAGGACTACCAAGCCACAGTCAGGTGGAAAAAGGAACAACTTGCCAATAACCAGACCCGAACCCTTGAGCAGCTGGACTCTCTTGAAGACAAAACAAAAGCAGTCCTTGACGAATACGATGTTCCTCTTTATGGGGTGCCTAGTAACACATGCACACATCGAGATTTGGGAACTGCGGTATATAAATGTTCCGATGGGCAAACATATCCCGCCAATTTTTATGTTGATGGGGATAAAATTCTCTATACCGAAGAAGAGTATAGAGCAAAGTATCCCGAGAAATTTCAATCGAGTTCCAGCTCAGAACCGGAGCCAGAATCCAGCAGCAACGTTCCGCCTCCGTCTCCACTCTGCCAAAAGAACGATTTCGCCACTTATTCTGAGATGCAAGAAATCTTCGAAAAAGACATGAACGATCTCTTGGACAGCACCAAGAATGCGGCTGGGAACAACCTTTCGGAAAGCGATTCCAACTGTTTGGCAAATGTACATATCAGCCGTTCTTATGCAGATGTAGATGTTCTCGCCAAGAAGCAGATTTGCGATGGAGACACGACAGTGAACCCGCGTTACTTGGAACGAATCGACACGCACAAGGAATACATCTGCAAGCAAATCAAACGCTGCCTGGACGAAGAAAACTAGGTTATCAGGAATACTTGTTGTTTTTACAGCTCTAGTAGCCGCTTAAACGCAAGCCTGAACCATTTGGTCTTAAATTCAGTTTCAACATCATCAGCCCAATGGTTGTAATAACGCCACTGGCTAAAAATCGCATTACCTAAAACATGATAATCCGAACAAACAGCAAACAATTCTTTATACGAGTTGCCTAAAGTATTTTCAGAATCACAGTTGCAAAGCTTCTCGAAACTTTCAAAACAATCCATTTCAAAACCAAGATTTCGACAGTCTTCATCAAACCGACCACTTTCGATAAAATCATATACCTTTGCATGGGTTTCATCAGCATCAATTTCATCCAACAAAGCACCCCATTGTTCGACGAAAATTTCAACATCGGTCGTAACATCAAGCCAATCATAGGAAGGCGCATTCATCCTATAGAAAATACTGAGTACCTGATTATGAAAAGACTCGACCGCCTTCGATTCCTCCGAGTCACCATAAATCATACCCTTAAAATGTTTGCTCAAAAATTTATAGTGAGAAAAACCTCCATCGCAAACGAGGTCTTCAATCTTTGACGGCAACGCAGAAATACGTTCCCAATTTTCCTCTATCAGCCGTTTCACCGTATCAGCTGTTTCCGTATATTTCCCTGCATAAAAATACGCCCGATTGCAACAAACCGGTTCTCCACGCGATGATTCTATGCAAACACTAGAGTTTCGCACCGCATTTTTAATATAGATTCGCCCGTCGCTATAGAGCAGAACACCCATATCGATTGTCTCAGGAGTATAGAAACCCGCATCTGAATGGCTTTCGAAAATGGTTCGCCCACGAGGTTTCTTGAATTGAAGTGCATCTCCAAGCCCATAGCCAATTGCAATTTCGATTTTTTC
>NZ_CALEFV010000165.1 GCF_937877005.1 uncultured Fibrobacter sp. | reverse complement strand
GCATGCCGGCATCCATGTTTCCTACAGCAACGGGAACAAGACATTTGACAGCTACACCGACGCCAAAGGCAACTACACGATCAAAGTTGACGCCGGCCCCTACATTGCCACAGCCAGTTCGGACTCTTTGCGAGAATTCAAACCAGCCGTTCAGAAGGACCTGTATGTCGACCCCGGGTCCATCGTCAAGGTGGACGAAATGCTGCTCAAGGACACCGTCGCACCGGTTCTGTTAGTCAAGAATCTTGACACCTTAACTAGCCGCGAATACGACTTTTCCATTTACGCCCGAGACCTGGGCTCGTTCCTAGACACCGTCACCGCAGCAATCGATGGAAAGGCTCAGACTCTCAACTGCAGCAAGAGCGACGACAATGCAGTATTTAACTGTCCGCTAGCCCTTTCGGGACTGATGGACGGAGAGCACCAGTTCAACTACTCCGCAAAAGACAAGGCCGGAAACACGACCACCCTTCCCACCCAGACTATTGTCGTGAAGGCGACCTCGATGACCCTGAACGTGAACGGAGCACAGAACGCCCGCATCGGAACAGATGGAAAGCTCGTCTTCACGGCGAAGGTGATTGGCGCCTATCCGGCAGCAGACTCCGTCACCTGGACATGGGATGTAGGCAACGGAACTATCACCAAGAAGACGAAGGTCCTCGATGACGGCAGCACGACGCACAGCTTGAGCTACGACGATATTTCCTCCACCACGCCAGACAACGACTACTTCATGACGGCAGAATACAAGAGCAACGGGGCCAACGTCAAGGCACAGGTCAAGTTCGGCACCTTGGGAGAAAACCCGTCAATCATCTTTACCGAGCCCGCATTCGACGATACCGTAAGCCTTAACGACCCCGTCCATTTCAAGGTCGAGACTTACCTCGGCAAGACTTCTACAGCTCTGAATGTCGAATGGACTTGCACCGGTTCTGCAAGCGCCTGCCCCGCAAAAGACGTGAAGGAAGCGGACATGTCCTTCAACACCGTCGGAGAGCACACCATTAAAGTCACGGTGAAGGACCAAGATAACAATTCTGCCACAGCCACGACCACTGTAATCGTCATCAGCGATCCTCCAAGCATCAACGCAACCACCGAAAGCAACTCCAACGAATACAAGATCAATTCCATCGTGACGGTCAAGACTTCCGCAAGCGATAAGTTCGGAACCATCAACACGATCAAATGGGGCTGCAGCAACGGCATGGTAGCCTTCGACCACGACACCACATTTAGCGTACCCCAGAAATCGGTTAGTGACATTCCGCTCAAGGTGCAACTCCCCGGAGTCGAAGTCGCGAACCACCGCTGCATTTTCAAGGCTATCGACGACGACGGAGAAGAAGGTCTCGACACACTCATCTTCGCAACCCTGCTCGACCTCCCTACTGTAACACTCAATACACAGCGAGACACCGTCAAAATTAATTCAAACCAGACAATCAAGGCCAACGCGACAGACAAGCTTGGCATTATCACGCAATACGACATCGCCTGCGACGACAACCTTGCAGAGCTCAAGAATCCAGCCTGGGATCCCATGTCCGGATCCGAGACCATCGTCCGCATGCCCTCGACAGCAACTGCAGCATACTACTGTGTCGTCCAGGTTACTGACGACGATGGCAATACCGCCAGAGATACCGCCACATACAAAGTCATTGTCGGATTACCCACCGTTACAGCCTACTCCAACTATAGCAGAGTCACTATCAAGGACGTGATTGAACTGAACGCTCATGCACAGGATTCCCTCGGTACAATCGTCAAGTACGAATGGGGCTGCGGATCCGCATCTGCCGAAAACATCGGATTCACCTATTCCTCGACAACAACTCCCCGCACCAACATGACGATGCCGTCAACACCGCAGAACGGATACAGATGCATCGCCCGCGTAACCGACGACGATGGCAATACCGCCAGGGACACGGTTTCCATCGACATTATCCTTGCGCCACCATCTGTGACGGTCGCTAACAAAAACCTCACCGTACGCGAAGGATTCAACATCGCTCTGAACGCAACCGCAAGCGACAACAATAATCTTCCCTCCGATCCCGGTTCCGTAGCCAAGCGCGAGTGGAGCTGCGCCACCCCGGAACAGATTAATTCTAAATGGAAAACTGTCAGCGACTACGACACCGTTTGGAAAGCCCCTGCACCTCAGGTCATATTCTACTGCGTCGCAAGAGTTACCGACAACGACGGCAATACAACAAATGACACCATCAATATTTCGTTCACGACAGACATTCCCATTATCCGCGTCAAGGACGAACTCCTTTATGTAAACCCCGGAGACGCATTCACGTTGGATGCTTCCGTCAATTCCGCCTGGCAGGGCATCGACTGGTTTACATGGGAATGCAAGGACAAGGCTAGCGGAAAGACAATGGAAAAGAGCGTACCCAAGTACGATTACAAGAAAAATGGAGAATCTTTCACTATCGGCAAGGATTCCACCTATTCCGAACAGGGCAAGGACATGTACTGTATCATTTCGGCGCAGGAAACCAGTGGCAAGGACGTGCTTAGCGACACTGCGGAAGTCCGGATTCTCCAGTTCCATCCGCAGGGCGTCATTACAGCCGCAGACACAGTCTACCTGTGGAGTGGTGACGAAGCCGTAAACGACGAAGCCCTATACTTCTACACACCTGGATGGGGCGGATTCAATTCCATCATGGGTGAACTCGGTAATGAAAACGCTCAGGACTTCTGGTGGCGATTCAGCAATGTCGACGGAAACTTCTACCAGGGAAACAAGGACGGCAGTCTGGATACCAGCATCGCCGAATTCAACACGGCCTTCGTCCGCAAGACGCACGAAGGTTCCATGACTATTTATCTTGACTACCGCGACAGCACCACGACCACGCCTTCACTCAGTTTCTACAACCGCCACCGCGCCGACGAAGTCTCGCGCAAAGTATACTTCCGCAAGGCTTGGCAGAACCAGAGCAGCGATACGATTATCGCCAGTTCGACAATGAATACACCGCCGGTTCTGACACTGGTCAACGACAAACCCGTCGTCGCTTATCTCGAATCCAAGACCAAGGTAACCGTGACAACCCTCAGGAACGGGGCCTGGACTAACATAGCCTCGGTCAATACGACGGACTCCGTCTCCACGATTCGTCTCGTGACCAATGGCAGCGACCTCTTCCTGGGGCTTCTCGAAAGCACTGGAAACTTCTCCGTATACAAGTCCACGGGAGCGACATCGGCCTTTGCTTCTATGGGAGACGCATTCACGGGCATCCTTGGCGCCCAGTTGGTCGTCAGGGCTTCCGAGTTGCCCCACATAGTCATCCTGAAAAACGCAGACCAAAAAATCTATCTGTACGATTACGGCGGTAGCGAATGGAGCAAGAATACCAAATTCAACGTGTTCCCCGGAACCGATCAGTTCCGCGAAGTCGATGCAGTATTTAACGATGACGGACAACTGACCGTCGTTGGCGTAAACAAGTCCTATACGGCATACTATGGCCTCTACTCGGCAAACTTCACACTCATCAAGAACAACGGATTCAGCGCCACTGACGTAAGTAAGATCAACCTGGCCTCGAGTGGGTCAAGCATCTACATGGGATTCCTGAGCCGCAATGTCAATACATACGGCCCCTACGTATTCCAGGGAACATACAAGACCGGCGAAATCAACTGGGACAAGAACGGCCTCGTCAAGAAGCCTCTGTACGAGGGCTACATCGCCTACCACATCAGCCTCGCCGTAAGGAACGGAATCCTCTACGCCGCCATCGATGACAACGGCCGTCCCGCCTTGTCGCAGGTACATGTGTTCAGGTACGAGGACAACAAGTGGCATTTCCACGGGGAAAACCAGTTGCCCTACTTTAGCACCGTATTCTACGATGACAACAAGTACTATTTGCGCGGATCGTGTCCGACACTCGCCATCGATGGATCCGGCAAAATCTATCTTTCCATGCTAGCCCGCGAAAACGCAGGCGGTAAGAACCTCTACAATGGCCCGCTCGTCATGAAGTACGTGGCCGACAACTGGGAGATCCACTAATGAATATTGAAATTGCAGCCCTCTGTGACGCCGCTACCGCCAATGGCACCGGCGGACGCCTGAACATTCTCGGAGCCTTCGACCGCATTTTCGCAAACTTTCCCCTCGTCATTCCGCAATGCTCTACGGCTTTCCGCATCCGCTACCTGAGGAGCGAAGCAGGCGAACACAACTTGACCCTCGTCTTTGAGGATGTTTGCGGCAAGCCAATCGTTCCCCCGATGCAGTCCAAGATTCCGCTAGAACCGGTCGCACAGGGTTTCGACACCGCAGCAGTGAACCTTGTACTAAACCTGCAACGTTTTCAGATTAAGCGTCCCGACAAGTACATCATCCGCCTGATCGTCGACGACGAAGAACTGGTAAGTCTTCCGCTCTACGCGCTCGAAGCCCCGAATCAGGGAAAACCCGATTCGCCCATCGCTCAGGGCGAGCAGGAACTGCCGAACTAGCGACAGACGATTAGTGGACGGCCGCTTCTGCTACAGCAATGCAGAGCGCAGACTTCATAGGAGCGCCAATAGCCAAGCCTTCCAAATCCATAAAGTGAATAAGACGATCCGATGCATCCCAATGCAGCGGATTTTTTATCATGCAGCGGCGGAGCGAGCCCTCGAAAAATTCACCACCTACGCACTTGAAAAAGGCTTCCTTGCGGCACCACAGGCGAAAGAACTCCACTTCGGCGCAATCTCCATCCATTGACGCAATCAGAGTAGCCTCCTCGGCACTGAAAAAGCGATCCGCCAAATGAAGACGCTTATGAGAAAAACGCTCCAAGTCGACCCCCAACCGAAAGCGCGACAGAGAATGGCGCTCTCCATAGGCTAGCACGCAATAGCCGTCGGAATGAGTCCAGTTTATGTCAAAATCGAATTCTGGAAATGTTGGACGCGGATTTTCCTTAGATTCGACGAGATCTGCCGCCGTCACCGGCCTGCCGAGATATTCCGACATGATTCCGAAAATGACCGAACGATGCTCAGGCTTCTGCGCAAAGCCTGCTAAATGGACAACCCCCAAAGGAGTTTCCAGATCGAGCCTGCAGATTTCGCGGGCATCATCTTTAGCAGCTATTTCAACCATCGTTAGACCTAACAGGGACTGTTTAGACACAAAGATAATTTCTAGTTTAGGTGCATGAATTTAAAGGACACGATAAAAAAACGATTTGCCGCAGCGACATGTAGTGCCGTAGGCCCGTTGGCGTGTCTAATAGGCATTCTGGCAGGCTGCGCCGACATCAACAGCAGCTGGGAAGTCAAAGGCGGAGGCTATTTCAAGTACACCGTCAACGGAGACGGTCCCTACACCATCGAACTTGCCAAAAACGACGTGGAGCCCCCTTTCCGCGTCAACAACAGCCATCACTACTTCTACTTTTGCACCCAAATCGAAGAAAGTGACCGCGGGGACCAGTTTTCCTTGATGGTCAACGATGCGAAAACCGGCACTAAGCTAGTTCCCATAGCCAGGGCGAGCTTGAACGGCCGATTCCAGTATGTCACCTGGATGCGACAAGAAAAATCCATCGAGGCCCCGTTAGTCGATGACAGCAGCTATGTCAAATTCGACGAGATTATCCCCGACTCGCTATGGACTGCCGATTTGAACCTCTATTTCAAGGACTGCCGCAGCGGAGTCTGTAGCGACAGTCTTCCCCCCATCCATGTAAGCGGGCGTCTACGCTACTGGGTTCCCGATTCGGAACGGTAAATTAAAGGAACATAGCCCCTTGACAACGAAAAAAAGCTTTTCTATATTTGGTCTCACCTCGGTCGATTAGCTCAGTTGGTTAGAGCGCTACCTTGACATGGT
>NZ_CALEFV010000164.1 GCF_937877005.1 uncultured Fibrobacter sp. | reverse complement strand
CTGGGGCACCATGTTGATGGCCTTCTTGGTGGGGGCGGTCTTGGCCTTACCGATACAGGAATTTTCTTTTTGGGCGTTCCCGCACATATATGTGCGGTCGGGCTATATTTTAACGCACTTCGGGCGGCCCTATCGAACCGCCTGCAGCGCTGTTAAAACCAAGCCTCGCTACGCGAGTCTCGGCCCCAAGGGGTCACTATCCCTAACGCAGATGCCGGGAAAATATCAAGAATACTTTTGTCAAATTAATCCGCAATAGAATCGATTATTTTCGTCAGTTTGCTTATTTTTGCGAGTATTTCTTTTTCTTCAAAAAAGCCTTTGTCGAATAAATATGAGGTGTCTACAAAACATATTGTGACATAGTTCCCTCTATGGAATCGAGATTTCTCTATTTTTATATTTTTTTCTAATGCAATAGAAAAGATTTTTTCTTGACATTTTTTTATACAATCTATGTTTGGTTTATTATCTGCTTTAAAACAAATTCTATTTTGTTCTATCTGTAGATAAATTGTAAAATTAAAAGCTTTGCACCATTTCCAATGCCAATAACATCCCCAAAAGCCGCCGTTGGGATTGCTAACATAGCGCCATTCAATATAATCTCCGAGATTATCTTCTAGCCAAGAATAGAATCCTTGCCATGCAAATCCATAATGCATCCACTCATGGTAAGGTTTCGACTTATACTGATTAGAACATTCTTCAACTTCCTTAATTTTCAAAACAAAGTCTTTCAAAATTGTATTATCGGAATTGCTTTTATCAAGAATATTGAGAAGATCTTGTCGCATAAATATTTTGAAATTCCCTTTATCTGCATTTTCACGCAACTTCGTCAAGCATTCGTTACCTGTTTTTAGATATATGCACTTTATGTCATATTGAGTGCCCAAAGCCGTTTCTAATTGCTGGCGATATCTTGCGATTTGATTTCCATGCTCTTGCGTATTGATTTTGTCTTCTATAATTACTGCAATTTTATCGTTTACAATAGCAAGTACGTCAATATGGTATTGTTGCTTCTTGCAAACTACGGATTTTATATCAAACTTTTCATCAACATCTATTATTTTACGAAGAAAATCCGAGGCGGTCTTGTATAATTCAAGATCATATTCGGAGTTCGAAGGATTTGCCCATTCTAAAAGCCAAAGCAGGAAAGCATCTTGGCTTAATTCTGATGTAGCGTAATTAAAAAGATTTGGTTTCATTCAAATCACTCCTGTTTTTTCTTTGTAGTGTTTGATAAAATCTGATTTTTCTTGTAAAGAAAGTGAATGCCAAACGCTTCCATATAGCGATGCCCCCATCACCCAATTCAAACCATTTAGGAGATTATAACAGACATCGCAATAAACACCCGAAAAATGCAGGACGGAAAATGTTTTCCGTTCTGCTTTAGGAATGTCTATGCCGCATTTATCGCATTTAGGCAATTAGCCCTCCATAGGTTTACACTTTTCTTTGTAGCTTGTCTGAAAGCAGTTTTCGCTTGTAAGATTTGATAATGAAGAATACTCTCGTCCGCATTTTTTACAATAGAATCCCATAGTTTTTTTCTCCTATTTTAGGTTGTTGTTTTGTTTGTTGAAATTTAAACTCGACCCGCGACAATAGATGTCGCTTCAAAAGTTTTTTACAATGCGAAATACACCAAAGAAATAGCCGCGACAATTTACGCAATACTTCTCTATCAATTTTTTGGTCATCTGCTTATCAGCCTCCATCGTATACACTTATGGAGTCATGCCCCTGCTCAGCAAGAAACTTCGCCAAATTTTGTATGGATACAAAAAAAGGCGTGAGTCGTTGCATTTACCACCTTGAGGCTCTAGACTAGCCTTTGTACGATAAACGCAAACGACCCACGCCCCAAAAGGGCTGTTGTCAAAAATCAGCTTTCTAAGCCGACGCGACAAACCGAGATACACCGTAAAACGGCATACCTGCGTGAGCGTTCGCCTCGTCCTCGTACATTTTGAAACTGTCTAGATTTCAAGGTGAGAACAAGAGCTAAACTCTTTTTACTCTTTAAAAATAACATAAAAAACTTTAAATAGCTCCGTTACCACCGGAAATTTCTTCAAAAAAGAGCATTTTCTTCAATATTCTAGTATCGCAATACCGAATGAACATAACCGTTGCTTGCATCTGCGGCACGAAAAAAGTATATTTGGAGAAGAAAAGTCCTTGAATGGGGTAGTTTATGTCCTTGGAACTTCTAGAACAAAAATTGCGAATGCTGCCTGAAGACAGTTTTGATGAAGTCGATGAGTTCTTCGATTTCATATTGTTCCGTTTTGAGAAGGAAAGTTCCCAAGACGACTTGAATGAAGAGACCAAGGCTGCCCTTCGCGAAGTGGAAGAGATGAAGGCTGACCCGTCTAAGGGCAAATCCTATACGGATGTCGATACGATGATGCAGGAGCTGCTTGCGTAATGTATTCTGTCAAGCCTACCAAGCAGTTTAAGAAAGACCTTAAACTTATTCAAAAACGTGGCTATGACATACAGAAGATGACCGATGTCATCAAGAAGCTTGCCGCTGGAGAAACGCTGCCCGAGTCCAACCGCGACCATTCCTTATCAGGCAATTTCAGTGGTTGCAGGGAATGTCATATTGAACCTGACTGGTTGCTGATTTACGAAATCGCACAAGAAAGTCTGATTTTGTACTTGACAAGAACAGGAACGCATTCGGACTTGTTCAAAAAGTAAAACCGCCAATAAATTGATGAAAAAAAAGACGGGTGAAGAAAATCTTCACTCGTCTTTAAGTTTTGAAAGGAGATCCCCGGTTATCCCCGTCAAGCGAGGACAGGCGCCGGGGATGACACCTCAAAGGCCGTAAGGCCTCACTCATGCCTCAGAGCGAGCATCGCGAGCGAGCTCATACCCCAAAGGCACGGAGTGCCGACCTCATACCTCTTACAGGCTAATCAGCCCTTCCGTATCCTTGCTC
>NZ_CALEFV010000163.1 GCF_937877005.1 uncultured Fibrobacter sp. | reverse complement strand
CAACTGGGGCATGGGAAGCCGCTACCTGTGCGCCTTTAGCGGCTCCGATGGAGATAAAAGCGCCAACTACCAGACGGCCTTCCGCGAAGGCGGCGGCATGGCGATTGCTGGCCTTGCACGCGTTTCGAAACTCGGCGTGAAGGGAGACTATACCAGCGAACAGTACCTGGCCGCAGCAGAAAAGGCATACGCGCATCTTTCTGAAAAGCAGGGTATCGGCAAGTCCTGCGCCTACTGT
This sequence comes from uncultured Fibrobacter sp., assembly GCF_937877005.1. Classification (GTDB taxonomy): domain Bacteria; phylum Fibrobacterota; class Fibrobacteria; order Fibrobacterales; family Fibrobacteraceae; genus Fibrobacter. The sequence continues at coordinate 21,459 of NZ_CALEFV010000163.1, read as the reverse complement.
GACGACGGCAAGGAAAACATCATTGACGACTACACGGCGCTCCTTGCGGCGACGGAACTCTACGCGGCGACCGAGAAGGTGGACTACCTGAAGGATGCACGCGCACGTGCGAAGAATCTTATTAACCGCTTGAGCGATGATGGATATTTCTGGAGCGATGACGCTAAGACGCGTCCGTTCTGGCATGCGAGCGATGCGGGCCTCCCGCTGGTAGCGCTTGTCCGCTATGCCGAAATTGAAAGCAAGATTACGGTGTCGTCGTCAGCTGATCTTATCGATTGGGCCTGCGTAGATATGCTTGGGGCGCCCTGCTACAATTTCAATGCGCAACAGGCCTTGAATGCCATCAAGGCGCATCTGGATTGGCTTGTCGGTATTACGAACAAGGTAGAAAACCCGTTCGGCTACGCTCGCCAGACCTACAAGACGCAGGGCTCTATCAAGGACGGCTTCTTTATCCCGCACGACAACGAGAGCGGCTACTGGTGGCAGGGCGAAGACGCTCGTATCGCAAGCCTTGCCGCGGCCTCCATCTACGCCATCCACGCACTAGGCGAGAACAGCGACGAATCGGTCGACAAGTACGCAACCGACCAGCTTGACTGGATCTTGGGCAAGAACCCCTACAGCACTTGCATGATGTACGGTTTCGGCACAAAAGTCCCCGAGAAATACGACGGTCAGTCCAATTACGACGCAACCCTCAAGGGCGGTATCGCCAACGGCATTACCGGAAGAAACAAGGACGGTTCGCAAATCGCCTGGGATGACGACGGCGTCGCCTATGTGGGGCTCCCTGCCGACGAGCCCTGGAACAACTGGCGTTGGATCGAGCAGTGGCTTCCGCACAGCACCTGGTACCTGATGGCTCTCGCGACCCGCTATGACGAGGCAATCGTCAACATCCAACCGGTTGCATCCATAGCCCCAAAATCACTGGTTCAGAACCAATTTGGCATACAGCTGAACGGCAAGACGCTCCTAGTGAACGCTTCCGGCAAGTCCATCGTCCATGTCATCGATCTCCACGGCAAACAGGTTTCTTCAACCCCGTTGACCGGGGGAAAGGCCACCCTCGATCTTTCCCGCATCAACAGCGGAGTGTACCTGGTACAAGTCCCTGGACTTGGCGCAAAGAAAATCATGGTGAAGTAGATTACTATCTTTGCGTCATCACTTGAACGGAAGGTCCCCCATGGAATTAGGCAAATACAATCGCGCCCGGGTAGAAGAAATCATGCCCCAGGGCTACTACCTAGAACTTGAAACTGGCGGGCGCGTGCTGCTTCCCGGCAAAAAAGAGGAATTCACACTTGAAGAAGGCGAAGTCCTCGACGTATTTGTCTACATGGATTCCGAAGACCGCCCCATAGCGACCCTCGACAAGCCATACGCTACCGTCGGCGAATTCGCCGTGCTCGAAGTCAAGGACGTGAACCGCATCGGCGCCTTCCTGGATTGGGGGCTGAACAAGGACCTGTTCCTCCCCTACAAGCAGCAGCTCGGCGAACTCAGGCGCGGCGACCGTTGCGTAGTCTTCATTCTTGAAGACGAAAAGAGCAACCGTATCGTGGCAACCGAAAAAATCAAGAGTTTCCTGGACCCTGATACCTCGGAACTGCACCTGGGCCAAAAAGTCCAGCTCGCCGCCTACGAAGTCTCCCGCGACCATATCGATTTTCTGGTAGATTACCGCTACACGGGCCGCCTCATGGTCACCCCCAACACGCCGCGCATCTACATCGGCGACACCATGGTGGGCTATATCCAGCGATTCACCGAAGACGGCAAGATTACCCTGAACCTTACTCCCGTGGGCTACAAGGGAATCATGAAGAGTGAAAGCCCTGCCGCCGTCATGCAAAAGCTCGAAGAAGCGGGCGGCTTCCTTCCCTACGGAGACCACAGCGATCCCGAAGAGATTCGCCGCGAATTCGGCATGTCCAAGAAAACCTTCAAAAAAATCCTAGGAACCCTTTTCCGTGAAGGAAAAATCGTGCTCGGGGATGACGGATTCAGGTCAACCCGCTGATTCACGACACCTTCGAAATTCATTTACGAAGAAGGCCGCTTAAGCGGCCTTTTTTACTTGTACTCAACGGAAACTTCACCTTCGTTCAGAACGCGAAGCTCGATGCGACGGTTTTCCTTACGTCCCGCCTCAGTGCTGTTGTCAGCCTTGGGCTGACTGGAACCATAGCCGGAAGCCGACAGGCGACTCTTGTCTATCCCCTTGGCAACCATATACTGCAACACGGCATAGGCGCGTTCCTCTGAAAGACGCTGGTTCATGCCATCATCACCTTCGGAACTCGTATGCCCCTGAATCTCAACCTTCGCCTTGGGATTCCTTTTTAGCCCGGCGATAGCGGCATCCAGTGTCTTGAGAGAACTAGGAACCAGCTCGGCACTTCCCGCCTTGAAAGTCACTCCAGTCAATTCGGCACGAGTGTCATCGAATACTACCGTAATACCGCCGGAACTCGCCGTAAGAGAGACATAGGGAGTGTTTCCGCATTCAAAAGGTCCCGTCAGGCTTTCACAAAGAATCGTATACGTATCCTCGCGAGGAATCAAGAAGCTCGCTTCGCCATACATGTCCGTCGTCACCGTAATCTTGTTCTTGGGCTTGTTCTGTCCCACAAAAACGAGTCTTTTCTTGATCTGGGGCACGTCATCGTAATTGGTATAGGTAACATTCAGTACAGCATGCGTCTTGTTCGGAGCGAGATCCCTTGCCGCGACAGGAACCCAGAGCAGGGGAATCAGCAATATCGAAACCTTAAAAAAAGAATTTTTCATAATACTCCCTATAAGGAACAACTCCGCCCCACAAAATGCGGAACAAAAGTAGAAAATCGAAGACAAATATAGCTTGCAAAAGGGCGTTATTATTCTAAATTTTGCCCCGAAACGAAACTTTTCAAGGAGCATCCATGAAATTCCGTAAAATTGTCGCAGCGGCCCTCGCCATGAGCATTTCCGCATTTGCCACCGACGCTTCCGACAACATGACCCTCAAGGGCAATGTGCAGACGCAGGTTACCAAGTCCATCGCCGACGAAGACAACAACTTCAGCAGCGGCTGGATCCGCGCCAACATCGGCGGCCAGTACAAGAGCGAAAATCTTGACGGAACCATCATGCTCCGCATATTCGCTCCCGAATTTGGCAACAAGATCAAGGATGGCGACGGCAAGACCTCCAGCTACGACAAGATTTTGGCCGACCTGTACTGGGTCAACTACAAATGGAAACTCGGCGAGAATGACCAGTTGAACCTCAAGATGGGTCGCTGGAAGACAGACTGGTCTCAGTCCACCCACTTCGGTACTTACGTGGACAAGGACCTCACCAAGCGCGGTCTCTGGATGCGCGACTACAGCCACAACGCCGTTGAACTCGGCTGGAAGAGCGGCCTGAACCAATTGAACGCCATGGTCGCCGCAAAGAACGGCACCGCCAACCAGGGCTACATCCGTGTCGAAGACGACATGAAGTTCACCTTCCCGCTTGAAGTCAAAGTCGCCTACCGCGCAAACCTTATCGACGTGGTTCAGAACACCGCCTTCGTGACTCACCGCATGGCCGCTTACGCCAGCTACAATGTTCTCCCGATTCTGCGCGCCTATGGCGAATACGCCATGATCTACACGCAGGATGACGATCTCAATACAGAAGCCGACAACTATATCGCTCCCGAATCGAAATACTACCAGCCGGGCATCTATTTCCAGCCCTTCTACCTGGGCCTTGATCTAGCCCCCAAGTCCGGCATCATGAATACTCTCATGAGCAACCTCATGGTCGAATGGGAATACATCAACAAGCGCGACAACCTGTACTTGGCCCCGAAGGGCACCTACGACGATTGGGCATGGACCGTCGCCTGGGTCAAGAGCATCGGCAAGTCAAAGTTGCAGTTCAGCGTGTATAGCGAAAATGAAATGAGCGACGTAGGACTCGCCTTTCGCCTGACCAGCACCATCAAGTAAAGCCCCCCCCCTTTAGGAAAAGGACCGTCGGCGAACGCCCACGGTCTTTTTTTTGTTTCATTTTTAAACACATCCATACAAACATCTTTGATAGTTTCAAAATGATACTAATAAAGTTCCAATATTCCCCTAAAAAGCCCCTTTTCGAGGTCCTTCTCTCCATTTTTGATTGGCACGGATATTGCTTATTATAGGCGAAGCAAAAAAATAGTCCAAACTGGACTAAGAAATTCAAACAATGGACCCCTGGGTCCGCAAAAAAAAGGAAACTAAAAAATGATTAAGCCTCTTGCAGATCGAATCGTCGTCAAGCCGGCAGAAGCCGAACAGAAGACCTCTTCGGGTCTTTTTATTCCGGACAACGCCAAGGAAAAGCCGATGCAGGGTAAGGTCGTGGCAGTGGGCCCGGGCCGCAAGAACGACAAGGGTGAACTCGTCGCCATGGAAGTCAAGGTCGGCGACGTGGTGCTTTACGGCAAGTACAGCGGAACGGAAGTCTCCGTCGATGGCGAAAACTACCTGATCGTGAAGGAATCCGACATTTTCGCAACGCTCTAATCGCGCAACACAAAGGTTTTAAATAAAAAGGAAAACAACAATGGCAAAGCAACTTAAGTTTGATGTAGCAGCTCGCGAATCCCTGATGAAGGGTGTCGACAAACTCGCCAACGCAGTCAAGGTCACCCTCGGTCCTAAGGGCCGCAACGTGATGATCGCAAAGGCCTTCGGTGCCCCGAACGTCACCAAGGACGGCGTGTCTGTCGCTAAGGAAGTGGAACTGGAAGACGCCTACGAAAATCTCGGCGCCCAGATGGCCAAGGAAGTCGCCAACAAGACGAGCGACGCTGCCGGTGACGGTACCACCACCGCTACCGTGCTCGCCCAGGCTATTACTCGCGAAGGCCTCAAGAACGTGGCCGCCGGCGCAAACCCGATGGACATCAAGCGCGGTATGGATGCTGCAGTTGACGCCGTCATCGAAGAAATCGGCAAGATGGCCGTGAAGATCAACGGCAAGGAACACATTGCCCAGGTCGCAACGATTTCTGCAAACAACGACCCCGAAATTGGCGAACTCCTCGCCAACGCTATGGAAAAGGTCGGTAACGACGGTGTGATCACCATCGAAGAATCCAAGACCGCTGAAACCGTTCTCGACGTTGTCGAAGGGATGCAGTTCGACCGCGGCTACCTCTCTCCGTACTTTGTCACTAACACCGACAGCATGGAAGTGGCCCTCGAAAATCCGTACATCTTGCTGTACGACAAGAAGATTTCTACCATGAAGGATTTGCTGCCGATGCTCGAACACGTGGCAAAGCAGGGCAAGTCCCTCCTCATCATCGCCGAAGACGTCGATGGCGAAGCTCTCGCAACGCTGGTTGTGAACAAGATGCGCGGCACCCTGAAGGTTGCTGCCGTCAAGGCTCCGGGCTTTGGCGACCGTCGTAAGGCCATGCTCGAAGACATCGCTATCCTCACTGGCGGTATGCTGGTTTCCGAAGACACTGGCGCTAAGCTCGAAGACGCTCCGGTGACCGTGCTCGGCCAGGCCAAGTCCATCACTATCACGAAGGACAACACCACGATCGTCGAAGGTGCCGGTGACGCCGCTTCTATCAAGGGCCGTATCGCCCAGATCAAGAAGCAGATCGAAGCTACCACCAGCGACTACGACCGCGAAAAGCTTCAGGAACGTTTGGCCAAGCTCGCTGGCGGCGTTGCCGTAATCAAGGTCGGTGCTGCTACCGAAGTCGAAATGAAGGAAAAGAAGGACCGCGTCGACGACGCTATGCACGCAACTCGCGCCGCCGTCGAAGAAGGTATCGTTCCGGGTGGTGGCGTTGCCCTCATCCGTGCCGAAAAGGCTATTGACGCCCTCAAGTTCGATAACGCCGACCAGAAGACTGGTGCCGCCATCATTCGCCGCGCTATCGAAGAACCTCTCCGTCAGATTGTCCAGAATGCTGGCCTCGAAGGCTCTGTCGTGGTGAACAAGGTGAAGGAAGGCAAGGACAGCTTCGGTTACAACGCCAAGACTGACACCTACGAAGACCTCATCAAGGCTGGCGTGATTGACCCGGCCAAGGTGACCCGCACGGCTCTCAAGAATGCATCTTCCATCGCTTCGATGATTCTTACCACGGACTGCGTAATCGCAGAAAAGAAGGAACCGAAGCCGGCAGCTCCTGCCATGGATCCGTCCATGGGCATGGGCGGCATGATGTAATTTATTGATTCTTCTCCTTATGGATTCCCGGTTCATTTTGAACCGGGAATTTTTTTGGACACAACCATGCAGGAAAAAAGAAAGCCGCGAGATATCACGGCTTTCTTTTAAGATTTTTACGCTACTGAAAGATTCGCGTTAGAACATCTTGCGAGTATTCTTCTTGGCAGGACCATTGCTAGATTTCGGAGCCGTGCTTGCCCCCTTGTTGCTGAACAAAGTCGCATCATCAGCCGACTTGGTTTTCACTTCGAAATGGTTACCGTCACAGGTTTCCGTCGGAGCATAACCCGCCGTATAGAGACAGTAGGTTTTTTCGGAACAGAACTCACCCGCCACCTTACCCGTGTGGTTACAGATTCCGCGACTCACTACGCCCGATGGAACAGGGAACGGCTTACGCGGCAAATCCTTATGCAACTGCTTCATGGTGGCGATCCAAACCGGCAAAGCGTCTTCCGTTCCCGTGTGTCCAGCACCCATGGTGCCCGGACTATCGGAGCCAACCCATACGCCCATGGTATACTGTTTGGTAAAACCAATGTACCAGCAGTCCGTATAATCGTTGGTCGTTCCAGTCTTGCCACCACTCGGGTGCGTAAAGCCACTCGCCCATACTCGAGCCGCCGTACCGCGCACATTCACATCCTTCAGCATATCCACCATCAGATAAGCCGATGCTGGACGCAGCACTTCGTGTTCCACCTTTGAATTTCGTTCAATCACCTCTCCATTGCGGTCGACAATTGATTCGATCATGTATGGTTCGATGCGATTTCCTCCATTCGGGAACACCGTATACGCGGAGGTCATTTCCATGAGAGTTGCTCCGACCGAGCCTAGCGCCAAGCTTGGAACGGCCATCAGCGGAGCTCGGACGATGCCGAACTTGCGGGCATAGTTCACAACATTGTTCAAGCCGTACTTCATGCCCGTCAAAATAGCAGGCAGATTCTTGGAACGATAGAGAGCGCGGCGTAATGTCATCATGCCTTCGAAGTCGTGTTCAAAGTTCGCCGGACGCCAAACCTTATTCTTGTCCTTGTCATCCGGATCGGGAATACTCACCGGTTGGTCATTCACGGAGTCGCAAGGGCTAGCACCATTGTCCATGGCCGTCGCATACACAATCGGCTTAAACGAAGAACCCGGCTGACGCAGGGACTGTACGGCACGATTCCAACGGGATTTGTTAAAGTCGGAACCGCCAACCATTGCACGAATGGCGCCTGTCTCATTTTCAATAAGAATGGCGGCAATTTCAGGATGATGGTAGAGGATACTGTCCGGGAAACGACGGTGTTTTGCATCGCGTTTCAAGTCATCGGCAAGGTATTCCTTCTTGAACAAGGTGTACACGCTATCAAAATGAGCGACAACGCTGTCCTCAGGCATATTGTACTTCTTGGTCAGGTAAAGACGACGGGTTGCACGATACTTGACACGGCGACGAACCTTTTCAACCTGGACACGGGCTACGCTATCGGCATACGCCTGGATATCAGGATCGATTGTGGAATTGATGGACACGCCATCAGCGTACAAGGAGTTTTCGCCATATTTCTTTTCCATGTACTTGCGGATTTCTTCATAGAAGTAAAGCCCCGATTCATTGGACACTTCCTTTTCGGCAAGCGTAATCGGAGTCTTTATGTACTCATGATACTCATCATCGGTAATATAGCCTGCATCACGCATCGCATACAGCACCGTATTGCGGCGTTCAAGAGCGGCCTCCGGGTGACGGTCGGGGCGATAAGCCTCAGGCCGCTGCAGCATACCGGCCAGCACGGCATATTCAGGAATGGTCAAACTATCGAGTGAACGACCGAAATAGAACTTACCCGCCGCCTGGAAACCATAGTTGCCGCCGGCGAGATAGACCTCGTTCATGTAGAATTCAAGGATTTCCTCTTTCGTATAAGTCTGCTCGATGCGGATAGCCGTCATCATTTCCTTGATCTTACGGGAAATCGTACGTTCCGGAGTCAGGAAAAGAAGTTTGGTCAGCTGCTGGGTCAAGGTAGAGGCTCCACGGAGTTTCTTACCGGACAAGACACTTTCCATAATCGCTGAAGGAATCGCCCAGACATTCATTCCCCAATGGCTAAAGAAAGCCCGGTCTTCCGTTGCCATCACGGCATGGATTGCATTTTCCGGAATGGAATCAAAGCTCGTCCATTCGCGACGTTCAACATAATACTCATGAGCGATTTTTCCGTTCATGTCGTAAATGTTCGTGACAAGCTTCGGATTGATTTGCTCCAGCTGCGAAAGCGAAGGTAGTTCTGGCGAAAAATGGTTGTACACAGCAATAACGGCCACGAATACAGCCACCACAGGAATGGCAAAAATAATCAGCCACTTGACCACCTTGCGGTCAGTGAACCACCCCTTTAAAACCCTAAGAACTGCCTTTAATATGTTTTTCACTTTATTCATGGTTCTTTATTAATAAGAATTTTGCGAAAAGATAGAAAAAACTTTAACTTTTTTATCTAGACACCCTTGACAAAACAGCTTATAAAGCTATATTTGGGCACACAACAAGCGGATGTAGCCCAACTGGATAGAGCGTTTGGCTACGAACCAAAAGGCTCCAGGTTCGAGTCCTGGCACCCGCAGAAAAGGAAAGGCTGATCGGTAAGATCGGCCTTTTCTTTTTTTGTTGATAGCAGGCGAGAAACTGGAGCCGTCGTGAGCCTTCACGAACAGTCGTGAAGGCGAGAGTACAGGCCCTAGATAATGTTTTTTGAGAGATTTTGCCTGTTCGGTCTTCAAACTGCTCCAGGTTCGAGTCCTGGCACCCGCAGAAAGAAGACGTTTCACGACAAGTGAGACGTCTTTCTTTTTTTACGAAAAAAATGGTTTTTCTTGAAAAAGTTAAAAAACTTTTTCAACAGACGTCCATAATTGTTTGCACGATTCCTTTTTCCATATACTAAAATTACATGCAGGGAGTACGGTTATGGGTAAATCAACATACCCAACAAAAGGGAACAAGATGGTATACAAGCAAAAAATACTTCAGGAAGTGATCCGATTCCTATTTCTATCAAACCGTCACAGCCGCGGCATAACCCAAACAAAACTATCTATGGAAACAAGCATCACACGACAATTCATATCACAAGTTGAAGGCGGCAAAAGACAGCCTTCAATCCTGACACTGAGCACTATTCTCGGTGCCTACGATTTAACCCTATCAGAATTCTTTAAAGAGGTTGATAGGCTCTATCGCCTTTTCGAAACCGGGGATTACTACAACACTAAGGACATTCCCATGGCCGCAGACAAGAAGGCCGGTTTACCGAAATACCTTCGCAAACAGCGTCCGAAATAGCCTAAATCGTAGCCTTTCTGACCGGCACTAGAGCTTTTTTTACCCTTAACAAAAAAGTGTTTTTTTGCTATCTTTTAGCCCCGATGGACTGGCAGAGAAACATAAAAACGCTCACCGAAGACGAGCTCAAGGCTTGGCTTCGCGAGGTGGAAGAAAAGCCGTTTCGTGCCGATCAGATTCAAAAATGGCTATTTTGCCAACAAGTCAAGACCTATGACGAGATGGTAAACATCTCCCCCGTTCTGCGTGAAAAACTCGCCAAGCAGTTCGAGTTGCGCTCTCTTACCGAGGAGCAACGCGCCGAATCGGTCGACGGCACCGTCAAATGGCTCTTCAAGACAACCGATGGTCACCATATTGAAACCGTGATGATTCCTGCAAACGGTCGTTACTCCGTCTGCGTTTCTACCCAAGTGGGCTGCGCAATGAATTGCGCTTTTTGCCGTACTGCCAAAATGGGCTTCACCAGAAATCTTGAAGCGGGTGAAATTCTCGAAGAAATCATCAACGTAAACTGGTACCTGAAAGATTCGGGACTTTTAAACGAGGAAGGCAAAACTGCCCAGGTTACGAACATCATCTTTATGGGAATGGGAGAACCTCTCAACAACCTCGAAAATGTTCACCGTGTCTGCTGCACGCTTCATAACCAGAAGTTATTCAATATGGGTTCGAAGCGTATGACAGTAAGCACCTCCGGCGTGGTTCCAAAAATCAAGGAACTCGTCGACAGGAACACGCCCTGTTGCCTCGCCGTAAGCCTAAACAGCACGAACAACGAATACCGTTCGTCCGTCATGCCCGTCAACAAGACTTGGCCCATCGAAAAGCTTTTGGAAGCGGTTGACGAATACATTCGTAGAACCGATAATTATGTAACCTTTGAATTCGTCTTGATTCAGGATATCACCTGTACGCCGAAAGCAGCGAAAGAACTTATCCGCATCTGCGCACCGCGGCGCGTCAAGGTGAACGCCATCGTTCTAAACGACGGTGACGACCCCACGCTACACGCTCCCACCCCTGAACAAGTAGAAGATTTTTTGGCGATGGTTAGGGCTGCAGAAATTCAAATCACGATTCGAAATCCGCGCGGCAGGGACATTCTTGCTGCATGCGGACAGCTCGCGTATAAAAATAAGGATGGTAAAACATGCTAACACAAAACCTCCCGGAATTCTGGGACAACCTCTACGCCGACGGCAAGGACTACTGGAATATCAAGAAGGCAACCCCCGCCCTTCTTGAATTCTTCAAGAATCCTTCCTGCCCCGCCACAGGCTCAGTTCTAGTTCCCGGTGCAGGCTTTGGCTACGATGCCGAAGCTTGGGCCCTGCGCGGCCACGACGTCTTGGCAGTCGATTTTGCGCCAACCGCTGTAGACGAACTGGACCACCTGAGCCGCAAGCTCAAGAACCTGCGTTCGCTCGACCTTGACCTTTTCACGCTTTCCCCGAAAGACCAGAAACGTGGTGGACAACTTTTTGACATCGTCTACGACTACTGTACTTTTACGGCAATCCATCCGGGCCGTCGCGATGAATTCTTCGAAGTCTGTTACAAGATGATGAAGGACGACGGACTGCTAATTCTTTTCTTGTACCCTCTCTTGAACGGCAAGACGCTGCAAGGCCCTCCACACTGCACGAGCGAAGGTGAACTCATGGCTCGTCTTGATGGCGTTTTCGACATCGTCGAACGCATTCCGGCTGTAAACAGCCTCCCCGGTCGCGAAGGCAAGGAAGAATTCTGGCTCCTCAAAAAGTGTCTGTAGGCTAGACGAGAGAACGCTCGCTCCGCGAGCTACAGATTTGAGACGAGAGAATAAGAAACTCTCGTCTTTTTTGTAAGCAAGCCAACTAAACAGAGTGTATTCTCTTTCAATTTTTTCTATTTTTTCATCAAATTTTTAACGCGGCCAAGCCGCTTCAACGAAGACACAAGGATTGAATTATGGCAAAAGATTTATGCCCCTGCGGTTCCGGTAAGGAATACTGCGAATGTTGTGAACCGATTATCAAGCAAAAGGCTCTCGCAGAAAGCCCCGAAGCCCTAATGCGTTCCCGCTACACCGCTTACGTGAAGCAGGAAATCGGCTGGCTCAAGGAATCCCTCGAAGCCACCCAGCGTAGCGACTTCGACGAACCGAGCGTGACCGCCTGGAGCAAGGACTCCGAATGGCTCGGCATCGAAATCAAGCAGACCAAGACCGAAGAAGAAAAGAACATCGGCTGGGTCGAATTCATCGCACGCTTCAAGCAGGGCAACATCACCCGTAACCACCACGAGCTCGGCGAATTCCATAAGGTCGGCGGCGCATGGTTCTTCTACGACGGTCGTGCCGTGAAGCAGGAAACTGTCCGTCACGAAGGTCCGGTCGTTGGCCGAAACGATCCGTGCCCGTGCGGCTCCGGCAAGAAGTACAAGAAGTGCTGCGGCGCTGGTAAATAGACGAAAGACGAAAGAGAAACCATGTTTAAGATATTCGTAGATGGCGAAGCAGGTACCACTGGCCTGCAGATTTATGAGAGACTCGCAAAGCGCACCGACATCGAAGTGTTGCGCATTTCTCCCGAACTCCGCAAAGACATTAACGAACGCAAGCGACTCATCAACGAGTCCGACGTGACGTTCCTGTGCCTGCCCGATGCAGCCGCAGTCGAAAGTGCCTCCCTCTGCGAAAATCCGAACACCCGCGTGATTGACGCCTCTACCGCGCACCGCGTAAACCCCGGCTGGACCTACGGGATGCCGGAACTCAGCCCCGCCCAGCGTGAAGCCATCGCGAAGGCCAAGCGCATTGCAAACCCCGGCTGCCACGCCTCGGGATTTATCCTGGGCGTTCACCCGCTGGTTGCCGCAGGCATCCTCCCGAAGAGCGCAAACCTTGCCGCCTACAGCATCACCGGTTATTCCGGCGGCGGCAAGAAGCTGATTGCCGAATACGAAGAAGCCTCCTCTATGGAACATAAGGCCGGCGAATCGAAGGCCATCATGGCTCCGGCCCCGTACGCTTTAGCGCTTGCTCACAAGCACCTCCCCGAAATGAAGAAGTACTGCGAACTCGAAAACACGCCGTTCTTCAACCCGGTGCTCGGCCCCTACTACAAGGGCATGGCGGTGACCGTCGCTATCTTCGCGAAAGAACTCACCAAGAAAGTCGGCCCCGAAGACCTCACCGAAATTCTCGCCAAGCATTACGAAGGTTCCCGCTTTGTGAAGGTGATGCCCTATGAAGCTGCCCCCGTGCTGTTCAACGGCCGCCTTGACGCCACCGTCTGTAACGACACGAACAATGCCCGCATCCAGGTGTTCGGCAACGAGAACGTGATGCAGGTGACTACCATCATCGACAACCTGGGCAAGGGCGCCAGCGGCGCCGCCATCCAGAACATGAATATCGCCCTCGGGCTAGACGAAGGAATTAGCCTTTAATGTTCCTAGACGAAAAATCAATTGAAGTTCGCTCCGGCAAGGGCGGCGATGGCATTTGCAGTTTCCACCGCGAAAAGTTCGTACCCCTCGGAGGCCCGGACGGCGGTGACGGCGGTCGCGGCGGCCACGTGATTCTGCAGGTGAACGAACAGTTCTCGACACTCCTCGACATGGGTAACGCTCGCCTGTACAAAGCCCAGAGCGGACAGCCCGGCGGCGCGAAGCGCTGCACCGGTCGCAGCGCCGAAGACCTGATCGTGGACGTCCCGCGCGGAACCATCGTGAAGGATGCCGAAGGCCGAATCCTAGCAGACCTTACTGAACCCGGCCAAAAATGGATTGCGGCTCGCGGTGGCAAAGGCGGCATGGGCAACCAGCATTTTGCGACACCCGCAAATCAGGCCCCGCGCAAGTGCACTCCCGGTGAAAAAGGCGAAAAGCGCGAACTTTTCTTGGAACTCAAGCTTATGGCAGACGTGGGCCTCGTCGGATTCCCGAACGCAGGCAAGTCGAGCCTCGTGAACAAGATTTCGAGCGGCCGCCCGAAAGTCGGTGACTATCCGTTTACCACCCTCGAACCGGTGCTCGGCATCGTGCAGATGAATGGCCACAGCTTCGTAGTCGCAGACATTCCGGGTTTACTCGAAGGCGCCAGCGAAGGCAAGGGCCTCGGCCACCAATTCCTGAAGCACATCGAACGTACGCACACTCTGTTGTTCGTAATCGACGGCTTTGCCGAAAACGCCTACGAACAATTCAGCGTCCTTAAGGAAGAACTCAAGGCATTCCACCCGAAGCTCGCCAAGAAGCCTTACGTAATCGCCCTCAACAAGTGCGACCTCGGCATCGACGAAGCGATCAAGCAGTTCAAGGCCCACAAGGAAGCCGTCATCGTTACCTCAGCCATGAACGGCGATGGATGCAAGGAACTGATGCAGGCTCTGGACGACGCCGTTCCGCATGCCCAGAAGAAAAAGGTCGGCTGGGAAAGCAAGAAACTCAGCAGCGCTACCACCGGCATCGATGGTACCGGCAAGAAAATCGCAAAGAGCAAGTCTACCAGCGCCAAAACCGCCCGAAGCAAGAAGAAGGCTTAACGAATGGCGAAAAAGGAACAGAGCACTCCGGTCATCGTAAACCGCAAGGCAAACCATCTCTACTTTGTCGACGAAACCTTCGAAGTAGGTATCATGCTCATCGGTTCGGAAGTCAAGTCTATACGCGATGGCAAGTGCACCTTGGGCGAAGCGTGGATCGACATCGACGAGAGCAAGAATGAAATCTGGCTCGTGGGTGCGCACATCGACGAATACCTTTTCGCGAACCGTTTCAACCATTTCCCTGCTAGGCGCCGCAAGCTCCTCGCCCATGTGCACGAAATCGCCAAGATGCGCAAGGCCAAGGAGCAGAAGGGCTGCACGCTCATCCCCCTGAAGCTCTACTTCAAGAATCGCCGCGCCAAGCTCGAAATGGGAATCTGCCGCGGTAAAGACCAGCGCGACAAGCGTCAGGACATCATCAACCGCGACGCAAAACTCGAAATGGCCCGTGCGGCAAAGGCGCATAAATAATGAGAAACCTTGTTTGGCTCATTCTCCTTTGCGTCGCTCTCGCAGCTTCTGCCTGGGCTAGCAACAAGGTTGATGCCGAACAAGTCGCCAAGGAACATAAGGCCAGTTTCCACTGGTTCCCCGTTCAAAAGACTTTCCTGCTCGTAGGCGAAAGCGATACGCTCAAGTTCGCCATCGGCCTCCCCTTCGTCTACACGCATGGGAATTCGGTCGAACTGAAGCATGCTCCCGAGATCTGGGACGGTCACATTCTGCTCGATTCAGCAGATGTCGCAAGCCTATACAAGACCGATAACGCGCAAGCCGCACCGGTTGCCCCCGCAGCCGCCCCCACAACCACTCCTGCAAAAGCAGCAGTTCCTGTCGCCACAAAGCCCAAGAACGAAACAGCCGGCACTCGCGAAGTCAAGACCATCGTAATCGATCCAGGCCACGGCGGAAAGGACTCCGGTGCACTCGGAGGCAAGTCCCAGGAAAAGGACATCGTCCTCTCAGTCGGAAAACTCCTGAAAAAAGAACTCGAAAAAGAAGGTTTCAAGGTCAAGCTGACTCGCGACAAAGATGTATTTATCGAACTCGGTGAACGTGCCAACCTCGCAAACCAGTGGGATGGCGACCTGTTCATCAGCCTACACTGCAACGCAATCGACGCAACCCCTGAACGCAAAAAGCAAATCAAGGGATTCCATGTCTACGTACTGCGCGCCCCCGAAAGCGAAGAAGACAAGGCGATAGCCCGTCGCGAAAACAAGGTGGCCACACTCTACGGCGAAAAGAATGCCAAGGAAGAACTTTCCCCCATCGAATGGTTCAAGCTCGAAGCGCGCCTTGAAAAATACAAGCAGAACAGCTACATGTTCACCGAAGAAATGCTCAAGGCTTTTGATGACGGTAAAATCAAGCGTCAAGGCGGTGGTGTCGGCGGTGCCGGATTCATGGTGCTTGTCGGCGCGCTCATGCCCGCCGTGCTATTCGAAATCGGGTTCATCAGCAATCCCGAAGACGAAGCCTACATGATGACAAACAGCGGTCAGAAGGATATCGCTGAACGCATTTCAAAAGCGGTCCAGAATTACAAAGCCGCCGTACATAGCTACAGGGAAACTCTCGGAAGAGAGTAGCCCCCATCAAGCTCTAGTTACTTATTGGGTTTAGAGACAACCGGACGGATGCGCTTGCCGCACAGAGTCACCACGATACCCGCCTGAGCGAACATATAGTAGGCTGTATCGCGGCTGTTGTTTAGCGTCGACTTCGGATCGTAATCATCCTTGGTTACGAACACTTCTGCTACTCCCGAAAGGCTCACATCCAGAGCACAGCGTTCACACGGAAAACCGATTACGTAAAGCTTGGATCCTGGAGGCACCTTACCACGGGCATAATGCAATGCATTTATTTCGGCATGCACCATGAAGGGGTACTTATTCGCTTCGAACTCATGGTGACTTAGTAGTTCGCCAGAATCGGCATCAAGCAAGTCATAAGCGAGCAGCTGCTTTTCGCGGGTGTAGGGAACCGTATCATCATCGAAACCGGCCGGAGCGCCGTTGTATCCCGTGCTAATAACGCGACCATCTGCCGACACGAGCACGGCACCCATCTGGGTGTTTTGGTCCTTGGAAAGGCGCGCCTGAGCGCACATCATCTGGGTATAGACTTCGTCACGAAGCTTGCTGCGAGCATTAGAATTATTCATATCTTAAATATAGCAAGAACCGCTACTTGTCCACCACCAGGGTGGCGGATCCATAGGCTTTCACGGGGCGGCCATTCTCATCGAATTCTGTCGTATAACGGATATGGAACGGGATTCTATTAGGCGTCAAGGGTATAATCCCTTCCACGCTCGCAACTCCGTTATCAATTTGCCGATGCCAATCTCGGTACATGTCCGCATAGTCCGCCGGGAAAATTCCGTTCGCGATGACCGGTTCCGGATAGTTACGGACTAATGGAGGCAAACCCAGGTCGCGCTGGCAACGGAAACAGGGCCGCATTTCCTTGGTAGCCACCGTATATTCCCAGAAGTAGATATTGGCCTGCTCGCTGGCCGCCTTGAAACGGCGTTCCGTATCGAGCATTTCCCGAAGTACATTCTTTTCGTTTGTGATATTACGAATCATCACGTAAAATAGACGACTGACTTTGCTTTCGCCTATCAACCGGATAGAACTGCGGATACAGAAACGTTCCGTGCCGCAACACTCGGAACTGATATTACGCCAAGTTTCACATTCCTGTTCCTCGCGAGTTGCCGCCGCACGTTCCAAGGCTTCCTTGTATATCTTTTGGCTTTGGGGATCTAAAACGCTACATGGATTCAGCGAGATAATTTCAGCCTCGGATAGGTTCATTCCCAACTCACGGACATATTTCTGGTTCACCCGCAATACTTCCATCGAGCAATTTTCGCCCATACGAAGTTCCACAATGGCTGCCGGACCCACAAAGTTACTGAATATTAGAGTTTCCATGGAAATCGGATTCCAGAACTTGCCCGCATCCACAAACTGGTCGATATTCATCTGGGGAACCATCACACCCACAGAGGCGCCATCTAGCATCTTCTCATATTCCGACATGGGAATAGGCTTGGAGTACAGATACCCCTGAATGTAGTCGCATCCCACACTTTTGAGGAAATCAGCCTGTTCTACCGTCTCTACACCCTCGGCAATGACAGGAAGCTTTAGCCACTTTGCCATACGGACTACAGATGTCAATATGGTGCCACCACGCTCGTTGCCAATAGCTCCATTGATGAATTTCAGATCCAGCTTCAGAACGTCAAATTCAATATCCTTCAAGATATTCAACGAAGAATACCCACTGCCGAAATCATCCATCTCAACCGTATAGCCAAGATTATGCAGTTTCTCGATAGCCTCCATCACCAACTGAAATCCCGTCACGGCAACCGTTTCTGTCAACTCTACATGAATCAACTTCGTGGGAACATCATATTTCTGACGAATTGCATCGATTTGATCTATATAGTCCGGGCAAAGAATGTCATTACGAGACATGTTTACGGAAATATGGGCCAGCGCCTTGTTGGAATCAATGCATTTGCGAAGGAACCGGCAAACGCGTTCAAAGACAAAAAAATCAAGCGTCGGAATCAGGCTCATCTCTTCAAGAGCCGGTATAAAGTCTGCCGGCGAGACAAAGCCGAATTTGTCGGAATTCCAGCGAACAAGGGCCTCGGCACCAATTAGCGCCCCCGTAGAATGGTTAAACTGAGGTTGGCAATATACCTGGAATTCCTCTTTTTGAATCGCCGATTCGAACGACTCCGAAATCTGTCGAAAACTCACCATAAAGTAACCTCAATCCCTATCCTTTAGAAACATATACTTTTTTTACACTATGCGAAACAAAAAAAACACATTCGCAACCTTTATTACAGACCCGCTATTCCAATATGGATTATTCACCACGAAGAATCTTGTCACCCTAAGGACAACTCTATACAAAATCAAATTGCATACAGAAAAAACCGCCGCATCGCTGCGACGGGCTAACAAGACCGTTCGGCTCTATCGCAAAAGAACCAACGACATCGCCTCACTCCCACCTAAAGGTGGCCATGTACACTAAGGCCTTACCCAAAGGGCATAACTCCACTAAGTGCTAAAGCACTAAGAGTCGTATAAAAGGCCAAGTGTCCAAAGGTAGCAAAAACGCCTCGTTAATACGAGGCGTTTCTTGCTCACAAACGTACGTGAATATTTATCCGCTAAGTGGAACCGAGCAAGACAAAGAACGATTTGGCGTAGCGTACTAAAACGTACGTGAGCCAAATCGTGATGCCGTATTGCGAAGGTTACACGACGCGGGTCATGCCGGACATGCGTTCACGCAGCCAAGCTCCGACCTCTTCCACCGGATGCTGACGGATGTTCTTGTTCACCTTGATGAGTTCTTCGTTATCCACAGCGGTGGTCTTGCCTTCGCCGTAGATAGCGCCGATGTCGTCCTTCTTCACTTCGTTCTTCATGAAGTCGGCGAGCAGAGGCACGCACTTGTTGGCGAACAGGTAGCAACCGTATTCGGCGGTGTCGCTGATCACGCGGTTCATTTCGTACAACTTCTTACGAGCGATGAGGTTGGCGATAAGCGGAGTCTCGTGGAGGGATTCGTAGTAGGCGCTCATCGGCTTGATGCCCACGGAGCACATGGTTTCGAATGCGAGTTCCACACCGGCCTTGATCATGGCGGTCATGAGAACGCCGCGGTCGAAGTATTCCTGTTCGGTGATGACCTTGTCGGTAGCTTCGACCTTTTCGAATTCGAGTTCGCCCGTTTCGCCACGCCACTTGAGCAAATCCTTGTCGCCGGCTTCCCAGTCGACCATCATGGTGCTGGAGAACTTACCGGAGATGATGTTGTCCTGGTGTTCCTGATAGAGCGGCTTCATGATGACCTTCATCTTTTCGGCGAGTTCCGTTGCGCGGATCTTGGCCGGGTTGGAAAGACGGTCCATCATGTTGGTGATGCCACCATGCTTCAGGGCTTCGGAAATGGTTTCCCAACCGTACTGGAGCAGCTTGACTGCGTAAGCCGGTTCAACGCCGAATTCCTTGACCATCTTGTCGTAGCAAAGGATGGTGCCGGTCTGGAGCATACCGCAAAGGATGGTCTGTTCGCCCATGAGGTCGGACTTCACTTCGGCGACGAAAGAGCTTTCGAGAACGCCCGGACGGTCGGCATGGAGGCCAGCGGCGTAAGCCTTGGCGTAGTCCCAACCCTTACCTTCGGGGTCGTTTTCCGGGTGCACTGCGATAAGGCAGGGCATACCGAAACCGCGAACGTATTCGCTACGGACTTCGGAACCCGGGCCCTTCGGGGCGACCATGATTACCGTGATGTCCTTACGGATTTCCTGGCCTTCTTCAACGATGTTGAAGCCGTGGCTGTAAGAGAGGGCGGCGCCCTTCTTCATGAGCTTCATGATGGCCGGAATCACGTTGTGGTGCTGCTTGTCCGGTGTGAGGTTGCAAACGAGGTCTGCATCCGGAATCATTTCTTCGTAGGTACCGACCTTGAAGCCATTTTCAGTAGCGTTCTTCCAGGACTGGCGCTTCTGTTCGATGGCTTCCTTGCGGAGCGTGTAAGAGACGTCGAGGCCGCTATCGCGCAGGTCAAGACCCTGATGGAGACCCTGGGCACCGCAACCGACGAACACGATCTTCTTGCCCTTGAGGGCTTCAACACCACGGCTGAATTCAGAATGTTCCATGAAACGGCAGTGGCCAATTTCTTCGAGTTGGCGACGCATAGGGATAGAATTGAAATAATTCATTTTTTGAACCTCTGTTAATTAGAATGTTTCCGGGGGGAAAGATAGCATTTTAGTGGTTAGTGGTTAGTGGTTAGTGATTAGGAATCGCGCAAGAAAAGTGCAAAAAACGTCATTCTGAATGAAGTGCGAAGCACGAAACGAAGAATCCAGTCCCGAATTACACAAAAGGGGGAAGAGTCCCCCTGTTTGCAGCCGCGGCACGCCGCGTCCTACTCCACCCCCACGCCTAGTGGCTCCGCCCCTAAAACCCCGAATTATGTCATTGCGAGCCCCGAACAGGGGTGAAGCAATCCATGCGCCCTGCTAGGGGACTACTATGTAGTCCCTCGCTGCTCGGCTCGGCAATGCAGAAACGCCAGCATTTCTGCGCTGCACTCGCCTCACTGCTAGTCCCGAAGACAGCGAACATAGAACGCGAGGCCCTTGCTGGCGTTGCCCAGGCCCGCATCGGCGGAGATGTAGTCCAAGAGCATGCTGTACGCGAGGTCGCTACTGTTCTCTGTAGAACTCCAGAAGGACGCGTAGCCGCCATCGTGGAGGAAGTAGACATCGTAGTTCCTGACGCCCCTGAGGCCAGCAGGCAAGGCGGCAAAACCGAAGGCATCCGTGCCGTTGCCATCGCTATTCCAACCCGTCTGCGACTTGAGAACCTTACCCGGAGTTGAACCACCCACCGCCGTGAACAGGGTATACCATTCGCTAAAACTTGGCAGATGCCAACCCTCGGGACAAACGCCCTGGACCGTCGCGGTGAGCGTGCAAGTCTTGCCGTCGCCGCAGCCCTTGCCGTTCGTGCTCCATGCGCCAACGCTATCCATAGCCGCTGCCCAGGTGTAAAGGCGGCCAGACACATCGCAGGTAGTGCTATCCCCATTATCACTCTTTCCAAAGCACCAACTCTTTTCCTTCACGTTTAAATCCGCGGCATCATAGTAATTAAGATTCTCTGCCATCCACACCTGGGTGCCGATTATCACAGTCTTGTAAACCTTACCATCTCGTTCATCGGTCATGGAACCATAGGTAATATCTGGGTTGAAACGGCACTCCTTCGGCACATCCCAACTCCAACCCGTTTCACCTTCCAAAAGTGCCGGACAATTTACCTTACCTGCAGAACTGCTAAAAGGCTCTACACTCTCACTGCTGCTGGACACACTCGTTTTGTCACTGCTAGACGACTGCGAATTTTCAACAGAAGACGAAGATTCCGACTTTACCGAACTAGACGACACTTTCTCCGATTCGGAGCTACTACTCGTCCCAATATCTTTTGAACTACTACTAGACTTCCCCGTCTTTTCGCTAGAACTGGATTGTTTCACATCGCTCTGGGTGTCGCTTGACGAAGACTTCGCCTTTTCACTGCTAGATGACGTCACTTCGGCTGGCTCACCAGCCTTGCCACTACTCGAAGAAGACGATTCAACACCCGGTTCGTCATTCGCCCCTGCAGATGCCGACGACGAATCATCACACGCTGCCAGGAACGCCACCATGCAAAGCGCCACAAAAATCTTTTTCATAAAGTCTCCTTCGCCCTAATGGCTTAATTTTCCTGGCGAAAATATAATTAT
>NZ_CALEFV010000162.1 GCF_937877005.1 uncultured Fibrobacter sp. | reverse complement strand
CAACAAAGGCGACGCAGTAGGCCGCCTTTGCCGTGGTCTTTATGACCTTGATTATGCCGTTTGCTGTAATCATCTGAATGCGTTTTCGGTGATGGTCCTGCCGTTGAAGCGCTTGAGCGTCATGCCGTTCTGGTCGAGCCATTGCAGGCGCACCAGCGTCTTGTTCCGGTTGTAGATGTCGCCCTGGTCCTCTTCCAGGGTGTTGTAGTGGGAACCGGCGAAGAACTTGACGGCGTAATAGACGGCGTTGCGCTTGACAGCGCCCATGCCTGCGTGTTCGAGCATTTCGAGCAGGAGCCGGTCGGCAAGTTTCTTCGAGAGGAAGCCGTGGTAGTTGACATCGTGGATGAGCCACGCAAGCGCGAGCTTGATGTCGCCGATTTTCGGGATGAACGGGTTCACGATGGAAGGGCCGCTGCGGAAGTCGGTGACGTAGCTGGGGCGTATCTGGTAGACCAGCGTGCCGGGGACGCACTTCGCCTGGATCTCGATGCGGAGCGGGTTCCGGATGCTGTACATTTCTTCGCACCTGGAATACTTGTCCCATGTGGGGACTTCCGGTCTGTAGGCGAGGTTCATTTGCGTTCGACTCCTTGGGGGTGGGTGGTGTCGCAGGCCTTGCAGACCCACTTGTGGCCTTCGAGCTTGCAGTATTTCTTGTGACCGCACCAGCTGCATGTCACGTATTCGGGGTATTCTCTCTTTGGAATCATGTTTTTTCCTTTTTGGGGCGTCCTATGGGCCCTGGATTTGGATGAGTTTTTCTCCACCAGATGCGCTTACGTTCTCGGTCATATTCCTTGTTCTTTTCGCGCCACTGTGTGTTATACTTGCTGTTTGCCGCCTTTCCCTTCTCGGTCGCGTTGTATTCGCGATGCCTTGCGTTGATTTCGTCCTTGTTTTCTTCGCGATACTTTTGGTGATACTGCTTGCGTTCGGGGGAAGCGTCGTATTCCTTTTGCCAGGCTTTTCTCTTCGGGTCGTTTCTTCGCTTCGCGTCGTGCTTCCGCTGAATTTCCCTGCGCCTTTCAGGGTTTTTCTCGGCCCATCGTTTCTGTGCATTCGCCTGGTTTCGCTTGCCTGGGTCTTCTATTCGCTGCGGACGGTAGCTGTCACGGTGCATGGCGATTTTGTCGGCGATGAGAGTTTCCCAGTTTTGCATGACAATTCCTTTTCTTGTTTAGTTAGGGGCAGTGCGGGGGCTCGAACCCCGCCGTGTCCGGGTCACAACTCCCGGCACGTGGCCAACCGCAACCGCCCAGGGACTACCGCCACGACAATGGCTTAAAACGTGACGGTAATCGTGAGAACTGCCGCCGCTACCCAGTAGACGACCTTGCGCACGTCCATGTCTGTCACTCCGTAGACGACGGCTGCCAAAAGGTCGAGGATGATGAGTACCAGCGGGAAGATTTGTTGTTTGGTCACTAGCCCTTCTCCCACTTCGCGGCAAGGTCTTCCATGGCCTTCTGCGGGCTGGAGCCTACGCCGCTGATAAGCGCTTTCCCGCCGTTCTGGCGGAGAGTGACCGCGTAGCCGAACTGGAAGTCGGCTTCGAGAACGAGCTGGTCGCGGAACAGGTCGAGCGTCTTGAGGGTTTCGCTATTTGCCATCGTCCTTTTCCTTTTTCTTTGCGGGTGCTGCGGGGCGCGGCACGTCGTTGAAGTTGAGCACGATGACTTCCCAGGTCTCGCCAGCCTCGGTCTTCACCTTCCGCTTGAAGGTGGTGGACTGCTTGGAGGACTTGACGATGATCGACTCTTTCAGCATGCGCATGGCCTTCTTCCATTCGGAATCCTCGATTTCGAGGTTCAGGAGCTTCATGAGCATGGCTGTGTTCACGCGGCCCTGCTTGTCCACGTTGAATGCCTGGGCGATGACCTTGCCGAGGTTGTCGTCGATGCCGTCGAGGCGGCTTGCGATCCACTTGTCCACCAGGGTCTTCACCATCTGGAGGCGTTCGTCGAAGCCGATGTGGTCGTTGATGCGGCGCTCGATGACAAGCGACTTGTCGAAGTTGTAGAGCAGGATGTTTCCCTTCCAGTTCTCGCGGGTGCGGTTTTCCTTCGCGAGTTCTTCGAGGTACTTGTCGATGCTGCCTTCGATTTCGATACGGTGTTCCGCGATTTTCTCGGCGAGCTTCACGACCTTCTTGAAGGTGCGCTCGACAAGGGCGTCGCGCTTCTTGTCTGTCGCGGGAATGTACTGCTCGGGGATAGGGCGTCCCTTCTCGTCGAGCCAGTTCCCGTCTTTGTCTTTTGTTGCCATAGGTTTACCTCTGGTTGTTGTTCTTGTTTCGGTTAAATTCTTCGGGGCTCTGCGCCCCCATGGCCTGTATCGCCTTGATGAGCGTCTTCGCGTCGTCCTTGCAGATCCAGGTGATGACATCGACCCCGGTGAGGCGCTTGCAGAATGCGTTCAGCGCCTTGCGGCGTTCTTCGGAAGTCTCTGCGCGGCTGACCTGCGCCCACATCGCCTCGATTGCCCGGAGCTGTGCGGGGCTCGCCTTGTGCTTCGCCCTGCCGGAGAGGTGCGCGAACTTGGTGGCCCCCGCGTGGACCTGCGTGCGCAGGCTTGCGATGAGCGAGGTCCGCTGCTGTGTCGAGAGCTGCTTGGAGCTTTCGACCTGGTAGCGGTCGCGCAGCATGTCGCGGTAGGCTTCGTCGTTCATCCCGAGCAGGCGCACAAGGCCGTGGATCTGCCTGTACTGTTCGGCCCTCTTGTCGGCTGGAGTAGTCATCTTGCCCTACCTTGCCACTACGAGCATCTGGGATGCGCTTTCGAGGATTTCGTTGTCGAGCGTGTCGCGGTCGTTGTTGCGCATGAGTTCCTTGCTCCACATTACAAGGTGCGAG
>NZ_CALEFV010000161.1 GCF_937877005.1 uncultured Fibrobacter sp. | reverse complement strand
TTTCCACTTACTATAAGGAAAAGGTCTTTAAGCCGGTTAAGGAAGGTGGCCGTGCCTTCTGGACCAACCGTAGCTTCGGTGGCGTGTTTGCTAATGTCTACCAGCTCCCGTTCAACATGAAGGCTCAGTTCCTCGTATCGCAGCCGGCCGATGCCGATATCGGTACCCGCGACGGTCTGCGTATGTATGGCGGCCAGCCCGGCGAACTTGAAATGTCCGGTACCTACGATTTCCGCGGTTCCATCTACCATGGCCGTATCGCCAAGGAAAAGATTGCGGACAACTTAACGCTCGGTGTTAACTACATGGGTGTCGTTTTCGACAACGAAATCATCTATGAAGATGAATTCCGTAAGGCATGGGTTCTCTTTAGCGATGTCGGTCCTACGATTCTCAACAACCATGTGGCCTCTATCGACTTGAAGGGTAACATTACTCCGAAACTCTACTTGATGACCGATGTGGCCGTGAACGTGACGGACTCCGTCAAGTTCTTCCAGACGGAAGATGCCGCCAGTTACAATCCGGCCAACGCGAGCAGCGGCTTTATTTCGGATGCAACGGAATCTAGCACGAATACCCCGCAGATTGGTGTCTATTTGAAGGCTCAGGCCAAGTATATCGAAGGCTGGCCCATCACGGTCGAAGCGATCTACCTGCCCAAGGATTTCTATTCTCCGTATTCTCTCAGCAACCCGTCCCGCTTCAATGGCTGGCGCAAGGACGAAGCCTACCTGAATGGTGGCTCTCTCCGCTACAGCCCGAACATGGCCGGTCTTAACTTCAAGTTGGAACCGACGTTCAATCGTGGCTACTTCGACTTGCAATACGGCCTGCATCGTCAGATTGAAGACGGTCAGGACATGCTCTTCTTCAACTACCGTCTGAATGGACGTAACATGTGGGAAGGTTCCAACTCCTGGACCAAGCACAAGCCGCTCTTTATCGCCGACTCCGGTAACGCTTCCGGTGCCGCCTATCTGGCCCGCACGGGTGTTCATGCTTCCGCTGGTGATGGTATCAAGCAGTACCGTCAGGCCGGTGGTCTCTATGGTGGAACCTGGGAAATGTGGGAAGGCTTCGTTGCATACGAAAGTGCAGAACAGATTGCTTCTGGCGAAGTTCCCTCGCATACCAAGTGGTCTTCTTACCTCTCCTTCATGGGCGGCTACGATATCGGTGGCTGGTTCGGCACCGACCGTACGATCATGATGACCGGCTATGCGGCCATCTCGGGCCTCTCGACAACGATTGCTCCGATTGCCTACAGCGAATCCCAGTCCGACATGCTCCTGTGGAGCTTCTACGGACAGTTTGAACCGGCCGTTGCCGTGACGCCGACCTTCCACATGGTGGGTATCCTCGGTATGGAAACCTTCCGTTCCGACAAGGCTTACAGGTCTACCGTTATCACTTCCAACGTGGCTCAGACTTCGACCCTGGTCAATCGCTACAATACGACTTACTACGAAAAGGCCCCGATCAACTATCTCGAAACCGCAATTGGTATTGGTTTCGATTGGGACTTTGCCGACCGTGCGGGTCTGCATGTTCGCTACAAGTGGATGACTCATTCCGACGAAGTCTTGTCGGATAATGATTGGCATTCTCATTATATCGCAGCCGAAGCCAAGGCTTGGTTCTAATAGGGGGTGCTGAAGATGAAAAAGATTATGAATATGAATAAGACTTTTGCTGCGATCCTCGCCGCCTCCGTGGCTGCTTCGGCTGCCTCCGTAGCTGAAAATCAGGAACTGCTTGAAAGTAAGGTTGATACGATCAATGCCGAACGCGGTGTTGAAATCACCGGTAGCATCCGGGCTGTCGCTCAGACGTCCAGATTCGATGCTCCTGACGCCGACCCGTCCGGCCTCAACAAGATGCCGAATGTGGAAAAGGACGAGTTTGTCACGGCGGACATCAATTTCGGTTTCCGTCCTTGGGAAAACGTTCGCGCCAATGCGATGCTCCGTTTGGGAGCAGGCATGCAGGAATACTTTGCCGCTGCCGCCAAGACGGTCTCGGTTCCGTGGCTCAATGTCGAAGGCAATATCGACAATTCCTTCTACTGGGTCGTGGGTGATTTCCGTCAGCAGTACTCTCCGCTGACGTTGTTCCTGCCCGGTATCGACATCATGTATGAACCGCAGATCTTTGCCCGCAAGCGCTACATGGCCGAACATGAGCAGCTGATCGATGGCAATCAGCGTAACCTTCAGGGTGCGAACGTCCAGTTCCGCCACAACCTGAACGAAATGTTCGGTGAAATCCGTGCCGAAGCGATGTTTGCAAGAATTAACCGCACCGCAGTCCTTGACCTGACCGGTGCCGAAGGCAACATCCTTCCGAGCGAAACGCTTCCGGGTTCTACGCAGGCCTCCAATATGGATAAGTTCCTCGTGGCGGGCAACTTTGAATTGCTGCCCATGAACAGGAACCTCTATATCGGTGCAACTCCGATGTACATCTTCGACAACGAAGACAGCTACTCCTACACGTATCGTCATCCTGAGAATGACTTGAACTCTCCGTATGTACGCGAAGATATCAACCCCTACGAATTAAAGCCGCAGAAGACTATGGTGGTTAGCGGCCGTATCGGTGCCGATGTTGGCGCTCTGATCGGAAGCAAGAGCCTGATCCTCGACGTGATGGGTGAACTTGCGATTTCCAACGACAAGGTCTACTCCGCAACGTATGACTATGCGTACGAACTCGATGCCGAGGGAAATCCCGTCCTCGACGAGGCCGGTGCTCCGGTTCTTGCCCAGAACGACGATGGCGAAAACTACCTCGAAATCAAGGAATGGTCGGAACAGTCTCTCGACGGTATGGCCATGCTTGTCAATGCCAACGTGGGTTACAAGGCGGATGCCTGGGGCGTGAAGCTTGCCGTAGACGTGATCTTCAATGACAGCAACTGGTTCAACAACCTGGCCCAGTCGCCGAAGTTCTTCGCTCAGCGCATCCTGAACTCCGAAAAGGATGGACAGACGGTCAAGTACGGCGTCCATTCTCCGCTCTATTCCTCCTTCGACGCTCTCTACAATTTTGCACCTAAGTTCAGTCCGGTCTCTACCGCACTCGGTACCGATGACAATGGCATTGCCAATAGCGATATCAATAGCTATAACATTGCCAACTACAACAAGAACTCCTGGACGACTAATGTTTATACCCGCAGCCAGTTGGCCCTGCTCGAGTTGCTCTCTGACCCGGCTTTCCAGCTGTCCCTGCCCAATGGCCTTGCAACATCGAACCGCGTCGGTGGCCGTGGAAACCTTATCGCTAACTTCAAGGACTTTGCCGAAGTGCAGGGCTTGATTGGCATGTTCCAGCAGGTCAAGCCGATCGAGGGCTTCAAGGAAGCCTCGTTCATGGAATTCGGCGGTGGCGCCAAGGTCGATGTATTCAAGATTGTTGGCTTCTCGAAGCCGCTTGAAATTTCCGGCTCCTACAAGCACTCCGAACGCACTGTCGATACCGATCCGGCCGTTACGGGAGTTGACCAGTCCTTCAAGCTGCAGTCTGACTTCATTAATGCGGGACTGTACGTGCAGTATCTGCCGCGTCTCGGTATCAATGCCGGATTCCAGATGATCGATTCCAAGTATGAACAGGCGAATATGTTTACCGCTCTCGCTCCGCTTACCAATAGCAAGCAGATGCAGTGGATGGTGGGGCTTGACTACAACATCGCCGCGAATACCTGGCTTGCCGTCAACTTCGGCATGATCAATGTCGAAAACGAGTATAACACGTCTGCAGTTGTTGCAGCGGGTTCTGCAGCGGGTGCCATAACCTTGCCGGATTACTACGATGTCAATAAGGATGCGTCAGGGAACTTTAAGCACGAGTTCTCGCAGATGCTTCTTGAAGCCTCCATTAACGTGGAATTTTAATGGGAGGGTATGAATATGATGTTTAATAAGAAAATTTCTTTCGGTCTTGCTTCTGCCGTCCTGTTCTCCGCTGTGACCGCTTTCGCTGAAGGCGATGGTGTAGAACAGCAGCAAACCTCCTTGTTGCAAAAGCTGGATTCCTTGAATGCCGCGGTCCTTGGCCTCAAGCTCAACGGAACGGTCAAGGCTGGCGCCCTCATGTCCATGGCGAAGTCCGACCAGTTTAGTGATGATTCTCCGACGCAAGAAAACCAGGCCTACACGGATGCTAACCTGGTCCTTACGGCTCGTCCGAGCTCCGAAACGCAGGTGACCGTTCAGCTTCGCCTGCACAAGGATTGGCAGAGCGCTTATGACGAAAACAACAATCCGGTGATTGGTCACTGGTTCAGCTACGATGGCTCGATCCTGAACAAGCACCTGGATTTCAACTTGGGTTACATGCGCGTTGGCTATACGCCTTATACGCTCTATACCCCGCAGCAGAAACTGCTTCAGGAACCGGAAATATTTGCCCAGAAGCGTGTCGAGACGCTGGCTCAGCGTAACCTGGATACGACGAGTCGTCGTCTGATGCAGGGTCTCAATGTGGATTTCCATAGCGGAAAGCTTGGCGTGTTCGATGATGTTCATGCTCAGGCGACTGGCGCCCGCATGCGTAACGCTCCGAAGAAACTCGATCAGGTGTTCTTCGACTTCGACTGGACTGACCGCTACTTCTACGGCCTTCGCCTCGGTGCCGACGCCTATGGCGCTCATTTGGGCGTGAACTATACGGGCGTGTTCGACCGCTTCCTGAGCCGCAGGTCTCGTGCCATCGAGCCGGAAGACTCCGTCTACTATGATGACAACAATGTCCTTTCTGCGGAAATTGGATTCGATTCGAAGAGTATCCTCAAGGATTCCCCGTTCAGCTTCGGCTTCAACGGCGAATATGCCATGAGCTGGTGGGAACTTGCCATGGATCGCATGGATACCCGCAAGGTGGCTCAGTATGGTTTGAACGAATACAAGACAAAGAGCGATCCGGCCATTTTGAATCCGGCCGATACTTCGTTCGTTTATGTCAAGAAGCTTGAAAAGAACGAAAACTACGTCGTATACGAAGAATTGGAAGATGCGGATGGCAAGGCATTCTATGTCGAACCTTACGTGAATTTCAATGTGGCAAAGATCGACGGATCCTTGAAGGTGATGTACCTGCAGAACGACGAAAAGTTCTGGAGCGAAATGGCCTCCAGCCCTGTCTATCGTGGCGGCTCGGTGATCCTGAACTCCAATGCTCTTTACAGCAATGCCACTTATACCGATCTCGTTAGCCAGTTCGGCATGGCAAGTCTCGAAAACATGTATCTCGCCGTGTACAATTCCAATCCGCTGAACGCGACGAACCTGATGACTTCCTATTCCAAGAACGCCTTGAGCGACGAGAAGGAATCGGGCTACCTGTATACTCGCCTGTACAACAACTACAAGAATGCGCACTTCTACCGTAACGGTTACAACGCCGATGTCCTGAAGCGTACCGAAATGGCTGCGGCCCTGTTCCAGCTCGATCCGACGAGCGATATGGCTCTGCCTAACGGAATTGCGACTCCCGACCGCAAGGGTGTCGGTGTAAATCTGGACCTCTCCTGGAACGATGCCGTCGAACTGAACGTGCTCTTCTCCATGATGACTCAGAGCGCCACGGTGGAAAACGAAAACAAGTACACGCGTTATGCTGCCGGTCTCGGTGTCGATATCGGTCGCTTCGTGGATCTTGGCCGCACAATCAAGTTGCAGGGTTCCTATGACCATAGCGAAGAGAGCGAATGGCTCAAGCGCAAGAACGACCGCATCATGGCGGGCATTGACGTGGACGTGATTGGTCCCCTGGCTCTCCTTGGTGGTTTCCAGCAGTCCACCCGCGAATTCGGGGTTCCCGTTATTGCCGGTGTGACGAAGGCCGAAGAAAGCCTGATTCTGGTCGGTCCGAAGCTCAAGATCGCACCTAATTCTTACCTGTCTCTCCAGTATGGCTTGCTGACTGACAAGGTTGCCTTCAATACGTTTAATGAGGAAGGAGCCCCTGTCGCAGACGAACTTTCGATTGACAAGAACGTGATTATCGCCGATGTAACGGTGAACTTCTAAGAGGTAGTGCAATGAAAAAGTTTAAGATTTTATTCTCTGTTGCGGTTGCCTCGGCTATTGTCGGTTGCTCCTCCATGGCCGTTGACGATGAAGAAGCGCTGGAAGGCAACCTTCCTGCCGATTTCCGCAGTGCGGACTACATGGCCATTCATCCCGAGCTCGCTCGCGTGCAGTATAGGGATTACGTGACGCTTTATAATGCCAACCTGGAAGCGGAAGCAAAGAAGGCCGGCGAAGAAGCTACCGCTGCTTTCAAGGCTTTGAAGGAAACGGACGAAGCGGAATTCCTGGAGAATACGGAAATGCTCCATGGCCTCCTGACGGATCCCTACTTTGGCGGGTTTACCGAAGAAAGCTGGGAACTCAGCTGGCAGCCGTCCGTCAAGACGGATACGGTCAAGACTCCGATAACCATACAACGCAAGCTTGTGCTTGTCGGCGAAGACACCCTGGTTGTGTATTTTGCCATCAAGGGTGATTCCTCGATGACGGGTTCCATTTCCCGGGATTCCAGCGGGGCGATTACGGCTGTTGAGGGCTTCACGGATTCTACCCTTGACGCAGCCTCTGCTTTCACTTCTGAAGTCGGTGAAGGCAAGCCTTATAAGCTGAAGGGCAATTCTATTGTTCTTGACACGGTGGGCGAAAACATTGAGGTGAAGACGGAAGAAGTTGCCGGTGGTCTTTCCGGAGACCATATCAAGATGGCTAAGCAGCTGAACCTGATTGGCATTTCTGCCGATTACGATTCTCTGCGCGCCGTTCCTGTCGATACGTTTGCGATCAGCTACCAGTTCGTCATGTACGGTAGAGATTATGGCTGGGCATATCGCTTCTGCACGGAAGCCGAAAAGTCCAATCCGGTGCAGACCGAAGTTTATCCTGTTAAAAAGCTCTATTGCGACGACAATGGCGTTGCTAGGGAAATCAAGTAGGGCGAGGAATAGTATATGAATATCAAGTCGATTGTTTTTACTCTTGCTCTTGGTGCCGCCGTTACGGCCCAGGCTGCAGCCGACAAGGTTGTAGGTTTCTACACCTACTGGAGCCAGTATTCTCAGTTCTACCCGAAGGACATCCGCTACAATACCGTAACGGACATCCACTATGTGGGACTGGCCGCCGGTGAAGATGGCTCGGTCGCCTTTGCCGATGAAAACGATGCCGAAAATTTCAAGACGCTCGTCCAGATGTCCAAGGAAAACAGCGTGAAGCTGATTGTTTCTGTGGGCGGCATGGAAAATGAAGGTAATCTCAAGGCAATCGCCTCTTCTGACGAGCTTCTGTCGACATTCGTTTCGAACTTGAGCAGCTGGCTTTCCGAAAAGGGCGGCGATGGTGTCGAACTCGATTGGCAGAACATGACTGCCGATGATTCCGAAGCTCACGCCAAGATGCTCAATGCCTTGGCTGATGGACTTTCCGGTTCGACGGTCACTGCAGTCGTCTATCCGTCCGCCGGAATGGAAGTCTACAAGGCCGATGCTTTGAACCGTCTTGCCTATGTGGACGTGTTCATGTCAGACCTGATGACCGAAGAATCTTCCGAAGTGGTTCCTAACCAGAGCGCCACATCCATCGACGAGACTCTTTCCAAGGTGAAGGAAGCCGGCGTGAATGCCGACCTGCTTGTCCCGATCGTGTTCCTTTACGGTAAGACCTGGAGCGGAGCCAAGGGCCTTGGAACCTCTCACCAGGGTACAGGTAGCGGTAACGAAGGATACGTGACCTATGCCGAATTGATGGGCAAGTTCGATTCCCCGGAATACAAGGTGACTTTCGATGAATCCTCCAAGTCCGAAGTGGCCGTGAGCGAATCCGAGACCATCGTGTTCATGGGTATTCCTTCTGTCAAGGCTGTTGCACAGCAGGTCAAGAGCGAAGGCATGGCCGGAGTCGCCGTCTATGATCTTTCCCAGGACCACCACGAACCGATTGTTTCCCTTTTGGTGACGATTGGCCTGGAACTTCGTCCCGAGGTGAACTACAAGGTTTCCAAGAAAAAGTAGTCGCCAGACGAAATTGAAAATGAAAGGCACCCCGAAGGGGTGCTTTTTTAATCTAGTCCGAGATAGGTGGCGATAAATTTTTTCTGGTATTCCGGGTCTTCATGGGCCCAGTGCTTTTCCTCAAGCGCCTGATATTGCCAGTTGATAGCCTGCATGTAGTGGTTCGGCTCGCAGAGGTTTTTAAAGATGACTTCGAGGTCGTCTACAGAGGCATCTATCCCTACGAGCTGCTCCTTGGGGGCATAGCTGTAAGGGCTGTTCGCGAAGTCGCTACCGATGAAGACTGCTCCGAGTGCTGCGGCTTCCTTGAGTTTAAGATCGCTCTTAGCCTTGTTGAAATTGTTGTTTGCGAGCGGTGCCAGGAAAAAGTCCGGTTTGAAATTCGCCGCAGTTGATGCGTACGGCAAGAAGTTCGTGTAAGGAATCTTCGTGTACTTTCCTTCGAGGTCTTTCAGAAAATCCGGTTCGCCGAAAATGTAGAAGTCGATGCTTCCGTCGGCGACATGCTTGCGGATCCATGGAATCCATGGACCGTCCAGGTCTCCCTTGATACCATCGGCAAAATGGCCCAGGCTTCCTGCGTACATGACTTTAGGGACTCCGGAAAAAGCGGACGTTCTCTGATTCAGCCCAAAAAGCGATCTTGAAATTCCGTTCGGCATCACGACTGCGTTTACGCCGAGATCGGACTTGATGCGGCCCGCGAGGTAGCGCGTGGAACAGACTACCGTGTCGAATACGCGTAGCACCTGCTTGAGGCTCGTGAGCATCTTTTGGTCATGATTTTCTATATGCTTTGCATGTTCTGCGATGATCGGCGGGAGTTCCCACAGCAGGTCGTCCATGTCGGTGACGAGCTTGAATCCGCATTCCTTTTTCAGCTGGTAGTAGTACAATGCAATTTGAGCTCGTCCCGGTGCCGTCGGCTTTTGCAGTATGACAGCCTTGGTCTGCTTGAGCGCCTCCTTGTTATTGCAGATGATTTGCGTGATGGAGGGCGTGAATTTGTAGTCCTTGTTTCCGATAAGCTGGAGGAATGGCATGACGCAGCGGACCCAGTCCGGTTGCGACATGTCGTAGGGATGCACGATTACCTGAGATCTTTCCATGTTCTCAATGATAGAAAATTTCTATATTCATTCCGTATGGCTCTTTTGCTGGCAGTTCTTTTCCTGGCACTCTTCATTAGTGCTATTGTGCGCGGACGTTTTTCGTACGGCAAGGTGGATTACGATTTTCGCGAACACCCTATTCAGTTTGTCATCGTATTGCTGTTTATCTTGGGCGTATCTGCGCTTTGCTTCTATCGATTTCTGGTAGAAATGAACTTTTTGCGGTAGAAATAAAAAAAAGAAAAGCCGGGTTACCCGGCTTTTGAATTTTCCGATAGGCTAGAACTATCTGGCGGACTTGCTCCACCTGATGTTCAGCTGCCTGATACCCTGCCTGATCGAGATGAGGTAGGATCCGGTCGGGAGCCCTGCGAGCGACACCGATGCGTTTTCTTCGCTGCGGAGAGTCTTGCTCATGATAGTCTGTCCGTTAACGGAGAACACGTCGACCGTGATGTCGCCTGCATTTTGAGATCCGATGCTCAGCATGTTGCCCGCGATAGATGCGCGCAGTGGGAGAGTCGGAGCAGTCTTGAAGATGTGGGCGATGTTGTATTCTTCCTTGTTGACGGCCTGAGTGCTGTCTCCCACGACTACGACAATGGACCTTTCTAGTGCCCTGGTGAAGTCCGTTTCGGGAGCGGTGGCAGTCACCTTGACGATCGCGTTCTGGTTGCCTGCAACAAGGTTGTTGCCCTGCTGAGTCACGTACGGCGATGTGGGGCTGTCATTAAAGGTGTAGGTTATCTTGGCGCCTGCAGTCGTGGTGTCCGGCAACAGCTTTTCCGCTACGCCGCCGAGGGCGATGGTCACGTTCTTGAAGGTATTGGCAAGCTTTGCAGGAGACTTGTTCCAGACGACGGTAACGGTATCGTTCAGGGCGGCGAATCCATTGACGGCCGGTGCAGTAGCCACGATCTTGGCTTCGCCGAAGTTCCTGAATTCAAACATGATCTGCTGCTTGCCCTTCTGCGAGGCAATGCAGCCGCTTGCGGTACATGTTGCCGTCTTGACGGAAACGATGTCCGGGTTCAGCGAGGTGAGCGTATAGGTGGCGCCTTCCAGGGTCTTGTTGTTTTCGGCGCTGGTCAGGATCCATTCCTTGTATTCGCCACCGGAGAATTTCAGGGCTCTGTTGTTGCTGCAGTCGCCGGAGTAACTACAGGTGAGCTTTTCCTGCAGGTTGGGCACGGTCTGCTTGGGAACTTCCGAGACGACAATTACGGACTGGGAATTGTCGCTACCGGTCAGGATGGCAAAGCCTGCCTTGCCGATGACGATGTCGCTACCCGACGGCGTTGCGACAGACTCGTTGCTGGAAACATAGGTACAGCCGGACTTGAGTACGCCGGGTGCCGTTCCGTCGGTTTCCTTGACGGTCGTTGTCTTGAATGCGCAGGAGCCGGTGTTCTTGCCCTTGACAAGCGAGTCGGCCCAGGTGCGTGCGTGCTTCTGGAGGTAGGCCTTGACGAGCTTACCCGATTCGCTATAGGTGGCTCCGTTGAGGAGGGCTACCGTATTCAGGTTTTCGGTGCCGTCAAAGATGGCGGAAGTTTCCACCTTGCCGTCCTTGGAGTAGGCGCTCTGAGTATGACGCAGGCTCCAGTTGCAGTTGCTGATGTTGTTGTTGTCCATGAAGGTCATCCAGCTGTTGGTGCTGCTTTGATCGGCGTTGCCCGCTCCATCTGCATTCACGGTTCCCCATTCGGTGATGAACACGGGACTGCCGCTGCTCTTTGCCTGGGTAATTCTGCTGCTATAGGTATTGGTCGAATGCGTGCCTGCGTAGAAGTGGAACACGTAGCCGATGTTTTCGCCGCTCACGCCACCGTATTGGTCCAGCTGCGACCAGCTCGGGGTCCCGACAAGCACCAGGTTCTTGGTATGATTGCGGATACCCGGAATGACCTGCCCCGCATAACCTGTAATGGAGCTCCAAGCCTGGTTCTGTCTCGGTTCGTTGAAAATTTCGAAAATGACGTTCGGAACGTCCTTGTACTTTTCGGCCACCTGGGCAAAGAATTTCTTTGCAATTTCGGTTTCGTAGTCGGCGCGGTGGCTGTGCCAGTCGAGAATAATGTAGATGTCGTTCTCGATAGCCGCTTCGACCATCTGGTCGATAACGCCCGTATAGCCTTCGGGGGCACCTGAGTAAGAATAGGATTCGTCCAGCTTGTTCGACGTGCCGCCATCGCTATCGTAATAAGTAATACCCATGGCGAAACGGAAGACGTCCATTTTCAGATTTTCGGTCGCCCATGAAATGACGGTCTTGTTGTAGTAGGGGAGACCTGTCGCGTCGGACCAGAACAGGCTCATGCCGCGTAGGACAGCTTCCTGGTTGTTCTTGGATCCGATAATTTTGCCGCCGCTAGTGTGGAGCGCGCCATAGTAGCTGACCGGACCGATTCGCTTGGCGACTGCATCTGCGGCGCTTGCGAATGCGGGAATAGCCGCAAGCGCGAGTGCGCAGGGGAGTAGTTTGCTTATTTTCATATTGTGCACCTTTATAAAACCGCAATCCCTTTGGTTCTATGTAGAAAACCTAATAAAAAATGGCTCCCAGCGCTCAGTCCCCATATAATAATATGTATACGGGCGAGAACTAGGGACAATTCTGCTAAAAAATAATTTTATTCGGCGCGAAGGGGCTTTTTTATATGGTAATAAAAAAGTTGCGTTGCGAAAGTGTGACGAAAGCAACAGAGAGAACGAAATTTGGTAAAAGCACTTTTGTAAAATTATGTAAACGGAATTGGCTGTAAGGCCCAAAAACAACAAAATGAAAAAAAAAGAAAAAAATTTTCCCTATTGCTCGAAAAAAAAGATATATTATGGTGCAAACCGCCCTAATGGGCATAACAAAAAAGAGAGAGAATTATGAACAAGAAAATTCTTACAGCTATTACTGGCCTCGCAGCCGCTTCGGCTTCCTTTGGCTTCATTACCTGGTATGGTTCCGAAGGTGAACAGCAGGTCATGACTGAACTTGGTGTTAACGCCGAAGACAACTCCGGTTACTGGTATGACTATAACGACGGTCCGGACGGCAAGTCTTCCGTGACTTGGAAGGTCCCGAAGGGTGACGAATGGGACGAAGGTTCCATGGCTCCGGTCGTGGCCGCTTGCGGTGGTGTCTGCGGTACCTATACTCTTGACGCTGGTACCATCACTTATGACCCGTTCGTGGGTATTGGTTTCAACGTGGGTGGTGCCGATGAAGGTGGCGCTGCTATCCCCGTTGACGCGACCGCTATGGGTGGCGTTTGCATCGGTTACTCCGTTGACACGAAGGCTTCTCTCGAACTCGGCCTCGGTGACGAAAAGGATGCCGCCATCGGTTATGCTAACCCGTCTGTAACTCTGAAGGCTGCTGCGACGGGTGCTGTCGTGGACGCTGCTTGGGCTGACTTTGCACAGCCGAGCTGGGCTTCTGAAAAGATTTCCATGTCTGAAGCCACCACCGGTATCGCTTCTATCAAGTTCAAGATTCAGGCCAAGACCGGTTCTACCGGTAGCTTCAACATTGCCTCCGTCGGTGCTTACCAGGGTGGCTGTAAGGCTCCTGGTGCTGTCGCCTCTATCGGTGCAAAGGCTCTCCAGTCTTCTCTGAAGGCTCAGCTCTCTGGCCGTACCCTCTCCTTCGGCAAGACCCTTGCCAAGGCTGAAATCGTGAACCTCCAGGGCCAGGTTGTCATGGCTGCTTCCTCCGTGAGCTCCATGGACCTCTCCAAGCTCCAGGCTGGTGTCTACATGGTTCGTGCTGCTGGTCTTTCTCAGCAGATCATGCTGAAGTAATTCAACTTCGGTAAACGAATTCGAAAGGGCTGCTATGGTTTCCATAGCGGCCCTTTTGTTTGATGAGGATTACGTTTAATCCTTTTTTTTTGTTGCCTTTTTTCGGAAAATCAAAATTGAATGTATATTTATAGGGATTTTTAACGAGGTTACATATGAAGAAGTTTTTGTTCCCCGCAACCATCCCCCTTCTTTTGGGACTCGCGCTGAATTTTTCTGCATGTGGAGATGACTCTACTTCCTCCAATGCTGATAATCCTGCTGATCCGGGCCAGACAGACCCCGGTCAGACGGATCCGGGTCAGACCGATCCCGGCCAGACAGATCCGGGCCAGACAGACCCCGGTCAGACTGACCCGGGCCAGACCGATCCGGCAACTCCTTTTGTTTCTCCGGTTGCGTTGCCGTCTACGGCGAATGCCGCCATGCCGGGCAATATATACGCTTCCTGGAAGTCGTATCACTTTGTCACGATGGAAACGGAATCTACCTACTATGTCGACATCGCTGCTGATTTCACGAAGGATGTCTTTACTGCAGAATATGTTCCGGCTGGCCGCGTAGTGTGGTCGAACCAGGGTAGCACGGGGTATAAGGATCACTGCAGTGATGATGGGACGACCGAGCCGTCGATGAAGTTCCGCGCCTGCACCGTGTCCGAAGGTATCGGCTATGGCATGCTCCTCGCCTATTTCAACGACGACTCCGACACGTTTATTCGCCTGTGGAACTACTCCAGGGGCTTTAGGGCGTATAACAAGATTCGCCTGACTCCGTGGATTACGCGCAGCTTCTCTTGGGAAGATGTGGACCTTTCCAGCGCAACCGATGCGGACCTGGATATCGCAACGGCCCTTATCCTGATGTATTACAAGACCAAGAACCAGGCGTTCTTGGATGATGCCGTGTCGATTGCCTCTGCAATCTGGGATCTTGAAATCAATCCGGAAAACTTGCTCATCTATTCGGGTGACCAGAATATCTGGAAGCTCAATAATCCGGTGTACAACCTGAGTTACTTCTCTCCGGTCGCTCTGCGTCTATTTGCTGTCGTGGATCCGTCTCACAACTGGCAGGGAGTCCTGGATGCCATGTATGTCTACATGGACAAGGTGCAGACTGCGGGCACGGGCGTGTTCCCCGACTGGAGTGACGGGACGGGTGTTGCTGCCAATCCGCCCAACAACTCTGCCGGAAGAAACGAAAAAACCTATACATGGCATACGTTCAACAAGGAATCTGTTCGCATTCCGTGGAGAATCGCATGGGACTACTACTGGTATCAGGATGAAAGGGCCCTTAAGGTGCTTTCCAAGCTGAACGAGTTCATTGTCGCCAAGTCCGGCAACGATCCTTCTAACATCGACGCTCTTTCTACGAGCTACTCCTGGGATCCCGCCAAGGCGGACAAGCCGGGTACGGGTGGAGTGGTTTCTGCCAACTGGCTTGGTGCCTGGTGCGCAACCGGTATGGGAACGAATGCAGGCTGGCTTGATGCTTGTACAAACCTCCTGAATACGACGAAAGAATCCGTCAACCTGCCCACAAGCTACTTCAGCGACATTCTGCTGGGATTGTACAGTTCCATGCTGAATGGTGGCTTCCAGCGTCCGTACTAGTTTTCACAAAATTGTGGAATGAGGTCCCGGAAATTCCGGGACCTTTTTGTATTCTGAACAGCGCTCGATTTGATTTTTGTATATTCATGCGGTATGGAAAACGATTCTTTATCCGATACGGCGACCGTGGCCGAGATGGCGATGCCGACGCCGGAACAGTTGGGAATTTCGGTTAAGGCCGGCTTTGACGGAGGAATGCCCGCCCTTACGGTGGGAGATACCTTTGAATTTCCGGTGACTGTCAGTTGGAATGTGCAAGGAAGTGCGCTTCTGGTGGTGCCTACGGGTTCGGCTAACGCGAAGGGCCTGACGCAGCTGGGTGTTTCGCAGGAGTCGGCGAGGTCCGTCAGGGACGGCGCCGAGATTGCCTCGATTACTTTTACGTACAAACTTGTAGCTCAGGATACGGGAAATTTGAACATTCCTGCGCTTCGGTTCGAAATTCCGACGCAGGTGGGGCAACCGCTCGACCTGCGTAGCGAAAGCGTGCCCGTGCGTGTCAATGAACCATTTAATCCGTTGCCGATAGCCGTGGGAATTTCCGTTGCCGTGTGTGTCCTGCTGGCGGGGCTTTGGCGTGCTCGCCGTCGCGCAGCCTCGCATAAGGCTGCTGCTGCCAAAAATGCCGCAGAGACTGCTCTCCGGGCTCAGATGCTGGTGCTCAAGCAGCGAGTGAATTCTGCCGACAGCCGCGAGTGGCTCCTGGAACTGGAAGGAGTGTGCAGGGAGTATGCCGCAAGCAGGTTCGGTCTTCCCGTGACTGATGTGAACCTGGAAACTTTGGCTAAATCCGGTAAGCTCGAAGGCTGGGATGCTCTGCTCGAGGAGTTTGCACACGCCCGTTACGGAGGTGGCAAGCGCGATGGTTTCGAAAACAAGGAAACCTGGAAAGGAGCCATGATGCTCATGGGAATTTCCGAAGACGACGATTCGGTATGATTATTGATTCCGCGAAAATATCCCGGCGTGCTGCGGGCTTGGACTTGTTCCGTGTCATGGCCGCTGTCATGGTGCTGCTGTTTCATGGCAATATCCATCACGGATTTAGTTACGGTCCATTGACGGGATTTGCTTCGATGGGCGCGATATTCATGTCCGCCTTCTTCATGCTTTCGGGTTACGTTCTCTTCTATACCTATCGGGAACAGTCGCTAGTTCAGTCGGAGCCACTCAAGAAATTCTATCTGAAACGGCTAATCGGAATCATTCCCCTGTATTACCTGGTTTCGGTATTGTATGTCCTGACTCTAGGTCAGGAAAACATCTTCCAGAATATTGTTCTTTTGCCTATCGAACTTTTGGGATTGCAGTCTGTCTTTTCTTCCTTGTTCGAGGTGAGCCATAATAGCGGAACCTGGTTTATTTCGTGCTTGCTGCTAGCTTATCTCGTGTTTCCCCTGATGCAGGAAATCGTCAAGCAGATGGGAACGAAGGCGAAGCTGGTCTCGATGGGGCTGTGCGTTTTCGTTCTGTTATGGGCTCCGCTCGTCGTTCGTACATTTTCGATAGACGGTATTTATTCAAATCCATTTTTCAGGGGACTGGAATTCCTTATAGGTGTACTTCTGTGTTCTCTTTCTTCTAGGCCTAAGTTTCTTTGCTCGTGGCCGGCGTTCGTCGTTGAACTTTTTGTCCTGATCGTGGGCGTTTCCATGGCAGTGCGCATGAATCTCTTTGTTGGCAACTACATGCTTTATGACTGGATTGCGGTTCCCGTGTTTGCCTGCATGGTGTTGACCCTGTCGGAACTTCGTTCTCCCAGGTTGCAGGGGTCGAGGGTTCTCCGCTACGCGAGTGCCGTTTCGTATGCGTTTTTCCTAGTGCAGACATTCAACACCGAAATAGAGGAATTTCTGTTTTTACAATGGGGTATCCGGGACAATGTATCAAGGATTGTGCTGTCGGTGGTTCTTTGCGGTATCATGGCGGTCGTCTTGCACGAACTTGTGGAAAAACCGTGTTCCCGGTTTCTAAGATCGAAAACGGAAAAGAAATTGGGCTCGAAAGGCTGACGGATTTCTTTTTTTTCTATTCTTGTATTTGATTTATGGGACGCCATTTAATCCGGTATATTGCGATAGTTATTCTTCTCTTGTCCTCCATGGCGGTGGCGCAGCCACAGGAAGAACTCTATTATCGTGCCCTGAAGGCGGAAGAGGCAGGGGATATTCCCCGTGCATTGAATCTCTTTGAGCAAGCGGTTGCTGTATCGGGACCCTATACGGCTGAAATACAGGAAATTATTGATGATTATCGTGAAGTTCTTGGAGAGTCCGGGGGGGATTCCCTGGAGGGAGAACCTGCGGACTCCTGGGAATTCCATACTTATGGCAATATCGGCTTCATGGGCTTGCATTATAAGAGGAGTGACATTTCCGAAGCTGAAACGGGAAGCGAAATTTCTTCTTCGGTAAGTGTCTCTGCGGAGTACGATTCGAAAAACTGGAACCATTCCTTTGAAATCAACATGGCGGGGGACTGGTTTATCGATAAGGATGACATGCCCTCCCTGGATACGAACGCCTGGGAAGCTTCTATGGGCGTAGCATACAGCCTTGTCGGCTCGGGGTTGATCCTGGATCTCGGTACGAATATTAACTTTGCGGATGGAGAGGATTGGGCGCCCGATTTTTATGCATGGTTCGAAAAGTACCTCGCCCGTTTTGACAGGCAGAAAATAGGCCTCGCCTTGTGGGCCTATGAAAATACGGAGGGGCCCCTGTCGACGGCGGTCTATGCTTCCTGGCATCGGTATGTCAAATATGGATGGAAAAGTTCCATTTATTTAGGCGGACGCTTCGAGGCAGATTCTGTTAGCTATCCTTACTGGTTGAAATGGGTCGGCCCATCCCTGAAGCCATCTTTCTCGTACCGGTTCAAGACGGAAATATCCATAGATGCAAAACTGAACCTGTTTTACGGTTTTGTCGTAGATGGTCCCGACGCGGACTACGAAGAGGTTCAGAAGTTTAATGCATCCTGGTCCTGCTCCGTTTCCTGGATGCCGAGTGTTCTAGGAGTGTATCTCGGGGTGGAGCAGTTCTACAAGGCCTATGTCCTTCCTTCGGGATATACAATCGGCTATCCGGAAAGGAGTACCTATACGGAGTTCAAGGTCGGTGCAAAATGGAATATATAAGAAAAAGGACGCGAGTTGAATCACGTCCTTTCTTTTAGGGAAGAGAAAGTTCTTGGTGTGTTTCGAGTTAGCCCCTGTTAGCCTTGCGGGCTTCCTTTTCGGCTCTCTTTTGCGCCTTGCGTTCTTCCTTGGCAGCCTTCTTGTCGGCTTTCCTTTCTGCCTTTAAGGCTTCCTTTTCGGCCTTCGTGGCATCCTTATTTTCGTCGCGCATGGCCTTGCGTTCTTCCTTGGCGGCCTTCTTTTCAGCTTTCAGG
Organism: uncultured Fibrobacter sp.; assembly: GCF_937877005.1. Taxonomy (GTDB): domain Bacteria; phylum Fibrobacterota; class Fibrobacteria; order Fibrobacterales; family Fibrobacteraceae; genus Fibrobacter. Next base: position 36,515 of record NZ_CALEFV010000161.1, on the reverse strand, counting down.
GCGTCTTTTTCTGCCTTGCGGGCTTCCTTTTCGGCTTTCTTGGCTTCCTTGCGTTCGGCGCGTGCAGCCTTGCGTTCTTCCTTCAGGGCCTTCATTTCAGCCTTGTGTTCGGCGATTTCTGCCTTTTTGGCGGCCTTGCGTTCGAAACGTTCCTTGGCGCGGTCGGCGCGCGGATCTTCCTTGTCGGCCTTGGAGACTTTTTCGGATGCGGCTTCGTTATCGGTGACGACTTCCTGGGCGACAGTGTTTCCGGTGGCAGGAGAGACTTCTTCCTGGGCGAACGAAGTCGTTGCAAAGATGCCCATCAGGGACAGTGCCAGAACGGGAATCAGTTTTGTTTTCATTGTGTTACCTCGTAGGTTAGTGGTGTTCGCCCTAGTAGTAGCAAAATCCGTGCCGATTTTGCCGATGTTGTAAAAATAGGTCATTTTAGCTCGTAAAAAGCATTTTATTTATGAAAATAGAAGAAGTCGTGCTTGAAAAAGCGGGAATTGCGAGATAGTTGGGAACAATGCTCCCGTTTTTGGGGCCGTTTGCAAATTAATATATTTGGCGAAAAAATTAGGAGGGTGATATCTTTTGAAAAGACATATACGAAGGCTAAGCGGTTGTAGTACAGTCGTGGAAGCTATTTCGAAGTCGGAGCAACCATGACATCTGATAATGGAGCTTGCGAACTGGACTATGTTTTTGATTCAAAGAAGACTCGTGAAATGTGCAAAGAAGAAAATGCGGGCTTGGTGAAAGGCAACTAATGAAAATTATCCGTGTTACAAAGGAAAGTGAAAGGGCGGGGGCGTATTACGTGCGTATCGCCGCGATGATGCGCAAGCACCAGATTCCCCTGGATGCCGAAATCGATGTCCATGACGGCGAAAGCTGTCACTATGTTTTGGCGCTGGATGATATCTATCCGGTGGCTACCTGCCGCTGGTTTGAAGTAGGTGATGCTGCTGATGGCGTTGCCGAAATCGGGCGCGTCGTGGTGCTGCCGGAATACCGTGGCAAACATTTGGGACAGGCCGTTGTCGCCGAAGCCGAAAAGTGGATGCGCGAGGCTGGTATCAAGAAGGCCTGCATTTCCAGCCGCGTGAATGCGGCGGGCTTCTATGAAAAAATGGGCTACCGCTTTAATGAAAGCGGCAAGGCCCATCATGACACATTCGAATGCGTGTACATGGAAAAGGCTCTGTGAACCTAGTAGAATACTTTTACGAGCAGTGAGCCCACGATTGTCGAGACGATGACGCTCACGAGGCCCGGCCGCATAAAGCTGTGGTTCAGCAGGTACTTGCCGATGACGGTTGTGCCCGAACGGTCGAAGTTCACAGTCGCGATGTCGGAGGGGTAGTTCGGGATAAAGAAGTACCCGTACACGCTCGGGAGTACGCCCAGGAGCACGGGGCCTTCGATGCCGAGACTGTAGGCGAGCGGGAGCATGGCCACCACGACGGCGCCCTGCGAGTTGATAAGCACGCTCACTGCGAAGAAGGCGAACGCGATGGCCCACGGGTAGTGCTGCACGATATCCTTGAGGCCGCCCTGCATCACGTCGAGGTAGTTCGCGAAGTAGGTGTCGGCAAGCCACGCGATTCCGTAAATCGCGACGACGGCGACCATGCCGCTTTGCCACACGGCGCCTGCCACGGCCTTCTTGGGGCTAGCCTTGCAACAGATAATCATGAACGCGGCTGCGGCAATCATCACGATCTGGATAATGATGTTCATGGCGAGCGGCTTCATTTGCGCCACGCCGTCAATTACTTTACCTGTAGGGAACTTGGGACGAATGTCGTGGCCCGCAATTTGCATGATGGAGAAGAACACGATGACAGCGAGTGCACCGAGGAAAATGAACACGGCGCGCTTTGCTTCTTTAGAGACTTCCTTGTCGAGCACGGAAGCGGTGCTACCGTACATGTATTCCTTTATCTGCGGGTCCTTGAGGCGCGCCTGGAAGGCGGGATCCTTGTCGAGGTCGAGCCCGCGCCTGTACGAGACAAGCGCTGCGACCATGAGCCCGCAGATGCATGCGGGAATCGTAATTGCGATGACCTGCAGGTTGTTGATGTTGAACCCGTTTGCGTTCGAGATGATGACGAACGAGGCGACGGCTGCTGCAATGGGCGAGCAGGTGATGCCGACCTGCGAAGCGACCGAAGCTACGGCGCACGGGCGTTCCGGACGGATTCCCTTCTTGAGCGAAATGTCGCAGATAATCGGCATGAGGGTGTACACCACATGGCCGGTGCCCACGAGTACCGTGAGGAAGAACGTGCAGAGCGGGGCGAGGATAATGATGTGGTTCGGGTGCTTGCGCAATAGGCGTTCTGCAATCTGGATAAGCCAGTCCATGCCGCCCGATGCCTGCATGATTCCCGCGCATGTCACTGCCGCGATGATGATGTAGATAACATCGGTAGGGGGCTTGCCGGGCTGCAGGCCAAAGCCTAGAACGAGAATGGCGAGGCCGATACCCGAAATGGCTCCGAGCGCAAGGCTTCCGTAGCGCGAGCCCACGTAGAGGGCGAGGAGAACGATTAAAAGCTGGATAATCATGAGTGTCATGGAAGCCTCCTTATAAGCTAGTCTTCATAAAGATACACAAAAAAATGAAGTTGCCCTATGAACCTAGTGGATATCCATCTTCGAAAACAGGTTGAGAACCGCTACGCCGGAAATAATCAGGACTAGCCCCACGATGGCTCCCAAATCCGGCATCTGCTTGAAAATGAAGATGCCGCTTATTGTAATTAGGGCGATGCCCAGTGCCGACCAGGTGGCGTACGCGATGCCGATGGGGATGGTGCGCAGGCAAAGACTCAGCAGGTAAAGCGACGCCACGTAGCAGACGAGCGAGGCGATGGACGGGACGAGCTTGGTGAACTGCTCCGACATCTTGAGCAGCGTGGTGCCGGCGGCTTCTGCGACAATGGCGAGGATGAGGAATACGTAGCTGAGCATGGGGAGAATATACAAATTAATTTTTTATATTGTGGGAAGACGTCATTGCGAGGCCCAAACAAGGGGCCGAAGCAATCTATTGAAGAATTTTATATGCCGAGTTCTGAAAAGTTTCGTGACCACGTTTTGGAGCAGTTCAACGGAAAGCTGCTTGAAGGTGGTTTCCGCGTGACGACCCGCAAGATGATGGGTGAATACATCCTCTATGCCGACGGGAAAATCTTCGGCGGGATTTATGATGACCGCCTGCTGGTGAAGCCCGTGCCCGCGGCCTTGGCGATGCTCCCCGGCGCAAAGAAGCAGTTGCCCTACGAAGGTGCGAAGCCCATGCTCCGCGTGACCAACGAGCTGATTGAAGACAGCGGATTTTTGGCGCGGCTTTTGGACGCAATGCTCCCGGAATTGCCTGCCGCGAAAGTGAAGAAGAAAGAATAAACGATGGTTTGCGCAGCGTCATCCTGAGCGGAGTGCCTTAAGGCACGAAGTCGAAGGAACTCCTTGAAAAATATTCCCGACGAAAGTATCGAATTTGCATTATTGGCCGTTTGATAGCGATGATGATGTTCGATTCGGGCTGTATTTGTAGGTTTGTTTAAAATTTTTGTGTCTAAACACACTTTTTATAAATAAAATTTGCTTTATTACGTATTTTTATTTATATTTTATGTGTCAAGGTGGCGAAAATGATAGACAGGCCGGTATACCTCAAGAAACTGATAGACCGTAAGCAGAACGGCCTTGTAAAAATTATTACCGGCGTGCGGCGGTGCGGCAAGTCGGTTCTCCTGTTCGACTTGTATTTTAGGCATCTTGTTAGTGAGGGGGTCCTGGATCGTCAAATTGTCCGCATCCAGTTGGACAACAGTGAATTTGCTGCGCTGCGCAATCCGTTAAGATTGTCGGAATACATCAAGTCTAGGATTACGGACGACCAGGATTACTTCATCTTTATTGACGAGATCCAGCTGGTCAAGAAAATAAGGAACAAGGATGTGGAGGGCGACTACATCACATTCCTAGATGTATTGAATGGCTTTGTTTCAAGGCGCAATTTGGATATCTACGTTACCGGAAGCAATTCCAAGATGCTATCGAAGGATGTGCTGACGGAATTTCGCGGTCGTGGGGACGAGGTCCGCGTCTACCCGCTTTCTTTCAGGGAGTTCTGTTCTGCAAGGGAGGATTCTAAAGAGAATGCGCTGAAGGACTACATGTTGTATGGCGGGATGCCGTTCATTCTTTCGCGTCCGTCGCCGGAATCCAAGATTAGCTATCTGCAGAATCTATTCGAAGAAACATACATCAAGGATATCGTAGAGCGGAATAGTATCCGCAACCAGGGGCTTTTGAATTCGCTTACCGACGAAATCTGTTCTGCAACAGGTTCCCTCACTAGCCCGACAAAGCTTGCCAATACCATCAATTCCCGCTATCACAGTGGCAAGGACGAGAAGGTGAACAACAATACGGTTGCTTCCTATTTGGCTCATTTGGAAAATGCGTTCCTTTTCAAGGAAGCTAAACGCTACGATATCCGTGGCAAGCAGTTTTTCAATTCCAATAGCAAGTTCTATTGCGTGGATGTCGGGCTGCGCAATGCCCGTTTGAACATGCGCCAAAACGAAGAAACCCATATCATGGAAAATGTCATTTTCAATGACCTTTTGCAGAGGGGCTATTCCGTCGATGTTGGTGTTGTCGAAAAATTCTCGAAGGGGCCTGACGGGAAATCGACCCGCGCAGTAAAGGAAATTGACTTTGTTGTAAATCAAGGCAATGCGCAGTGCTATATTCAGTCCGCATTCCGCATGGATACTCCCGAAAAGGAAAATGCAGAACTTTCTCCTTTCAATATAGTCGCGGATTCCTTCAAGAAAATAGTCGTTACCCGCGAAGAGTTGTCGCCTTGGTACGATGACAAGGGCGTCTATCACATCGGACTATGTGATTTCTTGCTCAAGGAAGATATTCTAGGATAAAAAGCGTAAGATTCTTTTTGCTGGTTCGCTAATCACTAACCACTTTCTAGTCTCATTTGCCTTTTCCTGTGGAATTTTGTATCTTAATTCGCGAAAACAGAAGAGGTTAACTAAATGGATATTCAGGAACTTTCGGAAAAGGTGCGCCAGCAGAGTGCTTTTTGCATGAATTTGCTGCGTGAAGTGGAAGGGACGGTGATTGGCCAGAAGGCTCTGGTGGAAAGCATTTTGACGGGTATTTTGGCTGACGGTCACGTGCTGCTGGAAGGCCTGCCGGGCCTTGCCAAGACGACTGCGGTGAAGGCTTTTGCCGATGCCGTGTCGCTGGATTTCAAGCGCATCCAGTTCACTCCCGACCTGTTGCCGGCCGACTTGCTGGGTACCACGATTTACAATGCGAAGGAAGCGAAGTTCGAGACCCGCAAGGGCCCGCTGTTTACGAACCTGGTGCTGGCCGATGAAATCAACCGTGCTCCTTCGAAGGTGCAGAGCGCCTTGCTCGAAGCCATGCAGGAACGCCATATCACCATCGGCGACGAGACGTTCAAGCTGGACGAGCCGTTCCTGGTGCTTGCCACGCAGAACCCCATCGAGCAGGAAGGTACGTATCCGCTGCCCGAAGCCCAGGTGGACCGTTTCCTGTTGAAGGTGAAGGTCAGCTACCCGAACAAGGCCGACGAAATGAAGATTCTCGATGCCGTCGCCGGTGCGGGACTGCGAGAGCCGCAGGCCGTCGCCACGAAGGAAGATATCCTCGCCGCCCGCCAGCTGGTGAAGCAGGTGTACGTGGACGAACGCGTGCGCGAATACATCGTGAACCTGGTGCTTGCGACCCGCGATCCGGGCAGCATCAAGCGCAGCGATCTGGTAGGTTTTGTGGAAGTGGGCGCCTCGCCCCGTGCATCTATCGGCCTTGCCCAGGCATCGAAGGCCCATGCGTTCATCCAGGGCCGCGCCTACGTGACGCCCGAAGACGTGAAGGCCGTCGCCATGGAAGTGCTCCGCCACCGCATTATCTTGAGCTACGAGGCCGAAGCGGAAGAAGTCTCCGCCGAGACTGTGGTGCAGAAGATTCTCGATTCTGTAGAGGTTCCTTAGTGAGCTGGAGCGACTCGTATTGACGAGTCGTGGAAGCGAGAGCAACGCTCTTACCGGAGGAATATCTTTTGCAGAGGAGCGTTGCGGTCATGTAAAGTGCCGTAACAATTAGATCGTTGTAGAATTAATTTGTTCTAAACGTGCTATAAAAAGGGGACTTGTTGCAAGTCTCCTTTTGCTTGCTCTGTGTGCATGTGGCCATTCGCATTCGGACCCGTGCGAGAGTTCGATGTATGACGAATGTATGCGACGGACGGAAAAAACGCTTTTCGCCGATGTCGTCTGTTCCGAATACGCGCCAATAATGCCAATTTTTTCTTTTTTGGGGCATTTACCCTGACTGCGGCGTCCTAAAAACATGGCGATTTTTTATCTTTATGGCGAAAAAGGGCGCAGGGAAGTCCCCTGCGTTTGAATTTCGTCGTTTAACAAGCAATCGACCTGCGGGCTGCCTTTTCGGGTTTCGTTCGTCGGGTCAAAAAAATGAAGGATATATGGCAAATCGTGTTGTAATCGGTTCCCAGTGGGGTGACGAAGGCAAGGCCAAGGTTGTTGATTTTCTGACGCTGGACGCAGACTACATCGTGCGTTTCCAGGGCGGCGCAAATGCCGGCCATACCGTAGAAGTGGGCGACAAGAAGTTCGTGTTCCACCTGATTCCCTCGGGCATTATGCACGACGACAAGATTTGCGTGATCGGTAACGGTGTGGTGCTGGACCCGGTGCAGACTCTGGCCGAAATTGCCGACTTGCATACCAAGGGAATTAACCCGGAAGGCCGCCTGTTCATTGCGGACAACGCACACGTGGTGCTCCCGTACCACTCTACCCTCGACAAGGCCAAGGAAAAGAAGGCTGGCAAGGGTGCTATCGGCACCACGGGCCGTGGCATTGGCCCCTGCTACAGCGACAAGGTGAACCGTATCGGTGTCCGCGTAGGCGACCTCATGGACGAACGCGAACTGCGCCCCCGTGTCGAAGCGATGGCCAAGGTCCACAACGAAGAATTCAAGGTGATGTACGATGTTCCCGAAATCGACCCCGAACAGGTCATCAAGGACTACCTGGAACTGGGCCAGAAGATCAAGCCGTTCGTGCGTGACGTGAGCGCCATGCTCTACGCCGCTGTGAAGGCTGGCAAGCGCCTGGTGTTCGAAGGTGCTCAGGGCACTATTTTGGACGTGGACCAGGGAACTTACCCGTTCGTGACCTCCAGCAACACGGTTGCAGGTTACGCAAGCTGCGGTGCAGGCATTGGCCCCACGGCGATTGACCAGGTTGTGGGTGTGGTGAAGGCTTACACGACCCGCGTGGGTAACGGCCCCTTCCCGACTGAACTTCTGGATGAAACGGGCGAAACGCTCCGTAAGATCGGTAACGAATACGGTGCAACCACGGGCCGCAACCGCCGCTGCGGTTGGTTCGATGCGACCGTGGTCCGCAAGGCTGCCGTAGTGAACGGCCTCACTCACTTGGCTATTACCAAGCTGGATGTGCTTGACACCTTCGATACCATCAAGATTTGCACTCATTACGAATGTGACGGCGAGAAGATCGAAAACTTCCCGAACCAGCTTTCGAAGGTTGGTCGCTGCGTGCCGGTCTACGAAGAAATGCCGGGCTGGAAGTGCGATACCACCAAGTGCCGCAAGCTCGAGGAATTGCCGGAAAATGCCCGCAAGTACCTGAACCGCATGGCGGAACTCGTTGGCGTGAAGATTGGCATGATTTCGATCGGTGCAAAGCGCGACCAGAGCATCATCGTAGATTTGGACTAAAAAATCCATATTGAAGGAGAGGTTGAGATGGATGATTCTATATGTGGCCTGTTGAAGGGTGTAGAACTTTTTTCTGAACTGACGGAAGAGCAGCTCGCATTGCTTGCTAATCTAGTCGTGGTTCAGGATTTCAGCCGCGACGAGACCGTGGTGCTGGAAGGAGACTGCTCGATGAAGGCTCTGTACCTGATAGCATCGGGTACGGTGCAGGTCTATATGACTGGCGTCGATGGCCGCGAAACAATTCTCTCTTTCTTGGAAAGGGGCGATTTCTTTGGCGAGATGTCGCTGATTGACGGCGAACCGAGGTCCGCCTCGGTGCGTACGGTAACAGATGCCCGCCTGATGATCATCCATCGGGAATCCTTCCTGACTCTTATTCACGAAACGCCTGAAATTGCTATGTCGCTTCTTTCGGAAATGAGCAAGCGACTGCGCAAGGCGAACAAGCAAATAGGCTCGCTTTCGACGATGTCGGTGAGCGGTCGCGTGGCAGGAACTCTCCTGAACCTGATGGAAGAACACGGTGTGCGCATCCATACTGATAAGGGGACGATGGTCACGGTGATTCACAACCGTCCTACCCAGCAGCAGCTGGCCGATATGTCGGGAACCACTCGCGAGACGGTTAGCCGCATCTGCTCGATGCTTGTGAAAGCGAACGCCATTGCTATGACGGGCAAGGATATCGTCATTTTCGATGAAAACGCCTTGCAGGAAAAGGCTACTAAGGGATAGTGGTTAGTATGCGGCTTAGCTGCTGATTGTATTATGGATAAAGTAAAACGCTTCTTGAGTAAATTATTAGTGTGGTTCAGGACTGCGCCGGTCGTAAAAGCGATTGGTATCTGGATAGTACTGCTGGTTGTTCTGGCTTTTGCTGTAGACAAGTTGGTAATGCCCATTTTCTCGGGACATTTTACTTCGACGGGTGAGGTCCCGAATTTGGAAGGCATGTCGCAGGAAGCGGCGGAAAAGGCCCTGACCGATGCGGGGTTTAAGTACGAGTGGCTCGAAGAAGGCCGCTACAGTGCGCAGATCCCGGCGGGCATGGTTCTTGTGCAGATGCCCGCCGCCGGGCGCACGGCGAAGCTCGGGCGCACGGTCAAGCTCACGAAGAGCATGGGACTGCGCGAAGTCGAAATTCCTGACCTTCGTGGAAAGAGCCAGAAACAGGCTTCGATTTCTTTAAGCCGTGCAGGCCTTGTGCAGGGTGCCATTGTGAAGGGGGCTCACCAGAGTATTCCTCGAGGCGTCGTGATTCGCACGATTCCCATGGCGGGCGTCAAGGCTCGTGTAGGTGATACGGTGAAGGTCGTGATTTCGGCTGGCGTGACGCAGGGTAATACGCTCCTTCCTGATTTTAGCGGAGAACTGATTGACAATGTCTATGCCAAGATCGAAAAGCTTGGCTTCAAGGTTGGCAGTATCAAACGCAAGAAAGACGAGGAAAAACGTCAGCCGGGAACCGTAATCGAGACGATGCCGAAGTATGGCGACTATCTGCCTCCGGACACCAAGATTAACTTTGTAATTGCGGATTAGGGAGCGGTTTAGTGAGGTCCTGGCTTGTTTGTTTTGCCGTTGCCGTAGCGCTGTTGCTAAATGCTTGCGCCACTTCTGCAAAAAAGGATTCTTTGACGGCTGCAGATTCGGCTGCAATAGCCGCTGCCGTGAATGCGAAGCTCGTGGGCGATACCGCTATGCCTGAAAAGGACAAGCTTCCGCAAAATATAGACGCCGCGCACGAGTCTTTTATCCGTGCGCTGGAAATGGAACTTCGTGGTGAAAAGGCTCTTGCGAATGTTTTCTGGCAACATGCTGCGGAATCGGATCCTTATGATCGGTATCTTGCTTTTAAACTAGCCGAGATCATGTTTGCGCAGGGAGCGGATTCCTTGGCTCTGCTCCAGGCACAGCGCGCCCAGACATTGAATGGCCGTGTAACTGCTTCGCAACTTGGATTGCTTGCTCACTTGTATGTGAAAGATGGTCGCGCCGATTCGTGCCGCAAGTATTTCAACGCCGCCCTCGATACGTCCCGGTATCAGGACATGACGCTCCTTTACGATTACAGCCTGTTCCTGGAAGCGGTGCAGGACGAAAAGGAACTTGTTCGTATATACGATTTGCTCCTGCCGCATGTGAACTATATGCCGTCGCTGTTCCAGCGTCAGCTGAAGCTGCTGCTCGATCAGGGTAAGGATTCCGCCGTCGTGGAACTTTTTGCAAAGGGACATGACGCAACGGGTGACAAGAAAATGCTCTTGCAGATGGTACAGGGACTTGTGTTCCAGAAGCGCTATGCGGAAGTGGCTGCCATTGTCGATACGTTGTCGGAATCGACAAAGGAAGACGAATCCATCGTTGTCTTGTGGATGACCGCCTTAGCCGAGATCGATCGCGATTCCACTTATGCGATGCTCAAGAAAAAATATTCCGAGGACCAGGTGCGGACTCCTGTGATTGCAAATTTCCTAGGATATTATGAGCATCTCCATGGGGAACTGGATAGTGCGAAGGCGCACTTGAAACTAGTGGTGGAACAGCTCCAGGATCAGCGTCCCCACGTGGCCAACGCCTACCATACGCTTTCGGCAATCGCTTTCAAGGAAGGTAAGAAAAAGGAAGCGGTCCGTTATGCGGAAAAGGCTGATTCGGTGGCGCTGGGTGGTGACAAGGCGATGCTTGCCATGGCCTACGGTACGGCGGGAATGTATGATAAGGCTTATGATCTTCTAGATTCCGTTATAGCCGTGTGGGACAAGTGGGTGCCCATGGCAGGAATTGCTGATTCGGCATCGCTGCATCGTGTGAATGCTGAAGTCGAAAAGAACAAGTTGCAGTTCCGCAGTGTTTATGCTCGTCTCCTGTGTATCGAAGCACAGGAGTTGGAACTGAAGGATGTGGGAGATTCTGTCCGCATAAAGAAGGCGAGAGGCCTGCGTGAAAGGGCTCAAGTCTGGTATGGTCAGCTTGTTGCCGTCGATTCGGCAAACATGGAGTTGAAGATGCTGATGGCGATGAACTTGGAACGCCTGGAGCGTTTCGAAGAGTCCTTCGCCCTATTCGACATGTTGTTGCTTCCTGCGAATGCCAAGAAAATCGACCGTCCTGAGGTGCTGAATTATTACGGTTATACGCTTATTGACATGAATCGTAATCCTGAAGAGTTGGACAGGGGAATTGCCATGGTCAACGAGGCTCTGTCCGGAGAGAAGGTGCCAACGGAAGCGTATCTTGATTCTAAGGCCTGGGGACTTTATCGCAAGGGACTGTTTGCCGAAGCGCTGGAAACGATGAAGCTGATAAAGAGTCCCCGCTTTCAGGAGGACTATGTCTACTGGGAGCATTTGTCTGCTATCCAGGAGGCTCTCGGTATGAAGTCCGAAGCGGCGGCATCTTACAAGAAGCTGAAAAAGCTGCAGCCGAGACACCCTGCCGTGAAGAAGTACTATAAAAAGTAGACTGTAGACGGTAGGAAGTAAACTGAGGCTAATGTGAGATTTGAAATGAGAAATGTGAGATGACAAATCACACATTACACATTGCATGTCACAAGTGTCAAATTGATCAAATCAAAGGATCTTTTGTTGAAGTTTTTTTGTTCTATATCTGTCATTCTACTTGCATTGTGCGTTCTTGCCGGATGTGCTGGTAAGAGGCCTGCAGTGGAACCTGTGGCGCAAGGTGCCGATGCTGCTGTCGAGGCTCCTCGCGATAGCCTGCGTGCTAAGTTCCAGCTTACGATTGTCCAGGATACGGCGGAGCAGGAACTTGATGCGGTGCTATTCTCGGTGCCGGGAAAACGCTATCGCATGGAACTTACGGGACCGCTCGGAATAGGTGTCGCTTCGCTCCTGTGGCAGGAAGAAGGCTGGCAGATGACTTTCCCGACGGAAAAGCTTTACATGAAGGGCGTCGGTTACATGGTCGGGCTCTTGAATAGCGATGCGCTTCCGATGGTGCACATTCACCAGGTCGCCGATATTTTTGACGGTCGCCTATTGCCCGAAGGTTTTGAGAAGGTCGCTCCGCCAGATGATTCGACGAAGGTCGATGGCGCCGTGTATGCCCGCGACAAGACGGGACGCCCGTTCTCTTTCATGAAGGACGGTTCGCGTGTTTCCTGGCTTTCTCGCCTGGGTGTCGGTGGCAAGACCGAAACGATTCGCTATTACGACTTCAAGGAATTTGAAGGGGTTGAGACACCGTCTAGAATCGTATTCGAATTGGATGGAAAGCGGTTCCTTGAAATTCGCATAAAGAAGGTTAATCGCAACAAGACCTTCAGCTCGGGAACCTGGCGCCTGAATATTCCGAAGAGTTTCAAGCGAGTCGGGGAACTTTCTGGGTCCTAAGCCTGCATTGCGGTCTGCTTCGGACTTTCTACTTTTGTAAATTATGGTTATGAAGTTAAATGCTAAGATTTTCGCATTGGTTTTTGGGCTATTCTCTTTTACGCCGTTGTTTGCGGTGGATACATTGCAGGTATACGCTATCCGCGTGCAGTTTGCTGAAGAAAAGCCGGACAATAGCCTTACGACAGGTACGGGACTTTTTGATTCCGACAAGGGAACGAAGGACAACTATAAGCTGGATCCTTCGGGAATGCGTAATGGCGCTCCCTACTGGGAAAAACATTTCGAGTTTGCGAATGCCTATTTTAACAAGGCTAGCAACGGAAATTTGGTGGTGACCTCCAAAATTTTTCCGCTATCATCTAGCGCCTACAAACTGAAAAAGCAGATTATTGATTACAATCGCACGAGCAGAATGGACGGCGAGAAGACGGCGGAATTTGACGAGGCCCGTAGCCGCGATTACCTGCAGTTTGTTTACGATGCCGTGATGGCGGCGCACGAGTCTGGCGAATCTCCTTTTAGCGAACCGCTTTCTAAGAATCCTAACGTAAAACGCGTGTTCATGATTATTCATGCGGGAGCGAGCAGGCTTGTTGACGGTGGTAGCATGGGGACGCGTGGCGCTGATACGCCGGGTGACTTTATGGATGTGTACATTAGCCGCGATGCCTGGGAGTACTTGCCCGATACGCTTGCTTCGGTGGCTGTCAGGCAGGTTAGCAAGGATTCGTCGGTGGTGGATGGCCTGGTGCTAAAGGATGCGGCGATTGATACTTTGCGCAGCATCATGATTACTAGCGAAACGGCATCGCAGGATGGACTCAACTGGGGTGTGAATGGAATTATCGTGAACCAGATTGCCCGTGAAATCGGACTCCCGAATACCTACGATGTGGTGAAGGGAATTAGCCGTCTGGGTTATTACGACATGATGGATTTTGCGGGCTACAATGCGGGCAATGGTTTCTTGCCATCGATGCCTGCGGCTTGGGGACGCGCCTATATGGGATGGACTCCGGTGAAGGAAGTTCGCCCCGTGGCGGGTAAGCCCGTGACGGTAAAGATTGCTGCAGCGGGAACGGGCAAGGGAACGGAAATCGTAAAGGTTCCTCTGAGCGCAAGTGAATATCTGCTGATTGAAAACCGCCAGCGTAGCTGGGACAAGAACGGAATGGTGAGCGTGACTCTCGGCGAAGCCGATGATAGCCGTGATACGATCATCAAGACGGTCCCGGTGGACAGCCTGAACCTCGTTTTTGAAGATAGCGTGTGCGTGAAGGGCTCCTGCAAAGTAAACAAGAAGAAGGCAAGCGGCATCATATTGGATGTGAGCAGCTTTGATGCAGGGCTCCCGGCGAGCGGAATTGTAGTGTGGCGTGTGAATGATTGGTACTTGCGCGAAACGCTGCAGTACGGTGTAGCGAACTTCTGGGGTGGAGACACCTTGCGAGATCACCAGTTTGGCATTTCGATGGTGGAAGCCGACGGGATATTAAGCATCGGCAAGACTTTCAAGAATGCTATTGGCGAAGATACTTACGACTACGGTTCGGGTACGGATCTGTTGCCGCATTTGCGCAAGCCTAGCAAAGATTCGAAGCAGAAGTTTGATACGGTAAAGACTATTGGGGCTACGGGATATGCGAATACCATGACGACTCAGGGGGGCTATACCGGAATCAAGATTACGGTTGCGGTTCCGAAAAATGCGCGCATCGAAAAGACGGAAAACAGTTTTATGGGCGATAGTGTCGTGAACTTCGCAGCCAACGAAATCAGTGTGACCATCAGTATCGATGACGGAAGCATTGATGGTGCCCAGTTCCCGCGCAATGTGGGGCTTGCATCTGCGGTGCGCGGGGCGGTGTTTGTGGATGATTCGGAACACGACGGAGAAAAGATTATCGTGGTGGGAGCAGAAGACGGTACATTGCAGGCTTTCGGCTCTTTAGGTGATACGCTCTTTGTTTCGGATACCTCGGTTATTCAGAGAAAAATATCGCAGAGGGATACCGCTGCCGAAGTTTCGCTGTACCGCGTGGGCGCAAGTTATGGCCCGTTGGTGGGCATGGCAAGCGACGGCAAGGATGTCTATAGTTTGCATAGGAATAAGCTTGTCAAGACATCGCTTACGGGAGGAGTTCCGGTGCAATACGACTATGCGATTGATTCCGCCCTGGCGGGGCCGGTGATTGTTGGCGGTGTGATTCGCTTTGCGACGGAAAAGGGACTTGTCTCTTTCAACAAGGCGGACGGGAAAATGAAATTGCTCGACGAACGTGGCGGCATTGACGATATCGTATACTGCGGAACGGTTGACGGAAAGGATGCGTTTGCCTATGCGACCGACAAGGGCGTCGCCTATGTGCAGGACCACGAAATCAAGTTGAATGGCAAAAATGGCGAGACATTCCGTCTGGCCTGCACTGACATGGACCGTGACGGCATTGTCGATGTCATTGCTGTGGGAAGTCGCGGAACCGTAACGGTATCGGGTATCGCCGATAGCAAGAATGTCCTCAACTGGACAAAGGCCTATAAACGCGGTGCCGCAGGCACTAGCGGTTTAAAGGATGAAACTTCGGGTATTGCCATCGGGGATATCAATGGCGACAAATATCCGGAAATCGTCTTCCTGGGCGATAACCTGGTGTACGCCCTCGATCGCTCGGGGCTTCCTATCACAGGCTTTCCGGTGAAGATTTCTCGCGGAACATCAATATATGGATTCTTTAGCGACCCTCTTCTCGTGGATGTGACGGGCGATGACTCTCCCGAAATTCTCGTACCGAGCAGTGATGGTCTAGTTTATGCCTATACCGGTAATGGAAAGAAGGCGACAGATGGGTTCCCCCTTTCGGCCGGAAGTTTTGAATATATCGATTCTACGAAGGCTTTGCAGCCGATGAGCATCTTTGTGGTGAATGCGGTTTCGGACAAGAAATCTGCAGGCCCGGAACTTTATGCCTTGCATCGCAGTAATCTGTCTGCCTACCGTCTGCGCAAGGCTTCGGAAGGTGCTGCGGAATCGGTTGCGGCATGGACGCTCCCGGCGGGTGGAAACGAACGCACCGGCTACTTTGACGCATCGCAACTTGGCGATGTGAAAAAACAGACCGCAAAGGATGAAATTTCTGAATTCTTCATGTTCCCGAATCCTGTCCGTGGTGGCAAAGCAAAAGCTCGTTTCGAAATTGGCGCTGCAGCAAAGAACGCCACCCTAGAACTTTATGACATTACGGGGCTTTGTGTATTCAAGGCTAAGATGAGTGACTTGGAACAAGGCCGCAATCAGTTTGAAAATCTTGATTTGAAACATCTCGGTTCCGATGTATACACGGCGCGACTCAAGGTGAAGTTCGAAAGCGGCAAGACCAAGCAGAAGCTTTATCGTGTCGGTGTAGTGAAATAGGGGAATATATGAAACCGTTTAAATTTAGCGTATTGTTGGCAAGTCTGTTCGCGCTCGTTTTTGTCGCGTGTACGGCAGACGGAGAGTCTATGGAAGACGAACGGATTGATCCTGGCGATGACATCAATCGAAACTCGAATAACGATGTTCCTACTTCGTCAAGTGGAAGTTCGGATGCTGGTGACGCGTCTTTGGATGATTACATTAAAATGGTGAGCGTGCCGGCGGTTAGGCTTGTGCGCAGTGCTGCCGACTTCGATGTGGACGAGTTCCTCATTAGCGAAACGGAAGTGACAAGGGGTGTCTATAGACAGGTGATGACTCCTAAGGAGAACCGGATTGCTGAAGACGATGCCTTGCCGATAACGGATGTTTCCTGGTATGGAGCGGTGCTGTTCTGCAATGCCCTTTCCAAGACGATCGGCGCAGATACTGCTTATGTGTACGATTCTGTAGGGGTCGATGGTAAACTGGTCGGCTTGAGAATTGCATACGATGTAGTCTCGGTCCGCTTGCCGACGGAAGCGGAATGGGAAGTGGCTGCTCGCGCAGGGACGAATACGACCTATTATTGGGGGACGGCAGAAGCCTCCAAATATGCGTATTATGCACAAAGTAAGGGCCCTGTGGAAGTGGCTCAGTATGAACCGAATGAGTACGGGCTTTATGATATGGGCGGCAATGTCGCCGAATGGGTGAATGACTGGTTTGGCGTCTATCCGACTTCGGCTAGTGAAAATTATACAGGTCCGAAAAATGGCGAGTATCGCGTTGTACGAGGTGGTGGCTGGTCTGACAAGGCTTCAGCACTTGCTTCGGGGGAACGGGACAAGAAAATTCCTCTGTATGCAGGACAAACCGTAGGGTTCAGGATTGTCTATTCGACGGGTTTCTAGGAGAAAACGCAGTCTTGATAATCCCTGAATTGCTAAATTGGAACTTATGAGTATTTTGAAAATGAAAGCCTATCTTTTGGGTGTTGCCCTTTCCTTCGCTGTTGTTGCAATTGCACTTGTTGGCTGTTCCGAAGAAAAATCGGAACCATTGCCGGACCTTCCGCCCATCGAAATCCCCAAGGAACTGCCGGGACTTTATTCGGGTCGCCTTCCTTGCGACGATTGTACGGCGAAGATGGTCCGGGTCACGCTTTCCGAAGATAATTCTGCAGAAGTGGTGCAGACGATAGTCCGGGATACGCTCGAAGTGGATACGCTCAGGGGAACCTTTGCGGCAAGCGATAGCGTTGTCACGATAGAACTTTCCGACAAGTCGATCCGCTGGAGTTTCTTGCGTGGCAAATTCGGTAATCTCGCTTACTTGACGAGTGCTGGTACCGTGTACGAAGACAAGGATGGCCTGCGTGCCGAGCTCATCAAGATTTTCAAAGTGGCTCCAGGAAAGAAAAATCCGACAAAGGATAGCGTAAAAATAGATAGCGATAAAACCGATAGTCTGAAGGAGTAGCGATGCAATGTACCGCACTTGTTGTAGATGATGAACCGCTAGCGCGTAAACGCATGCTGTCGTTGTTGGAACCCTATGCATCTGAAATAGATATTGTCGGTGAAGCGGGATCAGGAACTCAAGCGATTAAGGCTATTCAGGAGATGCTTCCGGATGTCGTATTCCTGGATGTCCAGATGCCGGACATGGATGCTTTTGAGGTGCTGCATTCCTTGCGGCCGGATGAAGTTCCCTTGGTCGTTTTTACGACGGCTTTTGATAATTTTGCGTTGAAGGCTTTTGAGGAAAATACTGTTGATTATTTGCTGAAACCGGTAGAGACCGAACGCTTGGCGACGGCTGTCGAAAAATTGCGTCGTATGATCCCGCAAGTGGATGACACGGCATTCCCTCCGGGATTCAGCTGGGAAAAATTGCGAAATCTGGTTGACATGAGTGACTTTTATCTGCAGCGCCTCCAGGTGAAGGTGGGCGACAGGATTCTGTTCGTGAATATCGATGAAGTCATTCGTTTTCACAGTGAAGAAAAGTATACGACGGTCTATACCGTGAATGGGTCGTATGTCATCGACACTCCGCTTGTTGAACTTGAAAAGAAACTTGATCCGAGGCGATTTACTCGCGTGCACCGTTCCCATATCGTGGCGATAGACTACATCGCCGAGTGCCGCAAGGGTGACGCTGGCCGCATGGTGATGATGCTTCGGGACAAAGCGGCAACTCAGTTGGTTGTGAGCCGTTCTTTGGTAAAAAAAATTCGTAACCTTTAATGATGTAATCTGATGGAACAGAAAGAAGAAAAGTTTTCGGCCGTGAAATTTTTGAAGGGACTTCTGAGGGAAATTGTGGTCCCGGTGGCTCTTGCCCTGATTGTGATTCAGTATGTAATCCAGGCTTTCCAGATTCCGAGCGGATCGATGGAGAAAAGCCTGCATACGGGAGACTTCTTGCTTGGTCTTAAGTTCACTTACGGCTCGCCGATTCCTTTTAGCAATCAGAAATTTCCTGGATATGCGCAGCCCGAGAAGGGCGATGTGGTGATTTTCCGCTATCCGGGTGAGCCGGAATATCCCGATGGAAATCCGGAACGCTATACGCACTTGTTCAATGCGCTTATGTTCGGAAACTTTTACTGGGACCACGAACCGAAAGGTGGCCAGCCGCATTTGGTCCATTATGCGGATGGCCCAAAGGACTATATTAAGCGGTGCGTGGCTGTGAGTGGCGATACGGTTGCCGTTCATAAGGGACGTCTCTACATTAATGGCGTAAGACAGGATACTCTGCCCGGTCGTGGCATGTGGACGGCGAGTGCGCGTACTTTCTCGCCTCGTGACGAAAGGGAAACTTTTGTGGTTCCTTCGGTGGGGGATACTTTTTATGTCGATTCTCTCCCGTTAGAAAAACTATGGTGGCTGCGTTCGCTGGTGGCGCAGGAAAATCCCGACGAAATCGTGACGCTGGATATTTCGCTGTGGCAGGATAGTACGGAAGTCAACAATTATGAATTTGAAAATTTTAGAATTCCTGTCGAGAATGACCGTGGCCTTGCGCTGAACGAGTATTTCCGCCGCAATCATGTCGTACTGCAGCAGCGTTTGATTCAGGGCGATACGGTTTCGGGAGCGATGTCCTTCTCTTACTTTAGGGAACTGGCCCGTATCGCTTACTTGCCGATGATTGATCCGAATATTCAAGGCGGTTTTACTCGTCAGGTGAGTTATGTCGCTTTTGAGGCTTCGTTGTTGCGCGATCTTGAGGGGAATGTCGCCTTGCTGAACAAGGCCGAAGAAGATATCGCGGGAACGGAAGAAAGGGTCGATGTCGATGCTCCTCAGGATGGAACGACGACGGTGGAAGGCGTTGCCGGCGACACGCTGGATGCCGCCCCGAAATCTAGGTTTGAAATCCGCCGCAGGTTGCTTCTCGGTGGAAAGCCTCTGGAAAGCTATGTCGTACAGACTCCGCAGTTCTTCATGATGGGTGATAATCGCGACAATTCTGCGGATAGCCGTTACTGGGGCTTTGTTTCGCTCCGTAATATCCGCGCCAAGGCATTTGTCATCTACTTCTCGTTTGATAATGATGATCAAACATTCTCTCTTGGAAATCCGTTTACCTGGTGGCGCCTGCCGTTCAAGATTCGTTGGAACCGTCTTGGCAAGATCATTCACATGATAGACTGATGAAGTTCGTTGCTCCATTATACGCCCTTGCGGCCTTGTTGCTTATTGCCTGTGCGACACAGGTGGCTCCTAGTGGTGGCCCCGAAGACAAGCTGCCGCCGCGTGTGGCCGGCGTGTATCCAGCTCCGAATACGACGAATCATCCGAATGAGCTCATGGTGAAATTGGAGTTTGACGAATGGATCAATGCATCGATTCCGCGCGGTGCCGTATCGATATCCCCGCCGATAGACAAGAAGCTGCGTTTCGAGGTCAGTGGTAGGACCTTGCTGCTGACTTCGCGAGCCGTTCTTGATACGGGAACGACTTACACGATTACTTTTGCGGGTGGAATCAAGGACTTGCATGGGAATGCGCTTGCAAAGCCTTTCCAGGTCGTATTCTCGACGGGTTCTGTCATTGATTCGCTGACAGTTTCGGGACGCGTCTTGGTGAACCAAGAAATGTCGCGCAAGAAGGAATACCCGAGCGTGGGTCTGTTTTTGATGGGGGCGGAGCGTAAGTCGAGACATTATCTTGACAAGTTCCGCGATTCGACGACGAAGGAAATTGGGGCGGAACCGATGCTGTTGAAGGAACCGCCACTCTATGTGACTCGTGCAGACAGCGCGGGACACTTTACCTTGACGGGGCTCAAGGCGGGGCATTACCGCGTCGTGGCTTTTATGGATGGTAACGGAAACCAGAAGGTGGAACTTTCGACGGAACAGGTGGGGCTCTGGACTGGAGATCTTCTGCTGACTGCGGAATCGAGCGATACCTTATGGCTTGCCGTGGCCGATATGGATTCAACAAAGCTTGAGCTGGAATCAGTGAGTCAGCCTTTTGCGAATGTGCTTGAAGCGAGCTTTTCACGTAACGTGTATTTTGATTCGACTTTTGCCGATACGACTAATTGCAGCTTGACCTCTCCCGAGAACAAGAAAATTTATCCGAAGAAGGTCTATCTCGGTTCCAGTTCCAATAAGCCTCAGTTCTATTTTGATCCTGCACCCAAAAAAGAGATCCTTTATAAATTTGCCTGCAATACCGCGAAAGATTCCCTTTTCCGTCCGCTTGATACGCTGCATAACGAGGTTGAATGGGAATGGCTTAAGATGGAATCCGATACGCTTCCGCCTGCTGTAAAGGGCGTGAAGGCGCTTTCCAAGGCGAAGGTGCTTTTCCCGGACGATTCGTTAGTGGTGTACTTTGACAAGCCAAAGCTGGATTCGCTTACCGAGACGTTTTACCTGTCGGTAAATAAGGATACGATACAGGTACAGGTGAAACAAATTGATCCGGTGCGCTTTGTTGTTGAAAAGCCGGCTCCGTGGGGAACCGATGTAGCGATAAGCTTCCTGAAAGGATACATGGACACGACCCTGGCTGCGGCCGATAGCAGCGGCAAGCGCGATACGGTTATCGAACTGAAGTATCAGCGACTTCAGAAGTTTGAAACGGTGAGCAAGCTTAAGCTCGCTAAATTGAAGGGGACTATTCCGGGAGGAAATTCCAAGGCGATGGTGCGTCTGCTTTCGGCTGAAACGGGAATGTATTATTTGGAACGTTGCAGGGAAGATGGCAGTTTCGTATTTGACGACTTGGTCGAAGGTGCATACCTGATGGATTACTATTTCCCTGAGGAGGGGAAAGATCTGCCCGATGGTGGTGCTGTCGAGCCTTTGCGGTATGGTTCCGCATGGCGAGCCATTGATGATACGCTCAAGGTTACAAACGGCGAAAATGCCCTTGAAAGTCTTACTGAACATATACCTTCGTTGAAGTGAACGGGTATTTGCTGAGTGTGAGTGAATTTATAGAGGAACTACATGCAAAATCAGAAATCTTTTGTTGCAATAGACCTTGAAACGACCGGTCTCGATTTCGAAAAAGACGAGATTATTGAAGTGGCGCTTGTCCGCTTTGAGAACGGTGTTGAAACGGAGTCTGTGGATTACCTAGTGAAGCCGGTTTCGGCTGTGTTGCGTCCTTTTATCGAAAGTTTGACGGGTATCAGCAATGCCGATATTGAGAATGCCGAGCCGTTTGCCGCCGTAGCGGGTAAGATTTTTTCGTTTATTGGCGATTTACCGATTGTTGCTCACAATGCGATGTTCGATTCCAAATTCCTCAAGCAGACATTCGCGAAGGTGGGAATCTCTTTTGACGATCATCCGGTATGGGATTCTTTGACGGTGTCTCGTATAGCCTATCAGAATGTGTCGAATCACCGTCTGGACACTCTCGTTCAGGAACTGGGAATTGAGCGTAGCCGCGCACACCGCGCCCTTCCCGATGCTGTTGCCTGCGGCCGCCTTTTTGTAATGGCTCTGGATAAGATTGCCGACAGTGATCCGTGGCTTGTCGGAGTGCTGTCGAAGATTGCGAAGGGAAGCGATTGGGAACGCGTGTGGTCCTCTGTGGAGTCGGATGAGGACAAGCCCGTTTACCGCTTGCCCGATGTCCCGCTAGAAGATGTTCCTGCAAAGGGCAAGGTCCCGCGCGTGAGCGAGTTCTTTGCTGAAGACGGCCTTTTGTCGCAGAAGGTCGAGAAGTTCCAGCAGCGTCATGACCAGAAGGATTTTGCTTCGGTAGTGGAACGCAACATGTACAAGGGCGGCCTTTGTATTTTGGAGGCTCCGACGGGTTCTGGAAAGACTCTAGCCTATCTCGTGGCTGCGGCGAACAAGGCCGTGTCGGGCGAACGCGTTGTGATTAGTACGGCGACTCGCGCCCTTCAGGAGCAATTACTGAAAAGCGATATTCCGCTGATTGAGGGCCTGTACGACGGCTTGCTGAAACCTGCCGTGCTCAAGGGTCGCGAGAATTATTTATGCGTACGCAAGTTCGAGGAAATTATGAAGGCTCCTCGCAATTTGTTGACGCCAGATGAAATAGATTCCTTTATGGCTATTGTGCCATGGGCCTACACTACCGAAACGGGCGACGTAAACGAATGTAATTCCTTTAGTCAGGGCCGTAATCGCGTTTTGTGGTCCAAAATGGCAAGTTCCGCAAAATCCTGCCTTGGCGATAAGTGCCCCTATTATGGGAAATGCCCGGCTCTCGCTGCTAAGCGTCGTGCCATGAACTCGAACTTGCTGTTAGTGAATCATTCGCTATTCCTTGCAGACCTTTCGCTGGATTTTGCGCTTTTGCCGTTGTATGAGCATATTGTTTTTGATGAAGCCCATCGCCTTCCGCAGGTGAGTAGCCAGGCATTCGGCCGTACGGTGTCGTTCTTTGCGCTTCGTAACATCATCAAGACTCTAGTTCCGTCCCGCAACCGTGATGCAGAAAACCGAGATGGTCTGATTGCTGAAATTGAAGCCCGCATTCCTGCAGAAGAGACGGAGCTGCACGCACTATGTGTAAACCTGTCGGAGTCGCTTTGCGAAACCGAGAAGGCTCTACACCGGTTCTTCATGAAGATTGGCAAGAAGCTTGCAAAGCAGAAGAACAACCGTAACGGATATTCTTACGTGTCGGGAATTCTCGCTGATTACGATGCTGATCCTGCCAACTTTATGGATCAGGGGCTCAATGTTATCAAGCTTGCGGAAACCTTGTCGAATTCCTTGCGTAACTTGGACAAGGAATCGGGACTTCTGAGTGACTTGAACGGTCGCATGACGGAACTGTCACGATTCCTGCAGGATTTTGAGTTCCTGGTGAAGGCGGGACGCGAAGACTGGGTGTTCTTTATGGAAGAACCCTTCAATCCGCATACGATTAAGCTGCATGCATGTCCGCTCAGCGCAAGTGGCCCATGGAAGGAAAAGTTCTATCCTTGGATCAAATCGGCGACATTTACTTCGGCGACGCTTTCTGTGCAGGGAGAATTGGGTTACTTTATTAAAAAAATGGGAATGGATGCCCTGGAGGGAAAGAAGAATCCGTTCGTTCGCGTTTATGCCGATTCGCATGCCAAGGATTCCCGCCAGTCGGTAATTGTTGCAAAGTATCTGCCCAAGCCTTCTGTACCTGAGTACAATGATTCCGTGAACGAAACGCTTTGCGCGTTGTTGCCGGATGTTTCCGAGAATACGATGGTGCTGTTTACGAGTATTTCTGCGATGATGAAGGCGCAGGCTGCACTTGCCCCCGTATTTGCCGCAAGGGAAAAATTACTCCTTTGCCAGCATGTAGATGGTGCTCTCGACGGTCTCGTGGCAATGTTCCGCAAGTCGCGTGGCGCATGCCTGCTCGGTTGCCAGAGCTTGTGGGAAGGAGTCGATTTCCCGGGTGATGCGCTCAAATTGCTCGTCATTCCGAAACTGCCGTTCCCGAATCCTGTCGATCCGTTAGTTGCGGGAATCACGAACAAGATGAAGGCTGAAGGCCAGAATGCCTTCAAGGAATTTTTTGTACCGGAAGCCTATATGGAATTGCGTCAGGGACTCGGTCGTCTGATTCGGTCCGAAGAGGATTCTGGCAAGGTGTTGATTCTTGACAACCGTGTCGTGACGGAACACTACGGTAAGAGTTTTATGCGCATCTGGAACAGTAAGCAGATACTGGCCGGATCCGTAGACGAAGTGAAAGCTGCTCTGAAGTAGATGTTCGCAGCCTACGCTCTGCGTCCTGACATTTATTTTTCTATATTTGGCCACCCTACGAAGGGTGAATTAGATGTTTGATTTGAACGCTTTTTTTGACGGGATGTCCAAGCCGTTGCTGCGTAATGCGCATGCAAAGGCTTTTGGCCACAAGGGCCTTTTGAACAATGCCTTGATTCAGGATGAAACGCTATCATTCTATAGTGACAAAAAGCGCGCGATAGAAGCTTTTGAAAAAATGGAATTGTGGCAGCGTCGCTGCCTTAACTTGATTTATGATAGCGCATCCAGAGGACTTACCTTTAACGAACTGCGTCTGGCGGTGCCTGTTAGCAAGACTCGAGAATTGCAGACATTCCTGCTGAACATGTGCCGTGAATTTTTCCTATGGCGCTCTCCGTCTACCAGTACGACAGTTTATTACGGATTCTCGAATTTTGAAGGCTGCTTCAGCTTGCCGATAACATCTGCCGAGTGCTCGGCCAAGGTTGTTGGCGTCGCTTATCAAAATTTGGTGGATTGGCATATTTGCCAAGTGCTCGCACTTGCGTTGCAGGGTGAGCTCAAGGTGAACAACAGCAATCTGATGCATCGTCGCAGCTTTCAGGTTTGCGTGGACGCCTTCTCAACGGCCCACCGTATTTCCGAAAAGGCTGCCGAGGCTGAGCTGTCGTTGATTTTCAACTTCATGCTCGGCAATGGTTGGATCGAGCAGCAGGACTCGTGCCTTGTTCCCTCCGAAAAGGCTCTAGATTTTATTCGTAAGAACGGTTTCCGCCTGCATCAGGATCTTTTGTCATGGTGGCTCAAGGAACGTTTCCGTGGTGATCGTAGCCACTGCGTCCGCTTGCTTCGCAAATTGGATGGTACGGTTTCTGCCATGGATGCGTCGTATCTGTTCTGGAGTCTTGATCCGACATTCAGGTTGCAGGAAAAGATGGGGGATGTCGCCTGGGAATTTCTTCCGCGTCCGCTTCGTGAAATGTGGATTCTCGGTCTGCTTCGTTTCAACATGAACGGTTCCAAGATTCAGTCTGTTTCCTTGGAACAGTCGGCGAAAGATTGGATTGAGTCGTCGATTGCATCGATTCCGGAGCAGAACATTTCCTGTCTCCCGAATTTTGAACTGGTTGCCTCGACGGGGACCTCGCCTCGCGTGCTGCTTTTGCTCGCATGCCTTGCCAAGGTGGAAAACGACGAGACCTTCCTGCGATTTTCCCTGGACCGCGACTCGTACCTGCGCGGCTTGAAGAGCGGCATCGCCGAATCGGAAATTGAAAATTTCAAGAACTGGCTTAAGCCCCCTGTAAACGTGGAATCGACGATTGCGGAATGGAATTCGGCCTATTATGGAGCCCGCGTGCAGACCGTCCGTTTGCTCAAGATTGAAAGTTCGGACGTGGTCGAAGAATTGTCGCGCTTTCCGCAGTTTATGGACTGTACCTTGGAGCATATTCCTAATTACGGCTTTATCCTGAAACCCGAAATGGAGTCCCGTGCCTTTGAAATCCTGACGAACTATGGCTACTGTCCATCGGTCGAAAGGAGCGATGAGGGCCGTTCTGCGGCTCCGACGGAAGAATGGCGCAAGGACTTTGTCGCCGTCTGGCCTGAAGCGAAGGCTCCTGACTACGAACTGAAGGATGTTTCCGGGAACGAATCCTCTGCGATAAATTCGACCAAGTATGGCAATACGTACCAGCGCCTGAGCCAGTTTGACCTGGTCAAGGTTCTGCGCTATGCCAAGACCATGGGGAACCTTATCGGAGCCAAGATTAGGAATCCGGCTAGACGTGGCGAGAAGGAGTTTGAGAGAAACTTCTTCGTGCATGCGCTAAAGCTCGCGAAGAGCCCGCAGGTAATCGAAATTCAGCCCTATGGTAGTGAAGAGTCGGAGTTTATAGACCTTTCATTCATTCAGGAAGTCAAGGTCTATAACGGCAAGCAACCCTAAGTAAATGAATTGCCCGCATAGCAGCGGGCTTTTTTAAGGCAAGGTCTGCGCGAATCCCGCAATGTCGATGAGCTCCTGCAATTCGAATTCGTCAATGTAGGCTTCCATGCCACGTTCCTTATCGCCGAAATTCACCTGATACCAGAAGGTGGGCGTTTCTTCGCGGGCGCGTTGCCCGATATAGGCGGGCGCTTCATAATAGGGGGCGAAGTTGATGCGCTTGCCGTCGCTTCCGTGACATGGTCTGCAGTTCTGGTAGAACAGCTTTTCGCCGCGCTTGATGTTTGCTCCCTTGATTTTGCCGTCCTTGTCGAGCAGCTTATAGACAAGAAGGGCCATGCGGGCGTCTTCCCGGGTGAGCGTGTCGCCCGGGGACCCCGGCAGGGGGGCCTTTGCAGGGGCTGAATCGTCGGCAAAGGCGCAGACGCCCAGCAGCAGTCCGTATGCCAGGAATAGCGTCAGTCCCGTCAATGTCCATTTACCCCGATTCATGAGAAACAATGTAGAAAAAGACGAAAAGACTTTACTATCATTTTCCCCATGAAATATCTATCTCGTCTTTGGGCGTCGCTTGCCCTGGCTACGGCGTCATTTACTTTTGGAGCGGAGGTCCTCGTGAATCAGTTCTCTGAAAACCTGTTGTTTAGCGGCCGTTGGGAACATGGCAAGGAATACAGCCGTACGAGTGCGCCTGCCGCCATGGTGCAATTCAATGCATCGGCGAAAGAACTGTCCTTTGAGATTGAGGGCGAAGGCCGCTTCCGCCTTGACGAAGATGGCAAGTTGGTGACGATTTTCACGACGAACAGCCGAGCCGTTTCCAAGATAAAGCTTTCCGGTGATGGAGCGGTCCACCGTTACCGTCTGATCAAGATTAACGAGAGCAATCCCGGTGGCGTACGCCTGTACAAGGTAGCGACGGATAAGTCGGGGAAGTTTGCGGCCCCTCCGAAGCATGCGAACCGTCGTATCGAGTTTATCGGTGACTCCTTTACGGTGGGTTTCGGTAACGAGGGTGAGAATGGTCAGGATGAATCGCTCCTTTTTGAAAAGACGAACGCGTCCAAAAGCTATGCGTTCTTGCTTGCCGACGGTTATAAGGCCGATTTCCAGGTGAACGCCTTTAGCGGCCGCGGTCTTGTGCGCAACTACGACAACATCGTTCCTGACTGGACCATTCAGCGCCTTTACGAGTATACGGTTCCGGGCGAGGCTCCGGGGGATGTTGCCAATGGGGTGGACGATGCTTCGATTCGTTATGATTTTGATAGCTTTCATCCGCAGGTCATAGTCCTCTTTATCGGAATCAACGATTTCCAGGGAAACCCACCTTATGGTGACAAGGGGGCTTTCAGGAAGGCTTATGCGAATTTGCTTGAAAAACTTCGCAAGGCCCACCCGGGTGTCAAGTTTGTGCTAGTGTCTACCAAGATTTGGCCCAATGATGACCTTATTCCGACTGTCAAGGCCGTATACGATGCTGAAATTGCGGCTGGCAGGAAGGATTTGGAATTCGTGACGGTCCAGACGGACAATACGGCGCTTTTGGGACACCCGAATCTTCATTCGCATCAGGATATGGCGCAGACCTTGCGCCCCATTGTGGGACGCCTTGGTAAGTGGCTTTCTAGATAAATTTGCTCTTTTTGGGGCAATCGGCTGCCATAATGAGTGCAATTTGGGTTGACTTTTAGGGCTTTTTTATATATTTAGGTTAGGTTAGACTCTAGGAAAGTTCTTATGTCCAGATTATTGGAAAAGATATACATGCTGTTCAGGATGAATGTCTTGATCTTTGTGCTTTTGGCCGTTACGGTCATAGCGCTCTTGGCGTATCAGAATGGTCTGGACGATATCGAATATATCCGCTTGTCCAAGTATGCCTATGTCGAGGCGGAAAGTGACTCCGTTGTCGGTGGAACCTCTGTCGTGCAGCTTACCCGTACCGATTCGACGATTATCGTCGATTATGAACTGAAGGAAGGGTATGCGTATCCGTATGTGGGCCTTAAGATTTTCCTGGGTGCAGAAGGTTCCGCTCCCGACAAGGAACTGGTGCATGGCCGCGATCTCTCCCACTATGACAGTGTTTTCGTGTGGGTGAAACCCCGTGGCGAAGGCTCCGTTCGTCTTTACATGCGTAATTACGACAGTACCTTCTCGAAGCCGGGCGACGAATCTTCTCTCAAGTTCAACGAAATTGAATTCTTCCCGCTGGAAGAGACCTATCCGGCAGTGTTCGTTCCGAACGAATTCCGTGTTGCGGGCTGGTGGGTTGCGCAGAACAACATTAACGTTCACAAGGCAGGCGTCGATCTCTCCAATGTTTCCTTCATCGAAATCCAGACGGGTACCAATGCCCCGCTTGGCTACGGAACACTCGAAATCAGGGGCCTTTGCTTCAAGGGAAAGGTTATTTCCAAGGTCAATCTAGTGACGACTCTCGTTGCGCTCTGGTTCGTGACCTTCCTTATAATCCTTGTCATCCGCTTCTTTGACTATAGCCGCGAACGCGCCTACAACAAGAAAAAGCGCGAAGAACTTGAAAAGAACCTGCGTGCTCTTGAAATCGAGATGAACGATTACAAGAAGTCCAGCCGCGAGGACCCGTTGACGGGATGTCTCAACCGTGCGGGCTTCAGTAGCGTGCTGATGCGCGAACAGGAAAACCAGAACAAGAATGGCAGTTCCGTCTCGTTCATCATGCTTGACATTGACCATTTCAAGGAAGTGAACGACACTTACGGCCATAACGTGGGCGACGAAGTCCTGGTGAATCTCTCCAAGCTTATTCATGGAAAGATTCGTAACAGCGACAGCCTCGTGCGCTGGGGCGGCGAGGAATTCGTTATTCTCTGTGGAGAGACTCCCTTGCAGAGTGCCCAGATCCTTGCCGAAAAGCTCCGCCTTGAAATCGAAAATGCGCAGCTGATCAAGCAGCAGAAGATTACGTGCTCCTTTGGCGTGACAGAGATGATTGCGGGCGAGGATCCCAAGCGTCTCTTCGACCGGGCCGACAAGGCCATGTACGATTCCAAGGAAAATGGACGCAACCGCGTTACCATTGCCATTTCCAAGCGTGCAAGGTAGTTTCTTCTGGGGAAGCTCCCTATGAAATTGCCACTTACCCTCCTATTTCTGTCGCTATTGCTCCTTTCCTGTGCGAACCGGGTTCCAGAACCTGATTTTCGTCCTCTCCAGCTGCGCTGGAAGATTGCCGAGGGTGAGGATGAATCCCTTATGCCCCGCAAGGACAACTGCGTGATTTTGCTCACTTCGCGCTTGATGGGGGAGTCTGCGGTACAGGGGTCCTCCATTGACGAAATTAGCTACGACGTAACGATATCTAGGAATCTCGAAAACTCCGAAATCCTTGAATTTGAAGGAATTTGCAGGGATTTGACCATAATGGACAAACCGGAGTGCAAGTGGCATGCCAGCTGCGACCAGGACCTAAAAACTGTTGTAAAATTCCACAACGGAGATTAGTCCGGCAGCGTAGGTTTTTGGTAGTCAAGGATTTATCTTTTTAGGTATGAAGCAGATTTTTGAATATACCGACTATCGGGAATGGTTGCGCGATGCCTTTGACGACTTTAAACAGAGAAAGACTGTCATTTCTTGGCGTTACATGGCCATGAAGATGGGGGCCGATCCAGGCAACCTGCTTCGCGTGTCTCAGGGCAAGATCCACTTGCCGTTGAGCCTGATTAAGCCCGCGGCCGAGTTCTTCGAACTGGAGGGCAAGGAAGCCGATTACTGGGCCGAGATGGTATACTTCGGTCGTGCAAAGACCGATGCCGACGCTCTTCAGCATTACGAGCGCATGCAGGCGCTCAAGGGCGTCTCGCTCAAGCTTTTGCAGAAGAAGGAACTAGAGTTCTACCGCCACTGGTACTACAACGCGATTCGTTCCGTCATCGGTATTTGCAAGTTCAAGGACGATTACCAGGGCCTTGCCGAGAGCTGTACCCCGAACATTTCCGAAAAGGAAGCCCGCGACGCGGTCAAACTGCTTTCGGACTTGAACATGATTTCGACGGACCGCGATGGCTACTGGAAGGTCAACGATACCTTTGTGAGTACCGGTGGAAACTGGCGCTCGCAGGCTGTGCGCGCGTTTCAGCATGAAACCATCCGTCTCGCTGACGAGTCCTTGGACCGCCACCAGCCGTTCCTTAGAGACATTAGTACGGTCACCATGACTTTTTGCATGGATGATATTCAGTTGCTTCGCGAAAAGATAAACGCTTTCCGTGAAGATTTACTACGTTTATCTCAAGAAGGGACGGATGATGACACTGTGTTCCAGTTGAATATCCAGATGTTCCCGCTCGCGTTCACTAAACCTCTAAAGGAGAAAGAAAAATGAGAAGACTGTTTTTTCTTTTGCCTCTAGTAGTAGGCTTGGTCGCCTGTTCCGATAAGGGAGACGACGTTGCCGGTGGACCGGGTAGCATTACTACCAATGGAATTGCGCTTGTCGATGGCCGTGCCGCATCCTATGCGACGGTGGCTCTTCGCAAGGTTGATTTTAAGGCTGAAGAACCTGTCGAAAAGAACGCGCTGGTGGAGGCCGACATCTATGCCGATGAAAACGGCATGTTCAATCTGGATATTCCGGCCGAAGGAAAGTATCGCCTGACAGTGGTGCATGACGGCGTGGCATATTCTAGAATTGTGAAGCACGGAGACTTTGCCGAGGTGGGCGAGGCTACTAGACCGGATACGGTGAAGCTCGATCCGACGGCCGTGATGGCCGGTGTCGTGGATATTCCCGAAGGCTCGTCCGCGGTCTGGGTCGGTGTCGTCGGAATGGATGTTCTCGTCAAGACTGATGAACGCGGCTGGTTCGCGCTTCCGTCGCTCCCGGCGAACGATTCTCTGAAGCTTTATTTCATGAATGAGGACTTTGACCAGAACCTGGGCGAGGAATCCGTCTACATGATTCCGAGGGAATCTGCGATGAAGGATTACCGCATTGAAAAGGTCAACCCGGATACAACTTCCCGGGATTCGCTGCCAAAAATTGTTGCTCTCTTGGACGATGGGACTCCTGCCGCCTATGCGACAATCGCTCTTCGCGCAGCAGATGCAATGGTTGATGATTATGTTGTCCGTAACTCGATGGTGGAGTCCGATTTGCGCGCCGATGGTCAGGGCCGTTTTGACTTGGACTGGCCGGACAAGGGAAATTTCCGCCTGACGGTGACGACGGATGGCTATGCGTTCTCCAAGGTGTTTGCCGCAAAGGATCTTTCGAAAATCGATACATTGCGCCTAGATGCGACCGCTTCGATTTCGAGCAAGGTGACACTTCGTTCTAGCTTCGAATATTTGTGGGTGGGTGTCTATGGGCTTGATCTTTTAGTCAAGACGAATGACTTGGGAGCCTATGTACTTCCGAATGTTCCAGCGAATGATTCCCTTGAAATCTACTTCGTGATGGCCGATAGCACCAAGGCCTTGTACAAGGAATGGAACGCGGTAGGGGAACCTTATA
Source organism: uncultured Fibrobacter sp. (assembly GCF_937877005.1). GTDB lineage: Bacteria > Fibrobacterota > Fibrobacteria > Fibrobacterales > Fibrobacteraceae > Fibrobacter. The sequence goes on along the minus strand of NZ_CALEFV010000161.1, from coordinate 5,272 downwards.
GTACCGAATTCCTGAGCCCCGTGATGGTGCTACAGGATTTCGAGGGCGATGTGAACGGCTGGTATTTGAATTCGGATTCGCTCAAGAAGGGAACCGTCATTTCGGCATCCAGTGTCAAGGATGGTATCGAATATGATTCTGATCGCAAGTCCAAAGTGTTCCACAGTGAGTATAAACTTGCCGATGACGATTACGCGTGGGTGCTGGTCGGCTCTTCGTTCGATCATTACATGAACTTCTCCGCAATCGATTCCGTCGTGTTCTATGCAAAGGGCGATGGCAACATTAGGCTCTCGCTTGAAAACTATATCGATCCGACGAAGAATCTGAAGGCTGCAACCGAATGGATTTCGCTTTCATCGGAGTGGCAGCGCATTAGCGTGAACCCGGCGGAACTGTGCGTGGGTAGCGCCACCGACGAAAGCTGCTTCACTACCTGGAGTACCATCAAGGATTATGTCAAGCAGTTCCATATTTTTGTGCAGGATGGCACCGAATTCTACATCGACGATGTGACGCTTTATGGCGCCTTGTTCTAGACTGCTTATACTTTTTTCTTACATCGGAAAGACGCCCGGCTAGGGCGTTTTTTTATTGTGTTTTAACACATGTAGAAGTGCTGTTTTGATATTTCTAGACTTGTGTGAAACTCTGAATTTAAGTATCTTTGTACATATGGAAAATCTTGAAAAAGAAGCATCTGTTGCTCTTGATTACCTTTCCCGCATTTCTAAGGAAGCGGAAAAGAAGTTTGATGAATTTTTGCCGCCCGTGTCCGACCGTCCGGAAAGGCTCCACGAGGCGATGCGCTACTCGATGTTTGCAGGCGGTAAGAGACTCCGTCCGGCACTTGTTCGCGCTGCGTTTGACATGTTCGGTGGAAAGGGCAACTCGGTGGATTACGCCATGAGCGCCCTTGAAATGATCCACACCTTCTCCCTCATTCACGATGACCTGCCCTGCATCGACAACGATGACTTTAGGCGCGGAAAGCCCACGAGCCATAAGCAGTTCGGCGAGGCTACAGCCGTCATGGCGGGCGATGCCCTTTGCGTTTTGGCTTTTGAACTGATGGGCAAGACGGGCAATGCGAAGGCGATCGAAGTGCTTGCGCACCTGCTCAGCACCTACGGCCTTATCGGTGGCGAAATGATCGACATCGAGTGCGAAGGCAAGAAGGTGGACCTTGATACGGTCGATTACATCCATTACCACAAGACGGCGGCCCTCATCGAGGCGGCTCTCCAGGTGGGTGCGATGCTTGCCGGTGCCGACGACAAGTCTATCGAGGCTATCCGCGACTACGGCCGCGCCATCGGCCTTGCGTTCCAGATAGTGGACGACATTCTGGACATCGTTTCTACGACAGAGGAACTGGGCAAGGATGCCGGTTCCGACATCGAAAAGGGCAAGGCAACGTACCCGGCTCTCGTGGGGCTCGAAAAGTCCCGCGAGCGAGCGCATGAACTGTACGAGGAATCGCTCAAGGCTCTGGATGGCCTCAAGTGCGATACCACGATCCTGCGCTCCATAGCCGCATTCATCATCACCAGGGTTAAATAATGGACCTTAAGAATATCAAGTCCCCCCAGGACATAAAGCATTGCTCGGTGGAGGAGCTTTATAACCTGGCGTCGCAGATCCGCTCGACCATCATCGGTCAAGTGGCGAAGCATGGCGGTCACCTGGCTTCTAGCCTGGGTGTCGTGGAACTGACGCTTGCCTTGCATTACGTGTTCAATGCGCCCGACGATAAGATCGTGTGGGATGTGGGACATCAGGCTTACGTGCACAAGCTTTTGACGGGACGTTTCGACCGTTTCGAGACGCTTCGCCAGCAGGGTGGCATTTCCGGATTCTTGAAGAGGAACGAAAGCGAGTACGACTGCTACGGCGCCGGACACGCGACGACCTCTATTTCTGCAGCCCTCGGCTTTGCCGTGGCGCGCGACCACTTCAAGCGCAAAAACAGCGTGGTCGCAGTCATCGGTGACGGCTCCATGACGGGCGGTATGGCTTACGAAGCCATCAACAACGCCGGTCTTTCGAAGCAGAACATGACCATCATCTTGAATGACAACAAGATGAGCATTGCCCCGAACGTAGGTAACTTCAGCAAGTACCTGAACAGGGTGATTTCGGATCCGGTCTACAACAAGATGCGCTCGGACCTGGATCGCCTGATGACGCGCCTTCCGGGCGTACTCGGTTCTAGGTTCCGCGATTTGTTCTTGCAGGCGGAACGTGCCGCGAAGACTGCGGTGAAACCGGGCCGTTTCTTCGAGGACCTCGGTATCCGCTACTTTGGTCCGATCGATGGTCACGACATCAATGAACTCATTATGCTGTTGCAGCGAGTCAAGGAACAGCCGGGCCCGTGCCTGGTGCATATCCTGACCGAGAAGGGACGCGGACTTGATGCGGCCGTGAAGAACCCGACCAAGTGGCACGGTATTGGACCTTTCGACCCCGAAAGCGGACTTCCGCTTTCTCCGGGTAGCCCGAACCCGTCTTTGACTCATGTGTTCGGACAGACGCTTCTGGAACTTGCGAAGAAGGACGAACGCATTATCGGCATTACGGCCGCCATGCCTACAGGTTGCGGCATGGATATCGTGGCAAGGGAATTGCCGGATCGTGTGATTGACGTGGGCATTGCCGAAGAACATGCGCTCACGTTTGCCTCGGGCCTCGCCTGCGATGGCGTGGTTCCGGTGGTCGCGATTTATTCGAGCTTTATGCAGCGCGCCTACGACCAGATTATGCACGACATCGCCTTGCAGAACTTGCATGTGGTGATGGTGCTTGACCGGGCGGGGCTTGTCGGCGCCGACGGCCCGACCCACCATGGCGCGTTCGACTTGTCTTACCTGCGCACGGTGCCGGGCATTACCATCTTGGCGCCGAGCAACGAAAACGAACTGCGCGACATGGTGCGCGCGTCTATCGACATGAAGGGCCCTGTCGCGATTCGATATCCGCGCGGCACCGCCCTCGAAGAACACCTGAAGCCCGCTCCCGAAACCGTGGACGTGAGGCTTCCGAAGGTTCTGGAAGAAGGCAAGGACATCTTGCTCTTGGGGGCAGGGTTCATGACAAACGAACTCAAGAAAACGGCTGCCGTCCTCCGCGAAAACGGCATGAACCCGACTCTCGTGGATGCACGCATTGTCAAGCCGCTGGATACCGAGGTTTACCGCAAGCTCTTTGATGCGCACAAGACGATTGTGACCCTCGAAGACAATACGCTGGTGGGTGGTTATGGATCTGCCGTGGGTGAACTGCTCATGGATCTTGGTTACACCGATAAGCGTCTGCTGCGCTTCGGCCTGCCGGACCATTTTGTGGAACAGGGCGAAATACCGGCCTTGTTCAAGCTTTTGAAAATTGACGGGGAATCCGTCGCCAAACAAATCATGGAAAAAGTATGAGTGAAGAAAATAACAACAAACGCACCGTAAAAGTGACCCTTGACCGTAAGTTCGGCGTGAGCGAAAAGCCTGACCGCCGTCCGCGTCGTGATGATGACCGCGACGAACGCGGTGGCCGTTCTTTCGACGACCGTAAGGGTGAACGCAAGAGCTTTGGCGATAGGAAGTTTGGTGACCGCGAAGGCCGCTTTGATCGTGAACGTCGTCCGCATCGCGATGGTGATGACCATGGTTCCTTCGGTCGACGCGAAGGCCGCCGTCCGTTCGGTGACAAGGGTCGCTTTGGTGGCGACCGCCGCCCACGCCGCGAATTTGCTAATGCCGGTGCACCGGTTTACCGTCAGCGTCCGGAACAGAAAGAAGAAGTTGTCGAAGAGGTCTTGGACGAGGCCGCACTCGAAGCCCGCGTGGCCGCTGCAGAAGCGAGCGAAGATGCTAGCTTCAATCCGCCTTGGTTCAAGAAACTTTTGTCCCTCACTACTGAAAAGGGCCGAGACCGCGAAGGCCGTTTCCTGGGTGAAGGCGTGCATGTGGTACAGGAACTGGTCAGCCATCATCGTGAAATCGTTCTAGGCGTGTACGTGACTGAATCCTTCGAGAACGAAGCCTTGATCGAAGAAATCAACGAAGCGGAAATCAAGCTGAATATTCTGACCGATGAACAGATGAAGCGTCTTTCTTCGACTGTGACGACGCAGGGGATTATCGCTGTCGCTCGCATTGCGAGCAAGAAGCCCGTATACGAAACAAGCCGTAGCGTGATTACTCTCGTGGATGCGGTGCAGGATCCGGGTAACCTCGGTACGTTATTCCGCACAAGCCTTGGCTTCGGTTCCGATGGAATGATCCTTGGCCGTGGTACCGTGAGCCCCTTCAATCCGAAGGTGGTACGCGGTTCTTCGGGAACTTTCCTGCGCGTGCCTTTCGAATTCGGAGTGGATCTAATTGACCAGATCAACTTTTTGCGCAGCAAGGGTTACACCATTATCGCAACTGACTTGCACGCCAAGCAGTCGCTGCGCCAGATTCCTTCGAATAAGCTTCGTAAGATGGCGTTCCTGGTGGGTAACGAAGGTGCCGGAACCAATCCGTACTTCATCGAGCTTGCCGACGAAACGGTGAAGATTCCGATGAGCAGTGAACTCGAATCCCTGAACGTCGCTGTCGCTCACGGTATCCTCAGCTACGAAGCTGCACAGATTCAAGAGGAACTTAAGTAATGAACTTTCAGGCCCGTTTAGAAGAACGTATCGCGAAGTGCGGTAATCCGATTTGCCTCGGCATGGATCCGGTCATGAAGCTGATTGACCCATGCTGTCCCGAAGGTTCCGCCGAAGACAAGATCAAGCGTTTCTATTCCGAAATTCTGGAATGCGGCCTCAAGCGTAACGTGATGCCCGCCGTGGTGAAGCCGAATAGCGCCTATTACGAGTGCGTGAGCGTGCAGGCGATGCTCGTGCTGCAGCAGTTGATTGCTGATTATCGCAGTGCCGGTATCCCCGTTATTTTGGATGCCAAGCGCGGTGATATCGGTAAGTCCAGTGCCGCTTACGCAACTGCCGCCTATGACGTGTACAAGGCGGATGCCGTGACGGTTTCTCCGTGGATGGGCGCCGATTCCGTGGGTCCGTTCATTCGCGAAAATTCCGAAAACGGAGCCTACGTGCTGCTCCGCACGAGCAACAAGGGCGCCCATGATTTCCAGGATTTGCCTGTGTCCCGTAGCGACGACCCGCGCGACGTTGCCGAAGCCTTCTATTCCGTGGCCGACAAGATCATGGAATGGGACGCTAACCTCGGTTATCTCGGTGCCGTCGTCGGTGCGACCCATCCCGAAGAAC
>NZ_CALEFV010000160.1 GCF_937877005.1 uncultured Fibrobacter sp. | reverse complement strand
TTTCGTGGTCACTCGGAATTTCGGCTTGCAAGTCGCAGAGCATGGTCTGGATGCAAATCGGATAAATCTTGATCGTCTTAGTTAGGTTGTTTAAAATCTTGGATAAATGCAGGGGAGAGCGGTTCATTTTCTTGAACCATTCTTCGGTGCCGGCGTCAAGCTTTGCCCAGATTTCGCCTTCACTTGCCAGCAGGGGAGAAAGCCCAAGTTCTACCGCAGGGCTTTCGAGATGGCTAGCGTTTGTTATGAGACGCAACTTAAAAGCACCTAGCTTTGGCGTGTATTCCTCTTGAATTTTGCGCATACGCTGGCAAATTTCCGGGAATTCCTTGACGATTGTGGATTCGCCGTCGCCCGAAAGGCAAATGTCCTTGAGTTGCTTGTTCTGTTTGGGTACGTTTTCGAAAGCCTTGCACTTGAAAAATTCGCCGGATTCGTAGTAATCAAGAAACTCGCGCAGTTCGCGTTCCACGGCATCGATGTTGACGGGAATGCGCTTGTGGCCCTCTTGCGGGCCGCTCTGACAATAGGCGCAAGAAAAAGAACAGTGGTGGTCGGGGTTTAAGTTGACGCCCAAAGAAAGACCGCCTGCACGACGGCTAATCACCGGGTACACCCAGGTGTTTTTTTTCCATTCGCGGGGGTGGCTGCTCCACGCTGCAATCAGTGCTTTTTCCTGTTCTGTCATGCCCTAAATATAGTAATCTAAGTTATAGCTTGCATCTATATGCCGTTAGAGCAAAAAATTAGAACATCCTACTGTCTACAGTCGACTTCCTACTTCCTACTTTTTACTACTTTTCCAGTATGCAGTTTGTATTGAAGTCCGCTTTGATTTCACTTGTGCTGGTCGGGATTGCAATTGCCGATGGCATCAAGCCATACGCCCTCGCCAACGACGGAGCGGTGACTCGCGACCGTCACCTTTCCGAAATCAGCGATATTATGCGCGGTGGACGAGGCGGCTATATCGACTTTGGATTTTACTATACGCCGAGCCGTGAGCAGTTGCCCTTGGAAAGTCAGTATGGCGAACATGACGGCTTTGCTTTCAATCATCATTTTGCGGCCTTTGGTGCAGGCGAAGTGGCTAAAAACCGCCACATGGGCGCGCTCCTCTGGTTTGACCGTTCTGGCTGGGATGGCGAAGACTTCTTCCTTTTCCCGCAGTACAACGATTTCGGCCTGCAACGCTCGGTTGTTACTTGGGGCTTGACCTTTACAGATGCCCGTATGAATTGGACACTTGCAGCCGGTATGCAGCACCAGAATCTGGAACATCGCGGCAAGATTTACCCGTACGAAAGCGACTCTCTGGCTTACAGCTGGGCTCATTTGCGCTTTAGCAAGTTGAGCGCTCAGGCGAATTTCTACCGTGCCGATTGGCGTCTGTTCCGTGTTTCGCTTGACTTGGAAAGCCGCGCCATTTACGGCGGCAGAAAATCCGGCCTGCT
>NZ_CALEFV010000159.1 GCF_937877005.1 uncultured Fibrobacter sp. | reverse complement strand
GCTACATCTTTCCGAGCATGGTCAGTTGTTCGCCGTATTCATCCTCTTTCAATTGATTTTGGATATACGACGCAATCTTCGCAGTATTCTTTCCGACCGAATCAACATAGTACCCCTTGCACCAGAATTCACGACAACGATATTTATACTGTAATGCAGGGAACTTTTCGTAGATCATCAGGCTGCTTTTCCCCTTCAGATAACCGACTATTTCCAGCAACATGTGCACATGGTCCACGCAAACCTCCGCCTCCAAAATATTGATACCCTTCCACCCGCAAAGCTTGCGGAGTATCGCTCCTATTTCAAGCCGTTTTTCTCCGTAAAAAACTTTTCTCCTGAATTTAGGTGCGAACACGATGTGATACTTACAGTTCCAGGTGGTGTGTGCCAACGTATGATTATTTCTATTTTGTATTGCAAAATCCTTTGGTTATTTGTTATGCAGGTGGTCAGACCGCGTGGCAAATTTAATCAAAGGATTTCTGCTTTCCACAAGGATGTAAAGCCGTAGGCTCTTTGGAACCACCCGCCTAGCGGGTGGTTTTCTGTATACAAAAAAAATGGCCGCCCCGCAAGGGAGCGACCAATTTAATTTTGATCCTGGATCCTTCGCGCTGTCGCGCTCAGGATGTCTTTGCTAGCAATTTGCTCAGAGTGCCGAAGGCCCGACCTCATAGCTCATCGCTCAAAACCTCTTAGTTACCGCGTTCGAAGCGGATGAAGTTCACGACCTTCAGGCTGGAAAGACCGAGAGCCTTAGCAACGACTTCCTGGAGGTAGTCCTTGACGCTGAGCTTCTTCGGGTTCTTTTCGGACATGAAGAATTCCTGGTCTTCGAGAACGATTTCCTTGAGCACCTTGGCGACGCGACCGTCGATCTGGCGCTGCAGGAATTCGGGCTTCGGAGCCTTGCCGGAAGCTTCGATCTGAGCCTTGGCGATTTCCTTTTCCTTTTCGATGGTTTCGGCCGGGACGGCAGCATCGTTCAGGGCGACCGGAGCAAATGCGGCGGCCTGCATAGCGATGTCCTTAGCAGCCTGCTTGAGAGCAGCTTCGTCAGAAGCGGTACCTTCGAAAGAAAGTTCGGTAATCACGCCGATCTTGCCCTTCATGTGGCTGTAAACGCCAAACACGGAGTTAGCGACCTTCTTGATTTCGGCGAACTTGCGGAAGTCGATGTTTTCCTGGATCTTGACGAGCACGTCCTGGAGCACATCGTTGATCTTCTTGCCATCGACCACGGCGTTCTTGAGGTCGTCGACAGAGGCGATAGCCTGAGTTTCGACAGCCTTCACGGCCATGTTAGCGAGAGCGACGAAGTCGTCGTTGTTGGAAACCGGTTCCGTTTCGCAAGAGAGTTCGAAAGCGGCAGCCTTGTCGGCGGTTTCGATCAAGTAGATGCGGCCTTCCTTGGCGGCCTTGTCGGCGCGCTTGGCGGCAACAGCAGCACCCTGCTTGCGGAGGAGTTCAACGGCCTTGTCCATGTCGCCGTCAGTTTCGGTGAGGGCCTTCTTGCACTGCATCATGCCCACGCCAGTCTTCTGGCGGAGTTCGTTAACGAGGGAAGCGGTAATCTGCATATTACTTTTCTTCCTCGCCGTTGTCGAACTTCTTAGCTTCTTCCTTGTCGGCCTTCTTGTCGGCGGTGCGCTTGGCAACGTTGGCGGCAATGTAGTCGATGATGAGCGTGAGGGACTTCACGGCGTCATCGTTGGCCGGAATCGGATAGTCCACGAGAGTCGGGTCGACGTTCGTGTCGCAAATGCCGATGATAGGAATGTGGAGGCGGCGAGCTTCAGCCACGGCGATCTTTTCGTGAGCGAGGTCGGTCACGACGAGGAGGCCCGGGAGGTTCACCATTTCACGGATGCCACCGAACACGGAAAGGAGCTTTTCGCGTTCGCGGTTCTTGTCGAGGACTTCCTTCTTGGAGAGGGCCTGGAAAGTGCCATCGGCTTCCATGGCGTCGATCTTGTCAATCTTCTTGATGGACTTACGGACGGTCTGGAAGTTCGTGAGCATACCACCGAGCCAGCGGTTGGTCACGGAGAACTGGTTGCAAGAAGCGGCAGCGTCGAGCACGCACTGACGGGCGGTCGGCTTGGTGCCAACGAAGAGCACGGTCTTGCCAGATTCAGAAATCTTGGCAGCGGCCTTGGCAGCTTCTTCAAGGAGTTCGCGGGTCTTGGAGAGGTTGAGAACGTAGATGCCGTTCTTTTCAGCCAAGATGTAGGGTTTCATTTTCGGGTTCCAGCGCTGAGTCTGGTGACCAAAGTGGGAGCCTGCAGCAAGCAGATCTTCGACAGAAGGCAGATTTGCCATAATGTATTTCCTTTTCGGTTGTTACTACCCGGACTGCAATTAAGCCGCGAAGCGATGCCCGAACCTAGGGGTGTGGACCTCGCCACCGAAGCGACTCTCGCAAGCCGGTGATTGGTTTTACCTGGGCGAAATTGCCCAAGCGCGCGTAAATGTAGAAAAATTCTAAATTTGTGTCCATGCCCGAAAAGAAGAAAATCCTCATAATGGTCGCAAGCCCCAAGAAGGAGCGCAGCGGAACCCTGATTCCGACCAAGGCGTTCGTAGAAGGCCTGGAAGAAAGCGGCCAGTACGAATCCGAATACCTTTTTATAGACAAGTTGAATATCAAGCCCTGCCGCGGTTGCTTAAGCTGCTGGGGTCGTGAAGACGGCAGCTGCTTCATGAAGGACGACGACGTGCCCTGGGTGCGCGAAAAGCTCACGAATGCAGACATTGTCATCTGGAGCTTTCCGCTATTCCTTTTCAGCATTCCGGGACAAATGAAAGTCCTCATGGACCGCATCGTGGGCATGGTCCACCCCTACATGGGCCAGAAGCTCAAGGAAGGCGCCACCGCCATGAACTCGCACCTGCACGGGTTGCAGTTCCAGAAAGAAGGCCAGAAGATCATTCTGCTTTCGAGCTGCGCCTGGATGGACCTGGACGTGGTCTACGAACCGATCCGCAAGCAGTTCGACATAATCCTCGGGCACGAAGGCTACACGCTCATCGCTTGCCCGCAGATGCGAGCACTCGACCACCGTGGCGGTCCGCGCCGCCTGAACATGCTGCGCGAAAAGTACAAGAAAGGCGGCGCAGAACTCGCCACCACCGGCAAGCTTTCACAAGAAGCAATTGACCTGATGCAGAAGCCGATCTTTAGCGAAGAGGCCTATGTGACGCTCGTGACCGAATTCGTCACGCACATGTTCGACCGCGACGATAATTTCTAAAAACAGGACTTAAGCGATGAAACATATTATCGCCTATATCTGCATTACAATCATCTTCGTGCTCCTTCGCAACAAACTATTCCGCAAATCGGAAACTAGAAAGCAGACCATAGTCAACAGCATCCGTGCATGCATCGAGATTTACGCGCTCACCTGGTTGATGTCGTATTTTACTCGAACACCGCCTCCAACGACAAAGCACGTACTGTTCGCCGCAATACTTTGGGGAGCCATGTTCGCATGGAAATACTTCTCCTTCAAGAAATACGGTTCACTGCCCAAATGCAAGTGGTCATTCGCATTTCCGATTTCCTTGTTTGTAATCCTGTTCATCCGTATTTCAGACATCTGGATCCTGTGTACTTTTCCCGTAAATGATGTAGAGTCCGTCATTACCACACTCAGCTTTCCTCTTGACGGATTTTCCATCGTATTCGTCAAGAGCTACCTGATTCGCGTACTGCTCCCCCTTATCGCCTTGACCGTAACACTTTCCTATTTCTTCGGAGAAATCTGCTACATCTTCAAGAAGCCTAAGATTACATGCGCACTACTCACCACTGTCGGTGTCATCGCTTTCTTTGCGATCTTCATCAGCAGGATTCCCGTCTCCAGATACATCGACGCTCTTGACTCTGACACAACGAGTGCGGAAAGCGACCTTCTGGAAAAATACTATGTAGAACCCGATTCCCTAAAAATATCCACCCCGGAAAAGCCTTACAACCTGATATGGATTCTAATGGAATCCATGGAAAATACATTCGCAGACACGGCCCACGGTGGCGAAGCCTACGAAAACTACATTCCCGAAATTACACAGCTGTTCGAAAATAATGTCGGGTTCTCCCATTCCGAAAAATTCGGAGGCGGAAGCGACATGATGGGTTCGTACATGACCATTACAGCAACATTCGCCAAAGCAACCGGACTCCCGTTGCTGTCACGCCTACGCCTCAACAACAAGTTTATTCCCGGGGCAAGGAGTCTATGGGAAATTCTGCACCGCTACGGCTACGAGAACTACCTCATCATGGGTACAGATTCCAGATTCGCCATGTTCAACTGGTTCCTGAAACAGCATGGCATGGACAACATCTACGACTCGAGAATCCTGAAAAGCAAGCAGAAGATGGACAAAAAATTCAAGAAAATGCATGACTTTGAAGTCGGCCTCACAGACAATAGCCTGTTTACCGCATCCATGCACATCATCGATTCCATATCGAAAAACGGCAAGCCTTTCTCGGTATCTATTCCGACCATCAATACGCACTACCCCTACGGATTCTACGACCCGCATTGCCTCGAAAAACCCGCATCGACCTCAGATGAAGATTACTACAAGGCAACACTCCGCTGTTCCTCGCGTGAAGTGAACGAATTTATCGACTGGTGTAAAAAGCAGGACTTTGCCGAGAACACGCTCATTGTCATCGTCGGAGATCACCTTTTTATGAATGCATTCCCTGGAAAATTCCTCGCCCACGCGCATAAAGAAAACCGCAAATGGTTGAGCATTTTCATAAATCCCGTCAAGGAACCCAAGACAAGGCAACATCAGTTTGGCTCCATCGACATTGCCCCTTCTATTCTGGAAGCCATGGGTTTTGAAATCGAAGGCCACCGCTACGGACTGGGCGCATCGCTGTTCTCGGACGAGAAGACTCTTCTCGAAATTTATGGTGCGGATTCACTCGAGGCCGAACTCAAGGTGCTCTCCCGCGACCCTAAGTTCTTCAAGAAATTTATCACGGAGTAGCTCCCGACCGTTTCTGAATAATTCCTGTTTTGCAATGGAGCCATCTGTAATAACAGAAAAACCCTGGCAAGAGCCAGGGTTTTCCGTAATAGCAATTTCGCAGATTAGCGCTTGCTGAACTGGAAGTGCTTACGAGCCTTCTTGCGGCCGAACTTCTTACGTTCAACGGCACGAGAGTCGCGAGTCATGAGGCCTTCCTTCTTGAGGGCTGGCTTGACTTCGGCGTCGTTAGCAACCAGGGCGCGGGCAATGCCAAGACGGACAGCGCCCATCTGGCCAGCGATGCCACCGCCACGAGCGGTAACTTCGACGTCCCATTCTTCCGCGTTGCCGAGGATGGCGAACGGAAGGTTGGCGATCATGTTCTGCACTTCAGAATGGAAGTAATCCTTGAAATCACGACCATTGATAGTGCGCTTGCCGGAACCCGGCTTCAGGATCACAGCGGCGATGGCGTTCTTGCGACGGCCGGTGCCGCGGTAGATCTTCTTATTTTTTGCGGTAGCGATAGAGGTATCCTCCGTTCTAAATTACAAGTCTACGACTTCGGGATTCTGTGCGGCGTGCGGATGTTCGGCGCCAGCATAGATTTTGAGTTTCTTGATCATCTTGTGGCCGAGAGCGCTGTGCGGGAGCATGCCCCAGATGGCAGCTTCGAGCGGTGCAGTCGGGTGCTTTGCCAAGAGGTCGGCAAAGTTGATCCAGCGTTCACCGGCGATGTGACCGGTGTGGTGGAAGTATTCCTTCTGGAGGAACTTGTTGCCCGTAACAGCAACCTTTTCGGCGTTGATAACGACAACGTAGTCACCAGTGTCCACGTTCGGGGAGAAGATGGCCTTGTGCTTACCCATGAGGAGGCGGGCAACTTCACTTGCCACGCGACCCATCGGCTTTTCGGCGGCGTCCACAAGCTTCCACTTGCGTTCGACGTTCTTCGGGTTTACCGTAATGGTCTTCATGTAAATCCTTTTTCAGTTTATTCCGGAGCAGAGTTGCTCCGTGAATTGCTTGACTAAATTTAGAAGAAAGCAAGCCTCCTTGCAAGGGATAAAAATCCATTTTTTTTCAAATTCCGCTATATTCCGCCATTTTACACTCTATCAATCATATCAGTTGTAGTAATTATAATATCGTATTGAACGATTTTGAAAGATTTTCCTTAAAATAGGCAACACAAAACCCCGGAGCATGCGCCCCGGAGCCTGTTGTTTGGTGTATTGAGTATGTGTAAAAGTCCTGGCAATTACCTTACGATGCGTACAGACTGCATCTGGCCCGTGGTACGGCTGCGCAGGTAGTAAATGCCCGAGCTCTTCACGGCGCTGGAGGACTTGAGGCTTTCGGCAGCCGCCTTGAAGCCGTAGGCGCTAAGCAGTCCCAAACGCACTCCCTGCTGGTCGAACACATAGTAGTCCTGAAGGGCGTTCTTGTCGAAATGGATATCGGCAATCGCGTCCGTTCCCGGTTCGACAATCGGTTCGGGGTCGGTCGCATTTGCGCCCTTCACGAGAGTGATGTAGTCGATATCGAACCAAGCGCCCGTCACCGTCATGCGGAGGATGTGCTTACCCGCCGGGAGCATCACATTGGCAGAGACCTTATTGTAGTCGTCGTAATTTTCTTCGCCGGACTTCGCCGCAGGAACGCTGATGACTTCGGTGAGTTCCTTTTCGTCCAGAGAGAACTGGAGGCTGGAAGTATTGCCCGCGGCAGCCACGGCGGCAAAAAGGGTATATTCGCCCGCTTCGGACACATTGATGGTGTATTCGAGCCAGTCGCCTTCGTTGTTGTAACCCACGATAATGCCGGTCGCCTTCTTGTAGAGGTCCACACCAGTGCCGTCGCGGTAGTCGCTATCGCCGTGGTTTTCGCTATCCGCTTCGCTATAAGAGTTGTTTGTCGTTCCATCGGAATTACGGCCCTTGCCCGGAATGTCGAAGTCTTCGGCCTCGATCTTGCCCGGCACAGCAAACGGCTGGCCCTTGAACGGAATCTGCGGTTCGGGTTCTACAGGCGTGATGGAGCCCGTCGTGTTCTTACCCTTGTCGAGGTTCTTGGCAAAGTAGTCCTCGAGCCACACCATGGCGGCGCGCTTACGGCCATCCTTTTCCATGATGCCGGTATTGGCAGCCCAGGTTGCACCATTAATGTAGCCCCAGATGGTGATACCGCCGATCCATTCCGTTTCCCACATAAAGGGAATCTGGTTGGCATAGTCGTTCTTTTGCTTGTTGTCATCGGCTTCGCCGATATCGTATTCCGAGATGAGCAGCGGAAGCCCCGTTTCGTTATGAATCTTGGTGAGCTTGCTTTCGAAATCGGACTTGCTCATGCCCTTGCAGTCGTGCGCCTGCTGGCCGTAGAAGTCGATCGGGGCGCCATTCTTGAGAAGCGTCTGGATCATTTCGATGCCTTCGTTCATCTGCCAGGAGAGCGTATTATAGTCATTGTAGGTGAGCTTCGCATGCGGCCAGCGTTCGCGGGCCATCACAAAAGCGGTCTTGACGAAGTCGTACTGGTGCTTGCCATTCACCACGCGGTCACCGCCAAGGGCGTCGATAATGTAGGTACCGCCACAGCTCGGGTCATCCGTGCTGATGCCTTCGGCGCCGTTTGCGGGCTTGTTGTAGCCGGAATGGTAGTTGTTGCCGGCCCAAATCGCTTCGTTCACCACGTCGATGTATTCGAGGTCCGGGAACTTGGCGGCAACAGCATCGAACCACTCGGTGATATACTGCTTGGTCTTTTCGACGGTAATGCCAGGGTTCTTGGCCGTGCAGAGGAAGTCGGGCTTCTGGGAGCCCCAGATGAGGGCGTGGAATTTGAAGTGTCGTTCACCCGGTTTTTCCTTGGCCCACTTGTAGCCGTTTTCGCAGCTGTCGAAACCGTTGAAGTTGAATTTGCTCTTTCCGCTGTTGTCAACGGAACGGATCAGTTTTCATGGACAATACATCCATGAATATCCAAACTCACAACAACAAATCCCGGAGCATTCGCTCCGGGACTTGTTGTTTGGTGTATTGAGTATTGAAAGAGAGAGAGTAGAACCGACCCGTCTTATTTCACAATGCGGATAGCCTGCATCTGGCCAGTCCTGCGATTCTTCAGGTAGTAGACACCCGAAGAGGTCACCCTGGGAGATTCGCGCAGCATTTCCCCGGCAGCTTCAAAGCCGTAGCCGCTAATGACACCCATGCGGACACCCATCGGATCGATCACGAAGTAATGCTGGAGAGTGTTGTCGAGTTGCATAGCCGGCTGAACAAAATGAGTTTCGCCTTCCTTTACAATCGGTTCAGGGTCAGTTGCATCCTTACCCTTCACGAAGGTGAAGTAGTCCACGTCGAACCAGTCACCGGTCACGTCCATGCGGAGAATGTGCTTGCCAGACGGGAGAGTTACGTTAGCAGAGACCTTGTTGTAGTCGTCATAATTTTCTTCACCGGACGTCGCTGCAGGAACGGAAATCTTGTCAGTGAGTTCCTTACCGTCCAGGGACATCTGGAAACTAGAAGTATTGTTTGCAGAGGCCACGGCGGCAAAGAAGGTGTAGTCGCCCGCTTCAGCCACATTAATGGTGTACTCGAGCCAGTCGCCGGTCTGGTTGTAGCCCACGACAATGCGGTCGCCGCTCTTCTTGTACAAGTCTACGCCCGTATCCTTGCGGTAGTCGCTGTCGCCATGGTTTTCAGAATCATCGGCATACGAAGCGTTGCTCGTACCGTCTTCGTTCTTGCCCTTGCCCGGAATGTCGAAGTCTTCGGCCTGAATCTTGCCCGGGACAGCGAAGGCTTCACCCTTGAACGGGAGTTGCGGTTCAGGCGGGACCGGAGTCAGGTCACCTGTCGGAAGGCCCGTCTCGTTGACACCCTTGTTCTTGGAGAGATAGTCCTTCAGCCAAGTCATAGCAGAACGGTCCTTGCCGTCCTTGATGAGGCCGGAGCACCCCTTCACAGTCTTGTTATGGCACTCAAGCCACGTCTGACCGTAGATATAACCCCAGAAAGTGATTCCCGCCACATGCGGATCTTCCATCCAGTAGGAAAACTGTTCACTCACGCACTGTTTCTGAATACCGTCATCGGTACTCGGAACGTCGTATTCGGAAATAAAGATGGGAATATTGTTCGTTTCGCGATGGATTTTTTCCATCGTGCTCTTGAAATCATTGTAATTCATGCAATCGCCACCACCACCGGTGCCGCCATTGCCACCACCATTGGTCATCAAGTCGTGAGCCTGCAAGCCGTAACCATCGATAGGGGCCCCATTCTTCTTGATCGTATTGACCAGGTTAATACCGCCATTCACATCCCACTGGATGGTATTGTAGTCGTTATAAATCAGGATTGCATCCGGCCAACGTTCACGAGCCATCTTGAAGGCAGTCGTAATAAAGGCGTAGTCACCATTGTTGTCGCCACCGAGAGCCTGGATAATCTTGGTATTGTTGTAACCGGAATGATAACCGCCACTGTTATTACGGATAGCCTCGTTCACCACGTCGATCATCTCGAGATCCGGATAACGTTCCTTGACCGCGTCGAACCAAGCCGTAATCGCCTTCTTGGTTTCATCAACACTCAGGCCAGGAAGCCAGTTCGGGTACTGGGAGCCCCAAACCAGGGCATGGAACTTGAAATGCCCGCCATTGTTTTTTGCCCAGTTGTAGGCAGCATCGCAGCCACCCCAGTTGTAGCGGCCGCGGGTACCTTCGACAGAGCCCCACTTACAACCATTTTCGGCGGTAGCCTGGTTCCACAGCTTGGTAAATTGGTCATTAGCACCAGGAGCAGTGTTAGACTGGGTAATGTTACCAACGAACTTTGCTGCACCATCGGCAAGACCCGGGCCTGCAAAAGAGAAGGCCGACGCAGCAAGCGCAACGGCGATCGTCTTTGTTGCTAAAGAGATATTTTTTTTCATATTCCACATCCTTTTTGGTACTTTTAAATTAATTTCCCAAAAGCACTTTCTATCACGAGGAAAAAAAGATTGCATGGACGAATTGTCCATGACCACTTCCCCTCCACCCTCCCCCAAAGCATCCGTTAAACGAGCGTTCTTTCGCAAATTTATTTTTACGCGCAGTCTTTCTATGAGCGTTTGTGTTATATTCATATGGGCGTTTGTCAGGATTTTGGGTAAAAAAAGGAGACCTCATGCGGAAAAGCATACTATCGAGGCTCGCCGTTTTTGCGGCGACTGCCAGTTTTCTTGGTACCCAGGCATACGCCTGGTCTATCAGTGGAAACGTCAAATCTGACAAAGGCGACCCCCTGGCGGGTGTCAAAATTTCATCATTCAACTTCCCTTCGGTCAGCGCGACCACCGATTTCGGCGGAGCATTCAGCTTTGACGAGAATACGGCAGCCCTCCTCGGGGTCAAAATCGCAAAACCAAGTCTGACAGTCGAAAACGGGATTCTCAACATAGACAACATGAACGCCAATGTGCTGAAATTGTCCATGATTGACGCCCTGGGCAAGGTCATCTACCAGCGTACGCTACAGCAGGTCCACGGGTCAATCACCCTGGACATGAACAAGTATTCCGCCCGCGGCACCAAATTTGTCCGTATCAACATTGACGGAAACAACACATCTTATCTGGTAACAAGCAAGGGCGCGCTTCTCAAGGAAGGAGATCTCCTCCCGAGCTTTTTCTTTGTCAAGGATGGTTACAAGAGCGTATCCTATCAGATGCAGCAAGAAGACGAAACGGGCGTCAGCATCGTCATGGAAGAAGGTTCCGAAATCGTCACTGGCAGTTCCAATAGCTTCCACCAGCCGGACCAGAGTTCTTCTAGCATAGCATCTTCTTCGAGCAAGATCGAAGTTCCGACGGACTGCTCCGGAAAGACCTTGAAGAGCAACACTTCGCTCACCATCGACGGTCGTAAGGTCATCGTGAAATTTCCGAACGGCTACACCGGCAACAAGCCCGTACCGCTCCTCATCAACTACCACCCCATTGGCGGTAGCGCTGACGGATGGGAATCACAATCTGCCATAGCCAAGGAAGCACTCGCAGACGGAGCCATTGTCATATTCCCGGACGGACAAGGTGGAGCCCAGATGATGGGCAGGAGCGTCCAGGCCTGGAACGTGGGTCCATGCTGCACCGACGCTGATGACGTAAAATTTACCCGCGACTTCGTGAAGGAACTCACCGAAAAGGCCTGCGTCGATCCGACGCGCATCTATGCGGCAGGATTCTCGATGGGTGGCGGCATGTCAAACTACGCCGGTTGCTACCTGGCAGACATTATCGCCGCAGCGGCACCTTCGGCATTCGACCTCGCCAGAGAAATCGTAGATAATGGTTTGTGCAAGCCAGCACGTCCCTACCCGATTCTCAATTTCCGTGGCACTCAGGACAACATCGTGATGTACGAAGGAGGCCTTTCCCAAGTCGTGACCGGCAAGCCGATAACCTTTATGGGCGCCGAAAACAACTTCAAGGAATGGGCCAAGATGAACGGCTGCAAAGGAAATCCCAAGCAGAACACCCCGGGCAACAATTGCCAGATGTACGAAGAATGTGATGGCGGCGCAAAGGTCGGCCTCTGCACCATCCAGGGCGGCGGACATAGCGAAGGCGACGCCAAGATGGGCTGGGAATTCGTAAAGCAGTTCCGCCTCGAATAAGCTTCTCCAACCAACACCTACACACCAAGACCTCCGCTACCCAAGCGGAGGTCTTTTTATCGATACCCAATCTGAGCGAACTACCGACTTTTCAGAACGGACAACAGCTCCGTGTAGTCCTCTATGAACCGCTGGTGGTTTTCCTTCACATAGTCCAAGTCGCCATCCTTGCATGCCATTTCGAGCGCCTTGGCCGACTCTGAAATTTTGACGGCCCCAATCGTGAGTGATGTACTTTTCAGCGCGTGCACCCCGATACGGTAATTTTCGAAGTCGCCCTTCTCAAAATAATCAACCAGTTCGGCAACCTTGTCACTCCTGACATACTCGTCGAGCATTTCTCCATAGAAGCCCTCATCATTCATGCAATAGGAAAGTCCCGATGCCGTATCCAGATAGTCGGAAAGAGCAGCCTTAGCCGGCACTTTTTCCGAGCCGGCCACAGATGCATCGTCATTTCGATTCGTTTCGGACACTTGCACATCGACATCCCGAATCAAATCCTTAGGCAGGAATTTCCTAAGCGTCGCAAGGAGTATTTCTTCGCGAATCGGTTTCGCCATATAGTCCGAAAAGCCCTCGTTCATGTAGCGAACCTTCGCATCCGCCACGGCATTTGCCGTAAGCATCACTACGGGAGTATCCGCATTCGGATTGTCTTCCAATTTCTTCATTTGACGGAAAGCCTCAATTCCATCCATCACCGGCATCATGTGATCAAGGAAAACAATGTCGTAATGTTTGCTCTGGACAAGCCGCAGCGCCTCGGCACCATTCACCGCCGTATCGACCTTAATTTTAGTCTCCTTCAGGAGCCCGATAAAGACCTTGAGATTCATCTGCATGTCGTCGGCAAGAAGCACCCTTGCTCCAGGCGCCTCGAAACGTTCATGCGAAACATTCTCCGTATCAACCTGCCGACGATGCAAACTGTCAAAATCTCCAAGAGGAGACTCGTCGCTTACCTGCTGCAAAAGCTGCACAGTGAAGGTAGATCCCCGTCCATAAGCACTTTCAACAGAGATAGAGCCACCCATCATGTCAACGAGCTGTTTCGTCAGATTCAAACCCAGACCGGTTCCCTCGACGTTCCTGTTTCGCTTTTCATCGAGGCGGACAAAATTCTTGAACAGTTTTTCGCGATCCCGCTCACGGATACCAATTCCAGTATCCTTCACCTGCACACACAGCTGAACCTGTCTGACATTTGCTCCCTGCATAGGATCCGGGCTCACCTTTTCTGCCTTGACCGTCAAGGTGACAGACCCCTCGTTGGTATACTTGACCGCATTGGACAGCAAGTTATTTATCACCTGTCTGATTCGCACTTCATCTCCAAACAGAGCCGAAGGAATTTCCGGCGAAATGTCCATGACAAGTTCCAGGTGTTTATCTTGAGCGCGAATGGCGACCATATTGTAGCAGTCATTGAGCACCGTGAAAATGCTATAGGTGACAGGCACGATTTCCATCTTGCCGGACTCGATCTTGGAGATATCCAGAATATCGCTTATAATCGAGAGTAGCGACTGCCCTGCACTTTGAATATTCAGCGCATAGTCGCGCAATGTCTTATCCTTGCATTCCTTCAGAAGCATTGTATCCATGCCGAGGATTCCGTTAATCGGCGTACGGATTTCATGGCTCATGTTCGCAAGAAACACGCTTTTTGCCTTATTTGCACTTTCGGCACGTTCTTTTTCCCGGAGAAGTTCCTTGTTCTCGCGGGCCTTTTTTTCGGACACCACCACATAAATCATGGCTATCGTGAACATGAAAATTAGCAAACCGAACACCCAAATAATCAAGAAGGAGAGGCTTTTCTTTTCGGAAGCAATTACATCGGCGCTCACTACACCGACTATGGTCGCTCCAGGGAATTTCAATTCGGCGACGAAATAATAATATTCCGTGTTCCCGACCTTCCAGCTGGTTGCAGACGCAATCGAAACATTCAAGCCACTCTTCAGCTTTTCACGGACCGCACCATAGCCCTTTTCGCCCCACAGCAAGTCACTTCCCAAAGAATCGTTCGGGGAATTGACGACAATGCTATCCTTAGAATCTCTAATCGTGGCATATCCCTTGCCGCCGTAACACACGACACCGAAATTCTTGACGACCTTGTCGTCCTTGTAAAGTCGATAAAGGACATACTTGACATTCTTTCCGCTATATACGGGAACCGAAAACATCAGCCCCTTTCCCTTGAAATAGCTAATCCGCTTCGCGCCATGGAACGATTCGGAAATCCCCCTAAATTCCGATGTATGGATATCCCGGGAGCCATCGGTATAGATTACATCGCCATTCAGGGCGATGATTCCATAATTGTAATCGCCATTGACATCGCGCAGCGAAGCGAGCATCTTTTCGAGATGAGGCATGTCAGCAGAAATCCCCGCGGACAAAGCCGATAGAGCCTTAAGTTCAAGAACGATTCTCTCACCCGTTGCAGAAGCATAGCTTTCGGCCTGGTATGCCACCTGCTTTTCTACATAATTCTGAAACAGGCTCGAAAACTTGACACGCAGCAACACCCCCACCAAGAGGAGGATTAACACAAAGAACAGCAGTCCTATGAGCGGCCGCGCACCGAATTTCTTAATCATGGTTCAACCGCACCCTTTATAAGCCATTCCATCTCGCTGCGAAGAACCTCGTCGCTAACCGATTCTCCATCCTCGGACCGGACTTTTCCTTCGCTGTCATAAATTTTTCCAGAAAAGATGTTGTACCCGCCCTTGATTCGGTCAATGGCGTCTTTTACCAGGGCTTTCACCGAATCGGGCACCTCGCTCGAGTAGAAGGAAAGTCCTACGGCATCCTTTTCGAGTCCAATCCAGTAATCCATATTTTCGTTATCCTTCTTCTGAATGTAATCCTGAAGGAAATCCTTATAGACGATACCCCAGTTAAGAGCGATCGAACTCAACATTTTAGGCGAGAAACGGTTTTTCTCCACATGATTTCCGATACAGTACACCCCACGTTTTTCGGCGGTTTCAATAATGTAGGAACGGTCCTGATGGAAGCCGATGACATCGACATCGGAACTATCTATCAGTTTATTGGCATTTTCTATTTCAGCACGACCTTCGTTCCAGGAATTCGTCCAGCGCACAAACACCTGCGCTTTCGGATTCGCATGTCTCACGCCCAGAATAAAGGCATTCAGGCCCCTGTAAACCTGTATATTTTTCATGGCAGCCACATAGCCCACCCGATTCTTCTTTGTCATCGCTCCGGCAAGAACTCCCGCAAGATACCTCGCCTGGTAAATACGGGCAAAGTAGGCCTTGTAATTAGGAGCGCTCATTTCCCAGTTGATTCCATAGAACATCACTTCAGGATGCGCTTCAATGATATCCTTTATAATGATAGGATAGCTATAGCTCGTAAGAACGATTACCTTCAAGCTATCCGCAAGCATATCGTTCACCGCCTTCTCCAAAGGGGCCCTTTCTTCCGGAATTTCATCCGTTAGGACCATTTGGATATCAAGGCTGTCGCAAGCAGCCTTAATGCCCCTATAATGAGTCTCATTCCAGCCATTGTCCGCCGTATCACTCAGAAGAATAAAACCAACCCGCAGTTTTTGCGCCTCCGATTTCTTGATTACATCGTCATTTCCGACATGCTCAAATGACGCAAATAGTAATACAAAGAATATAATGACTGCTGCCAGTGCCGCTATCGTAATTTTACTCTTCATCGACTTTTACCCCCTTAACAAACCAGTTAAACTGATTGAGCATATCCTCGTCGGACATACTTTCGCCCTCGTTAATGCGGATTGTTCCAGCATTGTCCTCGATAGGTCCGTAAAAAACATCAAAAGATCCGTTCATCATCCGTTCCCGTTCTTCGGCCACCATCTTTGTCGCTTCCGGTTTCACATGAGGTGTAAACGGAGCCAAATCAACGATACCCGATACGGCACCATCCCAATAGTTCGCACCCACAAAACGATTCTTAAGGACATCAAGAATATGCGGAGTATAGAACTTTTCCCAGCGCCATACCGGAGCCGTCAAATAATGCTCCGGATACAATTCGGAATTATCGAGATTATAGCCGACAATCCAGATTCCAAGCGAATCCGCAATCCGTAAAGGTTCTCGGCTGTCCACATGCACGGCAAGGACATCGATTTCCTTATTTTTCAGGAGGGACCGGGTTGCGCGGGCACAACTTTCGTCATCGACCCAGGATTTAGTCCAGCGAACAAAAACATTCGCCTCCGGATTCGCCTTTTTGACACCTAGTGTAAAGGCATTTATTCCGCGCACTACTTCGGGAATGTCAAATGAAGCCACATAGCCTATTTTGCCTGTCTTAGACTGCATTCCGGCGACAATTCCCGAAAGATACCGCATCTGGTAGATGCGTCCAAAGAAGGCCACGATGTTCGGAGCCGTTTCTACGCCAGACGCATGAAAGAACTTCACCTCAGGATGCGTACTCGCAACAGCCCTGATATAAGGGCCGAACTGGAAGGAATTGGCCAAAATGATTTTCACGCCAGAATCAATCAACGATTCCATGATGAGCTGCGCAGAGGTGTCAACCGGAACATTTTCACGCATCAGGATTTCCAGGTTGAGTTCTTCGGCGGTTTTCTGCAGACCCTCGTAATGTGACTGGCCCCAGCTGCGATCATCCTTTGGACCATGGAGAAGCATCGCAACCTTTGTCTTTTCACGGGTAATATCAGTATCACCCTTTTTAACATTGACGGCAAGCAAACCAGCCACAATGACCGCAATGATTACAGCAGGTATAGCATAGATGAATTTCACGTTAGCAAACTCCCGAAGCGAGATACTTCTTTAAATAGTCTACAATCTCTTTATATTCTGACATACACCTTTCATGCTGGGCTCGAACAAAATCAAAATTTCCCTCCTTGCAGGCTGCCTCAAGAGCTTTTGCATCTTTAGAAAGCGTCACGGCACCAATGGTGAGCGAAGTACTCTTCAGCGAATGAATGGCAATGCGGTAGTTTTCGAAATCGCCCTCATCAAAGAAATGATTAAGCTCGGCACCATGATCGCTCCTAACATATTCAGCAAGCATTTCGTGATAGAAGGATTCCTCGTTCATGCAATAGCCAAGGCCCGTTGCTGTATCCAGAATATCGGACAGATTGAGTGCAGAATCCTGCGCGGCGAGTTCCTTCTCCGATACGGGCTTCCCTTCGTCCGCTTCACTATCCGTCACAAGCTCCTGCGGCAAGTATTTTTTCACCGTTGAAAGTAACACGTCCTCACGGATCGGTTTCGTGATATAGTCCGTAAAACCGGCCCGTATATAGACATCCTTCGCACCGGCAACTGCATTCGCAGTGAGCATCACCACAGGAGTCTTCCTTATATCGAACCCCTTGATGTCATTCATGCACAGAAGTGTCTCAACGCCATCCATTGCGGGCATCATATGGTCCAGAAGAATCAGATCGTAATGATTTTCCTCAACAAGTTTCAAGGCATCTTCACCATTAGTCGCAGTATCAATCCTTATTTGCGTTTCTTTCAGTAATCCTGCGACGACCTTCAAATTCATTAGGACATCGTCAACGACAAGCAACCGCGCATTTTTCGCCTTAAACGGTTTGACATGCGAAACATCGGAAATGTAGTCCTTGCGGCGCTCCATGAAGTCGCCCATGGGAATTTTTCCCTTGACGACCTGCGGGATTCGAACTTCAAATACGGAACCCGTACCGTATACGCTCCGCACCGAAATACTTCCACCCATCATCTCGACGAGTTCCTTGGTCAGATTCAGCCCAAGGCCCGTTCCCTCGACATTCCGGTTGTTTTCCAAATCTATCCGTTCAAAACTCTGGAAGAGCTTGTCATGATCAACAGAACGGATGCCAACTCCCGTATCGGCTACCACCACAATAAGCTCTATACATGGATTACCATCTTTGGGCGTCAGCTCATTAAAGCGCACCGACAGGTCCACGGTTCCCTTAGGCGTATACTTTACAGCGTTAGAAAGCAGATTGTTTATGATTTGGCGAATCCGGACCTCATCCCCTTCGAGTTTCGAAGGAATTTCCGGACTCACGCTAATGTTAAATTCCAGGTTCTTGCTTTGAGCTCGCGGACTCACAACGCTGTAGCAGTCGTTCAGTACAGAAAATAGGTCATATTCGCCGGTAACAAGTTCCATTTTGCCCGATTCAATCTTTGTAATGTCGAGGACATCGTTCACAAGCGAAAGAAGCGTATGTCCTGCATTCTGAATATTACGGGCATATTCGAGCAGGGATTCGTCCTTGCATTCTTTTAGAAGAATGGAATTCATGCCCAAAATACCGTTAATGGGAGTTCGAATTTCGTGGCTCATGTTTGCCAGGAAAAAACTCTTGGCCATATTTGCCGATTCCGCATTCTTTCTCGCCTCGTCGGCTTCGGCCCATGCCTTGCGAAGTTCGTCAGAGAGTTTCGCCTTTTCTTCAGCGCTCTGAGCCTTCTGACGAGCAAGCGCTTCGTTTTCTAGCAGGCGATGCGTGCGTTTCGCGATGACCGTACACAGGGAAGTCATGACAAACATTTCGATCAAATAGCCGGCACTTCTCGAGACCCACCATAGCGTATCCGTTTCAAATTCACCATGATTCGCTCCCGGCGCCCTAAAAATCAGCGACATAACAATCAAAAAGAAACTGACAATCGAAATCTTAAGCGTAAAAGTCGAATTAAAAAAGAGCAGACTTGTCACCATGGCCAAAGCATAGGTCATATAAATGCCTATATTCTCGTTGGTAGCCATCATTGATATAACAAACGCCATGCCTAGCACACAGAAGTACCTTCGCAGTGTGAGAGGGGCATTTAGACGTTCAAGTAGCGTCGGAAACCAAAGCACCACAAAGGCTATAACTGACGACACACTCAAGTCAAAATAATCAATTTTAAATAAATGAATTACATTTCCCAAATAAATTAACGGAAACGCGACCCATAGCCAACGCATAACCCTAGTCAGGGTTTTCAAGACGCGGCGGTCATTTTCCTCGAAGATATCTACAGAATCCATAGACGGCTCCCATCGTCTAAACTTGCTGCGCCGGTCCATCGTCCCGCATTTCGTAACGGGGATCCTCGTCAATCATCTTGAGCATCACATCGGCAAAATCTGGATCGAACTGCAATCCCCGTCCCTTTACTAGCTCATCGCGAACCACCTCCTGTGGCAACGCAGAACGATAACTGCGGCGGCTCGTCATGGCATCGTACGCGTCGGCTACGGCAATAATACGCGCGATTTCCGGAATCTCGTAGCCGGAAAGTCCTTCCGGGTATCCCTTTCCATCGAAACGTTCATGATGATAATGCGCCCCCATTCCAATATTGGGCATCTCGGTGATGTTCTTCAGAATTTCCACCCCAATGCTCGGATGCTGCTTGATAATTTCGTATTCCGCTGCCGAAAGTTGCGAGCTTTTGTTCAAGATATTGTCCGGAATACCAATTTTACCGATATCATGCAAAAGTGCAACAAAATAGATTTCATCCTGATATTCAATATCCTTGCCTGCGCGGAGGGCTATTTCCCTGCTATAGGTGGCGACTCGGCTAGAATGGCCATTGGTGTAGCGATCCTTCGCATCGATTGCCGACGCGAGAGTCTTTACAACCTGCAGAGACAGCACTTCATGTTTGCGCCTACTTTCTTCGAGCGCCGCCGTTTTTCGCTCCACTTCTCGCTCTAGCGAGGTCTGCAGCTTACGCAGCGAAAGAATCCGCTTGATTCGTTCCAGCAGGACTTCCTGGATGAAAGGTTTCTGGATATAATCCAGGGCACCTTCCCTAAACACCCTGACTTCTATCTCGCGATCGCTATCCGCCGTCAGGAAAATGACAGGCAGATCGCCGCCATCCTTTATCTTGCGGATTTCGGCTAGGAGCTCAAAGCCATTCATTTCGGGCATATGGACATCCAGAAGGACTAGCGAGGGCATTTCTCTTGACAGGTAATCAAGCGCTTCCCTGTACGACAGTGCCATCACCACATCATAATCCGACTGCAACATATGCTCGGCCAGTTTGAGGTTCATGCGTTCATCATCGATGACCAGGATCGTCTCTTTGGCATTTAGGTCGTTTTTCGCAAAAACCTTCTTGATACGTTCAAGAATTTCGGGGCCATACATCGGTTTTGATATGAAATCCAGAACCCCAAGTCGCTTGGCAGTCTCCTTATACTTGCCAAATTCATTCGCCGTCAAAAAAAACACTCTTGTTTCGGCAATGGATCTATCCCCCCGGATCCGCTCAAGCGTCTCTATACCATTCAGCAGGGGCATTTCAATATCCAGAAGCACGAGATCGACTTTACCCTCCTTTTTCAGGTAATCGATACACGCTTCCCCGGAATCCAAAGATACGACCTTATAGCCGTCTTTTTCTAGCACGAATTCAGCTAGTTTCCGAGACATCTGGTCATCATCCACAATCAGGATTCTTTTTGGTTGCAAAACATTCATGTTACATTCCCGTAGCAAATAAATATATATTCCATTTTTCAGAACAAACCACAAAACAACCAATTTTTCGCCTTTTCAGTTCATTTGCACAGCAAAAAACGCCCCAGAAGCTCCTGGGACGCCTTTTTATGGGATGTGGGAATTCCTTAACGCACGCCGATACGGTAAATGCCACTCCTGCCCTTGACAAGATAGGATCCAGCGCACTTTACGGAAGCAGATACCTTTGCCTGCAGTTCCGCAATGCCGGATGCGTTGAGTTTTGCAACGAGGCGGCCCTGCATATCGAATACCTGATACTCGGATTTCATTGGAACAGCATGCAGAGGGCGTAGAGTCAGCCCCATCGTGGAAGGATCCTCGAAGTTCAGCCAGTCTATGTTGACATAGTTCCCGACGACTTCCAGCTTCAGGACATGTTCGCCTGCAGGAAGCGTCACGCTACCCGCATCATGGACGGTATAGGTTTCCCAGTCGGCCCCCTGCGGGAACGATACTCCGTCCAAGGCGAGCTGATCGTCGATATAGAGCTTGACGCCCGTATTCTCCGATGAAGTCGCATAGCGAATGCTAAGGTCGTAATCGGTCGCCTTATCGACATTCACCGTATATTCGAGCCATTCACCTTCCTGTGTGTAGCCGATAGCGTAGCCTTCGTCCGCCTTCACGATATCGACGGCATCTTCGCGGTACTCTCCGCCCTTGTTTTCGTCGTCCTTGTCGAGGAACGCCTTGCCGGAACCGCCCACATCGTAATTTTCGACTTCGATCTTGCCCGGAATAGCGGCGGCCACATCCTTGTAGGGTGCCTGCGGAATAATCGGCGTCACATAGACGCGGTAGCCGTACTTGGTGTTCTTGATGTTCACCGGGACCATGATTTTACCATCAACGACATCGTATTCCTTGCTGGATTCGAGCGTAGTCGAAGGAACCGCCTTGTCCTTGTCTTCCCACACGACATATTCCACATCGACATTCACTTTTTTGCCGAACGCTTCCGGAATGCCCGAAATGTTCACGCTCACATCGCCCAAAGTGTTTCCGCCGAGCACGATGCTTGCAAAGCCCTTCTTTTTATCGAGAGCGGCAAAGCCGTCCACGCCGTCGCTCTTGTCGTTGGGGGGCACAACCTTTGCCATGTAGCCGCTCATGTCGCCGTACCACTTATAAAGCCACCAGCCGCCACCGCGTTCGTTATCCTTGGTGAGAAGGCTTCCCAAGCGACCCGGAAGCGGTACGAACCACCAAGAAATCATGGCACTTTCGACACCGTGACGTTCGAATTTTGCGATAAACGGAACAGACAGCCCCGGGCAACCTTCTTCGCTGTGTTCCGTCGAAGAATATTCGTTGATGCTCAGCGGACGCGGCTTGACATTGTATTTCTTTTCGAGATTGCGGTAGGTTTCGACAGAGCCCACAAAGCCACCGCTACCCCACTGGTGCCAGCTAACCACGTCGGGCATGCAATTGTTTTGCGAGCAGTACTTCACGAATTCTTCCATCTTGGAACCGTGATAGAACGAGTATGAAGGTCCGATGATTTTCGCACCTGGGTCGAGTTGGCGGATCAAGTCGTAGGTCTGTTTCCAGAGACCGGAATTGAAGTCGATACTCGATTTCCAGGTGTCGTTCGGTTCATTCCAGATTTCGTAGCCGTCAAAGTTCTTGTTGTTCGAGGCAAGCTTGTCCTTGATGACAGAAGTCACTTCCTGCTTCCAGTGGTCCATATTCTGGAACTTGTACGGCCATCCCGGCAGCACATCCGCAAGGCGAATTTGGATTTTGGCACCGATGCTTTCGACACGGGGGGCCACGAGGAACGCCCCACCAATTCCCTGCTGGCGACCGCTACCGCTGCGGGCCGGAGAAAGGAACACGTTCGGCTTGAGAGGCGCAACATCTTTTTCGATATTACTCGGAAGCGTCTCGGTCAGGCCGTAAAGTGATCCTGTTGCCACATGTGTGACAGGCTTGATGCTGTCACCCAGGCTTACATTCAGGTTTACCGCCGCAATAACGCTAACCGGCAATAAAAATAGCGGGAAAAACGACTTGAAATTCATAACTACCATCCCTTGCGCAAACGCACACTTTTACCAATTTAAAGATACTCCCCCAAAGTTCCTTTTTTCATGTTCCTCATAAAACACTTTTGCAAAAACTTCAAAAGGCCGGACACAGAAAATGCCCCAGATTTTCCCAGGACATTTTCTGTATGGGGTGTGGAATTTCTTGGTAGCGACCTCAGCGCGCGTTGATGCGGAAAGTCTTGCCGGACTTGGAACGCACCAGGTAAGTGCCGGAGCGGTTCACCGCGGCGGTTGTTTTCGCCTGCAAGTCCTCGACGCCCACGGTCGTAAACTTCGCCACAAGGCGGCCCTGCATATCGAACACGCTGTAGCTGCGCGATGCATACGAATCGGGTGTCCTGAAAACGAGTGGCTTTACCGCGTCAGTACCATTAGGATCCTTGTTCGCCGTTTCCGAGATGTCCTTTTCGGGCTGGTTCTCATATATTTCATCGCCTGGGTACGCCGCAGGGGCAAGGTCGTTCGTGCCAAAGTTCCTGAAGCCGAGCAAGGAATATTCGGTCGGGTCGTTCAGCTGCTTGCGAATCGGGGCGATGCGGAACTTATGGGAATATTCGCGGTTTGCATTCAGGCGGTAGGCATTGAGCGGTTCAGCACCCCAAGAGTTGATGCCGCCGAGGCCCATCTGGTGCAAGTCCACGCGGAGCGTGATATCCTTGTCACGCTTGAGTTCCCACGGGAGCTTTACATTGGTAAGCTGCTCGGGGGTGTAATGCTGGGCATTGAATTCCAGGCGCGGGTTACCCACGATCATGAGTCCCTTGCCGTCGTTGTTGGTGAGGGTCGCCCATTTTACGTCGGTGCGCTGCCCGGTTTCACCGATTTCCATGTACATGACCGTCATCGAATCCACAAGAGTCGAGTAGACGCCCATGAAGCTTCCGCGGTTACGGCCCATGTAGTTTTCGTCGGGGCCGCGTCCAAACCAGCGGACCTTTTCGTAGCCCTGCGGCACCGTAAAGAGCGTACCTACATTCGGGATATAGCTCTTGGAGCCGTCCGGATTGAAGGTATATTCCACCACGATATCGCCGCTGCCGTAAACGAAGTAGGTCAGCTTCATCTTGGAGCTACCCACATCGGGGAAGCTGAAATTGAAGGTCACCTGGGTTTCGTTAGCGGAAACTTCCTTGACTTCGGAGGACACATTGCGTTTCTGGCTCGCCTTGCGCCATTCGCCGTGGCCCTTTTCCATATTGAAACCCTTGTCATTATCGGTCGGAGCGCGCCAGAAGTTCGGGATACCGCCGTTCTTGATGATGGTATCGCCATCGAGCACGTAGCTTGCAAGCGTTCCCGCATTTTCGTCGAAGCGGATCTTGAAATCCTTGCCTTCGAGCGTGAGTTCGCCGCTGCCCTTAATTACCCTGTGGGTTCCCACGGTACTGATATCCACTTCGGTGGACCAGAGCTGGCCCAGGTTGATACCGAACTGTTCGTGACCGACGCTATGGCCCGCCTTAGCCCAAAGTTCATCTTTTTTGAGCCGGAAATCAACATCCAAGAAATATTCAGCGCCAATCTTTGTTTCGATATTCGGCATTTCGATGGTCACTTCTTTTTTCTGGTTCGGGCCAATGTTCATCTGAGAGCCATTGAGCTTACCTTCCTTGATGACCTTACCGTCTTCCCTGATTTGCCAGTAAGCATCGAGGAAATCGCCCAGGTTCTTGAAGAGGTAGCGGTTTTCAATTTCAATCTTGCCCTTTGCCGCATCAATATTTTTTACGCGCAGCTGGCTGTACTGATACTTGATTTCCCACATTTCGGGCTGAATCTTTCTATCCGGGAACACGAGGCCGTTCGCGCAGAAATTGTCGTCGTTCTGCCAGTCGCCCCACATGCCGCCAAATTCCCAATACGGGGTACCCTTGTGGTGCAAGCCCTGGTCGATAAAGTCCCAAATGAAGCCGCCGAAGGCGCGCGGGTTGCCGTAGAAGGCGTCCATGTATTCCTGCAAGTCGCCCACGGAGTTACCCATGGCGTGCTCGTATTCGCAGAGCATCACGGGCTTGTTCGCATCCTTGTAACCGGCGATGTAGTCGTAGCCCCAGTACATCTGGCTTGTCACATCGGCATTGTTGTTGTCGCCTTCGTAATGCACGTAACGCGTAGAGTCAATCTGGTGGGCGCGTTCACGTTCCGAAGCAAACACATTACCATTACCGGCTTCGTTGCCCAGGGACCACAAGATAATGCAGGGGTGGTTCTTGTCGCGTTGCACCATGGTATTCAGGCGGTCCACCACCGGAGCGCGCCAATCGTCGCTATTCTTTGGAAGTTCGCTGTTGGCACCGTGGCTTTCCACGTTCGCCTCGTCAATCACGTAAATACCGTACTTGTCGCAAAGATCGTACATCATCGGATTGTTCGGGTAATGCGACATGCGGAGCGCGTTGATGTTGAAACGCTTCATCAAGATGATGTCCTGTTCCATGCGTTCGTAAGTCACGGCGCGGCCGTTATCCGGGTCGAGTTCGTGGCGGTTCACGCCGTGGAATTTTACCGGCATGCCGTTTACAAACAGGCGCGGAGCCCCGTTGTCCTTCTTGATTTCAATTTTTCTAAAGCCGATTTTATTACTCTCGACCTGGATTATCTTGCCGCTACCATCTTTAATGGTAAGCACTGCGGTATACAGGTTCGGAGTTTCGGCAGACCAGCGGTCCGGTTTTGTAATCGGCAATTCAAAGTGCACGCTCTTTTCGCCCTTCGAGCCGATACCAGAAACCTTCTGTGCCGACGGGGAAATGACTTCGGTTCCCTTGTCGTTGTACAGGGAAAGTTCTATGGTATAGTCTCCCGAAGCAGACCCCGTAGAGTTATAAATCCACGCCGTCGTTTTCAGCAAGCCGTCGCTATAATTGTTGGTAAGGGTCGCATCGATCTGGAAATCCTGAATGTGCACTTCGGGCACGGCGTAAATGTACACATCGCGCATGATACCCGAAAGGCGGATAAAGTCCTGGTCTTCGAGCCAGGAACCATCGCACCAGCGGAAAACCTGCACCGAAACATTGTTTTCACCCTTGCGCAGGTACTTGTTGATGTCGAATTCGTGACCGGTAAAGGAATCTTCGGCGTAGCCGACATAGTTGCCGTTCACCCATACATAGTAAGCGGATTCCACACCTTCAAAATGCAGGCGGATACGCTTGCCGGCCCACTTTTCGGGGACGGTGAAGTTGCGGCGGTAATGGCCGACCGGGTTAAAGTCTGTAGGAGCGTAAGGTGCAGAAACGCGGTTGTTCTGCGACCACGGATAAATCACGTTGGTATAAATCGGATGGTCGTAACCGAGTAACTGCCAAGAAGATGGCACCGGAATTTCGTCCCAGCCGGAGACATCGTAGTTGTCCTTGTAGAAGTCGTTATTGCGCTGGGCAGGCTTATCGACATGGTAGAATTTCCACTTGCCCGAAAGGCTCTGGTACCATTCGGAAGCGTGGCGGTCGCCCACTACGGCTTCCTTGACCGTCGTATACGGCATGGATGTCACGTGCGGAGTCAGCGCATTTACCGCAAAAACACGCGGCTTGCCATTCCATTCATCATTAGGCTGGGAGTTCGCCTGCAACGGTAACAACGCTACAGCCAAAAAAGACGCAACCCATACAGGACTGCAAATAGGACCATTGTTCATAACATCCTCTTTGTGCAACACCAATAAAAAATTACCCCTTTTTGGGGGGTAATGCAATAAGAACTAAAAATTTCCTATGGACTTTTTATCAAGGGCTAGAAAACTACTTTATCCAAACTTTCTTCGCCATGCCGTTGAAACTGCGCACAATGTATACGCCTTTCGCAAAGCCAGCATTCTTCATAGTTTCAGCGAGACTAACACCGACATGGTCAATTCGGCCGAGGAATTTACCTGTCGCACCAAAGACTCTGTAAGACACCCTTGCCTGCGGCATCATGTGTACAGAGCGCGCAATCATCACATCCGGACTATTCGGATCGGTGAACTGAATCCAGTCCACGTTCAAGTAACCGCCGGTAATCAAGAGCTTGAGCACGTGTTCGCCTTTCTTAAGTTCCGCAGAACCGACATCAATTACCTTGTACGTAGTCCATACGCTGTCGACCTTCGGGAGCACCACAGATTCGGTAATTTCCTTGTCGTCAATGAACAACTGCATTGCAGAGGTCTCAAATGCGGTAGCCACGTTCGCAACGATGTTGTACTTGGCGTCAGCGGCGACATCGATGGTGTATTCGACCCATTCGTTTTCTTGCGTGTAACCGATGGCATAACCCGTGCAGGCCGCGTCCCCGCACTTGGAATCGCTAATGTCAACCACGTCGACTTCGTCTTCGCGGTAGACCTTGCCCTGGTTTTCGCGGTCATTGTCGTAAAAGGCCTTGTTGTGGCCGCCTTCGTCGTAGTTTTCGGCCTCGATCTTGCCCGGAACCACAGCGGCAGTGCCCTTGTAAGGCGTCTGCGGAACGGCAGTCTTTTCGCTTTCCATGTACCAGTAGTCGAAATCGAAACCGCCCTGCTTTACTACGAAGAACAGGTCATCGACGCCAGCAGCATCGGCCATGTCGAAGGTATGTTCTTCCCAAGCAGAACTTGAAGGGATATTCATGGATGCAAGGAGAGCACCGTTTTCGGAACCGGCATGGAGTTCAAGCTTACCGCCGTTACCCCTGGTGCAAACGATAATGCGGTCGGCACCGTCGCCCATGTCAACAGAGCGCACCTTGGTATAGAATCCGCTATTCATCTTGGTGAGGAACACATTGCCGTATTCGGAACCGACATGCTCGATGATGGTGTAGCCGCCCGACGTATTGACAGTCATGCCGCCCACCCAGGCCTTGGTTTCGGCTTCCACGCGCACGAACGGGTCAAGGTTCTTGATGGGCTTCACGACGCCATTGTTGGTGGCGCGGATCGTGGGAATGGTACCGTCGGCATTCCAGGTGAATTCCTCGATGGCGGTAGAACGGCTGTAGCCGCCGCCCTTCACGTTCTTCTGGTTGTGGTAGAAGAAGAAGCTGCGGCCCTTAAAGTCGACAATGCCGGAGTGGACGGTGAACGCGGCACCCGGTTCGCTACTCGGCATAATGACGCCCTTGTAAGTCCAGGGGCCCGTCGGGGAATCGCTCCAGGAATAGTCAATGGATTCGGGAATGCCACCGGCGGCGTAAATCATGTAATACTTCTTGCCGCGCTTGTGAATCCACGGGCCTTCGGTATACTTGCCGTTAAAGGTGCTCATGTCGGAGACCTTGATGTCGCTTGCGCATTCGATCATGTTCTCCTTGAGGGGGCAGTAATAGAGCTTCGGGTTACCCCAGTAGAGCCATGCCTGGCCATCGTCATCAATAAATACGGTGGGGTCGATGTAGTCCCAGTTGGGGCCCGCCAGGTGCTTGCCGTTCAGGGCATCCTTGAAGGGGCCTTCCTTCTTGTCGGACACGGCCACGTTGACGGCGCGGCCACCGCGGGTGGATTCCACGGTCACGTAATAATAGTACTTGTCATTACGACGAATGCATTGAGACGCCCAGTCGCCGTTCTTCTTGGCAGAACCGTTAAAGTCACCCGCTTCCAAAATGAGGGTGTTCATGTCGGTCCAGTTCACCATATCCGTGGTGCAAGAAACGCGCCAGCCGTGCATCGTGAAGAAGCTACCGCCCTCATCGTTGCCGGAATAGGTGCAAAGCGTATCGCCGAACACGACAGGCGCCGGGTCCGGAGAATAATATGTCTGGATAAGCGGATTTTCGGCCATTGCCTGCGTGCAAAGCCCGAAACCGAGCAAAGCGCACACCATTCCGGTCTTTTTACCAAAACTCATAGGACATCCCTTTTCGCCCCTAGAGGCATTTATAAACTCACCATTCTAAAATTACCCACAAATCATGAAAAATTCCATGCGAAAGACATGTTCGCATGGATAAGTTGTCAATAGTAAAACAGGCTTTTTTGTTTAAAATCTCCACGCAGGCGGAGATCTTTAAACTCTACCGCCGAACTCAAAGCCCGCTTCTTCAACGGCCTTCTTGAGCGAACCTTCATCGATATCGTGCGCATCATGCCACTCCACGCGAAGTTCCTTCTTTGAAACATCGGCCTCGGCAGATTCCACACCGTCTAGCATACGTACCGCCTTTTCGACGCACGCCTTGCAATGGCTGCAGCTCATGCCGTTCACTCGGTAAATCATGTGAACGCCTTCATCGCATTCCTCTTCATGGTCATGACAGCTGCACTCTTCGTGGCCGCACCCGCAATGTCCACCATGTTCGTGCCCGCAACCGCAGCCCTTGTGCCCGAACTTCGCGTAAATCATGAATGCAGCGAGCAAGCCCGCACATACATAGTCAAACACGCCTAGCGCCCCGTGACCGTGGCATTCCGCGCCACCCTGCGGGAGCATCGCCGCAAGGAAGGTGTCCATGAAGAACGTATCGACAATCAGCCCGAAGCCAATCGCGCCGACCGCAATCGAGACAAGGTATGCCACGAGAGTCCGCTTGCCAAACGCCTTCCCTACCACAAGCATCGAGGCGATACTCGTCGCGGGGCCAGCCATGAGCAGCACGAGGGCCGCCCCCGGAGTAATCCCCTTCGCCACAAGCGCAAGCGCAAGCGGAATGGAACCCGTCGCACACGTGTACATCGGCATCGCGAGCATGAGCACGGCAAGCATACAGAGCAGCGGATATTCACGCAGGGCAAGGAAGAGTTCGTTCGGGACAAACGCCGAAATCAAGGCACCCAACAAGAGGCCAATGAGCAGCCACTTGCTCACGTCGCCCACCATGTTCACGAGCCCGTAGCGGAAAGTCTCCGCGACCTTCTGCAAAAAAGTCATCTGGTGCACATCGTGTCCACCACAACCGCAATGTCCGTGACCTTCTTGGTCGTCATGTTCCTTTTCGCAGTGGCCACAACCGCAATGGTGATCGGTATCGCAGTCATCAAAGTCAATCGTTTCGGGGTGAGCCTTGGCATGCGCCGCAGTATCTTCCCCGCGAGAAACGATGTTCGTGAGCACGCCACCGAAAAGAGCCGTCGCAAACGCCGCAATCGGGCGCAAAATCGCAAACGGGAGTCCGAGCAGCGAATACGTCGCGAGGATAGAATCCACTCCCGTCGCAGGCGTCGAAATGAGGAAGCTCACGCTCGCGCCCCTGCTCGCCCCCTCCCTCCGGAGTGCAATCGACGTGGGAATCACGCCGCAGCTGCAAATCGGGAGTGGCACACCGAACAGAGCCGCCCACAGCACCGACATAAAATTCGACTTGGAAATCTTGGGCACGTACAGATGATTCGGCACCCACACATGCAAAACACCCGCAAGCAAAAAACCAAGCAGCAAAAACGGCGCCATTTCGGAAAACAGCGTAACAAATTGTAAAACGAATTTCTCTAGAATTTCCAGAACAGCAGGCATCTTATTTTCCCTTCTTGTGCAAAATGTGCGTGAGGCCCGTATCGAAAATGAGCCCGATATGTTCGTCATCGAGCGAATAGAACATCTTGCGGCCATCTCGGCGCGGCTTCACGAGATTCGCCGTGCGGAGAATGCGCAGCTGGTGGCTCACCACCGACTGTTCAAGGTTCAATTTTTCTGCGATCTCGTTCACCGAGAGTTCGCCCGAAAGCATCAGGTGGATGATACGGATGCGCGTGGTATCGCCAAAAAACTTGAAGAATTCAGAAAGTTCGAAAAGGGTATCGATTGACACGTCCATCTTTGGAATTCCCATAACCGCATCGTGACGATGGCCTTTATTGCTTTTAACATATGAACAAGTATTCATATTTTCATATATACATTTTTTTCGGAGTTTTGTCAAGAGACGCCCGCCCCATTTCATAAAAAAAATTCCCCGTCAACCAGGAAATTATGAGCATCGCTATCATACCACAATGTGAGCGGGTTTTCGGCGGCAAAGACCCTCGTAGTCGCACAGACAAGGAATCCGGCAAGAACTCCAAACGATTTCTTTTTGACTCCTCGAAGGGCCAATATAGTCCTTTTACCTCACAATGTTGACCTTGATAGACCTGTGGCTGTCGAGACCACGCACGACATACATGCCGGACATAACGCCCTTTGCCGCGAGAGCTGCCTTGAGATTACCACGAGCAGCCATTCCCCCTATGCGGCAGATATAGGAGCCATCCATGCCGAACACATCATAGCCAGTTTCTCCGAGTCCTAAGTGCATGCCCGTAGTTCCGCGAATCTGTTCCAATCCGCTTTCATCCTGAGCAAAATTAATCCAATCAAGATTCACGTAACTGCCCGTAAACAGGAGACGCAGTACATGTTCACCGGCCTCAATTGCATAGGTCCTACCGTCAACCGCACCATAGGTATTCCAGTCCTCACCTTGCGGCACCGCGACAGTATCGGTAATAGCCTTACCATCGAGAAGAAGCATAAAGCTACCCACATCAAGACCGCTCGCGACATTGGCACGGAAGTAGTATTCACCCCCCTCAGTCACCTTTATACTATATTCGAGCCATTCGCCTGCCTGCGTATAACCAACGGCATAGCCCTTGCAGTCCTGAATGGCCGCAGAATCGGCACATCCAAGGCCCACCACATCCACGCCATCTTCGCGATAGGCTTTACCCTCGTTCACAAAGTCCTTGTCGCTGTAAGATACACTCTGACCACCCTCGTCATAATCCTCCGCCTGAATAAATCCAGGAATGCTGAACGCAGCCTTGTACGGAGCCTGCGCCACAGTGTTGCTGAAGTCCGCCAAAGGAATTTCCTTAATGTCGCGGATGTAACGAAAATCTTTTTCAATACCGGCGTTGTTCACCACATTCTCGCTGTAATAGTTGCCGTCCTGCTGTAACATATTCTGACCGGCCTGGTTCTGGCCCACGCCGGAAGGAGAATTCTTGAACACGTTTTCCTTCACGGTAAAGCCGCTGGAACCTTCGTCCAGGTAAATAGGCACGTTCCAGTAGTCCGCCCACTTGGACGTTCCGTTATCGTGGATATAGTTGTGCTGGATTTCGCTACCGGTCCCCTGGTTAGAGAGCGTGTAGATCGGGCCGGAGTCGCAAAGCAAGCGGGCAATGTGGTGAATCTCGTTCCAGTTCACATGGTTGTTGGTCATGGCGGTCTGAGCCTTTGTCCAGCCAAAGCCAATAGAAATGCCCGAATAGTAAGTGTAAGAGACTTCGTTATGTTCGATTACCACATAGCGGGGGTAACCGGCGCCAATACCTACGGCCCCCTGATGCTCGTTCGTCACGTTAGTGATCAGGTTGTTCTTGACCGTATCGCGGGTGCTGATTTCATCCTTGTCACTCGGGTTGTAGGCGATGTGGATTTCTGTCGTGGAATCCTGATAGAACTTGCCCAGCATAATGCCCGCAGCACCGATTTCGAAGAAGGCATTTCCCTGAATCATGTCGTCATTGGTACCGGAAACAAAGTCGAGACCCGTGGCAGCAATCTGCGAGAACACGTTCCCCTGCACCAAAAAATGATGCGCATTCTCGACGCGGAAAGCCGCATCGGGGCGCCACAGCAAATACTTGTTACTGTTCAACTTTTCCCAGTTTCCGCGACCCGGATCCGGAAGAACATCTACGTTGAAGTTTGCCGCCTGCAAATCCAAAAAACCTTCTTCGCTCGGGCGAGTATAGTTGGAATGAGCAAATGTCAGGCCTTCGAAAGACATGTAACCCACCTTGTTCTTGGTATCCTTACCCAAGATGCTGAACAAGGTATTGAGTCGAGGCGCAACCACATGAGCAGTCGACATACTTTCACCGGAACGAGGCTTATAGTAAAGCACGTGTTCCTTTTCGTCCAGGTACCATTCACCCGGAGCATCGATCAAGTCGTAGGAGTTTTCCAGATAAAAGACCTGCTGCTTAGGCGGATTGCTCATGAAAGCGGTACCGAGCATGGGGTATGCGCGGTGGAACAACTTAGTGCGTTCAGGATCCTTGGGAATGAGCTTTGCCGTACCGCCGTTCACCTGGGCCTTTTCCAGGCGCAAGATGTTTTCGGACCAGGCAATCATCAGGTGGATTTCGACATCCTCGATGTTCTTGATATCCTTGATGTAGTCTGCAGAAACATCGAAGGCACGGCCCGTAGAATCCACCTTCGTGAGGCGCACGAAATCGTGATCGAAGCCGCCCGGCCCCTTTTCGTTTGCTGCAATCACGTTAGGAAAACAGGCGCGAACCGCCTTACGGTTGTTCACGTACAGCTGGCGAAAACGACCGTCGACACCTTCGGCTTTCCAGATATTATTTGCCTCGTCATGCAGAGTCCAGCCCGTAATAGGCATACCGCCGGTAATCAGCGGGCGTTCACCTTCGGCCGCTTTATAACGCACATAGTGACCGTCCTTACCACCATCGCGTTCGTCAAAGTTGATTGTTGCGGGGAGCGCGTAGGTACCTTCGCGAAGAATCACCTCGATATCGCCCGTCATGGTTCCGTTTATGGCGCGCACGGCTTTCTGTGCCTGCGTAATCGTCTTGAAAGGAGCGTCCTTCGTGCCCTTGGCGGCATCACTTCCACCTGGCGACACATAGAAAGTTGCCTGAGTGGCTGCCGTGGCGGCACCTGTAAAAGCGAGCGTGCAGCCAAACACCAAAGAAAGAATCCTTGTATCCATAAGAAACCTCACATTTACACCTAGTTCAAAGATATTTTTTGCATGCAAAAAAAGAACTCCCTTTTCGGGAGTTCTCGTTGACAAGTTGTCAATGCCGAGACACTTATTTGATGCAGTGTCCGGTCAAGTCAAAACGCATTCCGTTCTTTTCGACAAAAAGCTTGCCGCCTTGTTTGCGGAGGCGCGGGGCCATCTTGGAAACAGGGGTCGGAACGATTGCACGGATTCCTGTTTTGTCTTCACAAGTTTCTTTTTCGCAGAACTGGAGCCAGTCTACATTCACATAGCTGCCTGCAATGACAAGCCTTAGAATGTGTTCGCCAGCAGTAAGGTTAGCGGCTCCGATATCGATTTCTTTGTATACATTCCAGGTCGTGTCGACCTTGTCGATCGTAACGGTATCGAGAAGCACCTTGCCGTCGACAAGCAGCTGGATTTTTGAAGTCTCGGAAGCGGTCGCCACATTCGCGCGAACGCCGTACTTGCCATCGGCAGCGACTTTCACGCTGTATTCGAGCCACTCGCCCGCCTCGGTGTAGCCGATTGCATAGCCCTTGCAGGCATCGCCTTCACAGGTTGCGCCATCGAGGGTAACGACATCCACCGCATCTTCGCGGTAGATTTCGCCCTTGTTCGCGGCATCCTTGTCGTAGAAGCTGAAACGGTTCCCGCCCTTGTCGTAATTCTCGGCCTCGATTACGCCCGGAATCGCCGCAGGTTCGCCACTAAACGCCTCGCGCACGAGCGGAGTCGTCTCGACAGTGTCTGCCCAAGCCATTTTCATGCGGTCTACGCCCGACTGGTTCACGATTTCAAGCTTGATGTTCGCCCCTTCGCCAGTGCGCTTGGTCATGCTGTACCAGTCGCCATCGCGAAGCCCCGGCCAGTAAAAGCTGCCCATTTCCCATTCGCGCAGCTGGTCGCTCATGCCGCGAATGTAGGCCATAAAATAGTTCGTCGGAGTAGAATTATAGTCCATGTAATCGTAATGCACGCCCGCCTTGTCGCCAGGGCTCATGGCACCGCCCCATTCCGTACACACCGTGCGGTCAATGTACTTGCCCACCTTACCCTTGAAGCTGTTTTTCCAGCCCTGTTCGGTGGTAATGCTCATGTTCCAGAAGGTATATTCGTGCACCGCAAAAAGGCAGCCTTCAAAACGCGGGTCGTCGGCAATGTCGGGAACGTTCCACGCAAGGCCCGAGCCGTCAAGCAGAATATGGTCGCGCGGCACATCCGGGAACTTTTCAAGCCATGTTGCATACAAGTTGCGCAGTTCGTCCTTGCTGTACATGTGCGGTTCGTTGAAAATTTCAAAGTAGGCGTTCGGATGGTCGCCATACTTTTCGACGATTTTCGCCCACATTTTCCACCAGTCATCCATGTTCTTCGGGCCAGAGGGCTGTGCAGGGCCCCAGTAGCCCATCACCAGGCGACCATGCTTGAGAGCCACATCCAAGGCACCGGAATACATGTCAAACGCTTTGAGAACCGTCGGTTCGTTCACCGGCATGCGCACGCTGTTCGTACCGAACAGCTCCTGGAACTGTCCTATGACGAGTTCAGCCACCACCGATGCCGACTGGTAATTGTCCGAAAGGCTTAAGCCCGAAAGCACCAGCACGTCAGACACAAAATTGTCGCGCTTATCCGCCCAGTTGACTCCGCGGAACTGACTCGTCACCGCGAAAGAACTCGCTACAAGAGCCAAAACGGAAGCCAATAGAATCTTTGTCTTCATATGAACATCCTCATTTCACCAAAAAGAAAATAGGTTTAACAAAATAAAAAGGAGCTTGTGCCAAGAGAGTTCCTATGGATAAGATGTCAACGGAAAGACAATGTTAGAGACTCTTTCTGAAGATGGTACTTGCGAAACTGAAGCCGTCGCGCTGAACTTTCAATATGTACATACCGCTTTGCATGTCAGCGATGCCGATGCTGAAGGCGGATTGTCCCGCAGGCAGCATCTGCGACTTGACTAGGCGACCGTTCATCGCGTAAATCCTTGCGGTAAAGCCCTGCGAGAGCGCCGTTCCGGAAGCAATCTGCAACTCGCCGCCGTAAACGCGGGCCTTCAAATCGGGGCGAACGATTCGCGACTCTCTGGGCGCGGCAATCGTCATCGGTTCAGGCTTAGGCTTATTGCGCAGCAGACGCACGCTATAAATGCCGCCCACCATTCCCGAACTTGCCGTAAACGAGATTTGCACAATCTTCTTGCCCTTCACCATGTTGTCCGGAATCGGGTAAGTCACGTTCACAAATTCGTCCTTGTTCCACTTGCCCGAAATATTTTCGGTCACAAGCTTTTCATCATCTATCTTGATGTCGAATTCTCGGGTGCAGCCCTCGTTGCCCCAGTAGCGCACCATGAGGCTCAGGGAATCTTCGCTGTTCGTCTCGAATTCATAGCTGATGAGTCCACCATCACCTCCACTGCACTTGCCCGCATCGCGGTAGAATTCACCCTGATGCGTTCCCGTCGAAGAATTTTCCGTTTTCATCTTGTGGTCCACTTCGGGCTGTTGCTCGCCGGGCGCCACTTTATCTACCGTCTTCTCGTCGAGCGCCAATGCCTCTTCCTGTTCCTTCTTCAGGCGTTCGAGAATCGAGGGGTCCGTAAGCACCATCCAGTACATCATGTAACGCGCATCGTGCACTTCATAGAACGGCTCCAGCAACAGATTCGCATCTTTCTTATTCGCAAACAGGTACGGCGCCTTAAAGTGCATCGGTTCACCCTTCACGCTCTCCACCTTCGATGGAATATCTTCCTTCTTGCTCGCAAGCATCGGTGCCTGATCCAGCGACTGCAACGCTCCCGACGCAATATGGCTCCAGCGACCATCATCGGCCACAAGGCCGTTCAGGTTTTCAGTTCCGGTCTTTGCAGAAAGCACGATTGGCCCGTGCAAAAGCGCCACATAATCGCTCACGCCTGGCAAATCTTCGGTATGCGTGTACATCGGGAACAGAACCTCGATTACATCGCCCGACTTCCACGATTTTCCCGCAGAAACATAGCTGGAGGGCTCCGACTTTTTCACGACGGTATCGCCGTTCACGATTACCTTGAAATCGCCTTCTTTTACCCAGTACGGGTGGCGCACCATAAAATCGAAGGAGCCCGAACCCGTAACGGTAAACTTCGCCGATTCTCCCTTCGGGAAAGCCGTTTCCTGCTTGATTTTTACCTTCTTGTCTTTCCAGTTCAGAAGCGATGCGGCAAACAGGTTCACATATAGTTCATCGCCGTCCTTCGTATAAATAAACTGGCTGTACTTCGTCGGGTTTTCCATTCCGGAACCCACGCAGCACCACATGGCCGCATTCACCTTGGAATACACCCGATAATGGCGGGGACGCGCAGGAGGGAAGTACACGTACCCGCCATGTTTCGGATGTATTGTAGATAAAATATGGTTAAAGAGGGCGCGTTCGTAAAAGTCCGCCTGCTTGGCGTCGTGATCCATATTGAACAGGCGTTCTGTAAGCTTAAGCATGTTGTAGGTGTTGCACGATTCCGGTCCTTCGCGTTCCTCTACATACTTCTTGTGATTGTCGAGCGCCGGGAAATGTTCCGAGATGCTGTTGCCGCCAATTGCAATGCTCCTCTTGTTCACCACACGGTCCCAGAAGAACTCGGAGCCCTTTACATAAGTCGCATCGTTCGTGAGTTCCGCGATACGTGCAAAACCCACGACTTTCGGCACCTGCGTATTCGCGTGGATGTTCGTCAGGTTGTCGTTTCCTGCAGCCATCGCGTTTAAAAGCCACTTGTGCGACCAGCGCTTGGCCTCCTTCAGGTACTTCTCGTTTTTCGTCAGCGCGTATGCATCGGCGTAGACTTCGTCCATGCCGCCATGTTCCGTGCCAAGCATCGATTCCATGGCATTGTCGTTGAGTCCGCCCGTAATCGTAAGGCCCCAGTCGCAAAGGGCAAGGAACATCGTCTTCGCCTGTTCATAGCCGCCATAAATGTAGGCATCGCGGAGGCCCGCAAAGGTCTTGTGAATGTTGTACCACGGCACCCAATAGCCGTTCTGCGCGCCCGCGTTTCCACTCTTAAACTTGAGCCACATCTGCTTCCCGTTCGGAACGCCGCTCAGGTAACCCTTGAAATTATTGTCCCTGGAATTGTAGTCCTGAATTGTCTTGAGTTCGCTCAGCACGTATTCCAACCGTTC
The DNA here is from genome assembly GCF_937877005.1 of uncultured Fibrobacter sp. Lineage (GTDB taxonomy): Bacteria > Fibrobacterota > Fibrobacteria > Fibrobacterales > Fibrobacteraceae > Fibrobacter. Next base: position 8,664 of record NZ_CALEFV010000159.1, on the reverse strand, counting down.
CTTGATGAGTTCGTCGCCGGTTGCCGCATACTGCATCGCCAAGGCACTCAGGTAATGCCCCAGCACGTGGCCATCGAGACCCGCCCAGTTCGAAAACTTGCTGGCCTTCGGTTTCATCCCCGCTTCTTCGTAAAATGGTGCAATTAGTTTGTCCGTGTCGTAGGCGAGTAGCGTTTCAACATTCAAGTCCTGCCGCTCTTTCAGCGGACCATCGAGCAGTTGCACATCGCCAAGCGCGAACATGTCGGGGTAAAGCAGGTCTTGCGAAAACCCCTGCGAAAACAAGCAGCAAACCGCAGCGAAAGTGACAAAGGCGAAACGCCTTGCGTTAAAACCAAACATCTCGTACCATCCTTTTCCAGCACCACACTACCTCTATAAAAATACCTCTTGCAACAGGCGACTTTATGTACCTTGGATCAAATACTTTTGCAGAAATTTCAATAATGCCCGACGCGATTTTCAAGCGGAAATATCGCAAAAAAGCCCCGCCATTACTAGCGAAGCCTTTTATTCATAGGAGTAACTTTGAAGCAGTATATTACTTGATTCTGTGTCCGGTCAGGTCGAAGCGTTTGCCGTTCTTTTCGACGAAGAGCGTGTTACCCTTCTTGAGGAGTCGCGGAGCCAAGTCGCGGTTCATGGCGGCAGGGAGAGCAGTGCGAATCCCTTGCGGATCTTCGCAGCTTTCGCCTGCGCAGAATTCAATCCAGTCGATGTCCATCCAGTCGCCGGTAACCGTGAAGCGGAGAATGTGTTCGCCTTCGGTCAGGTTCACCTTGGCTTCGACCGTATTGTATTCGTCATAGTTGTCTTCGCCCTCGGTTGCAGCTGGCACGGCGATTTCTTCGGTAATGTCCTTGCCATCCATGGAGAGCTTGAAGCTTGACGTATTGTTGGCAGAAGCCACAGAAGCGTTCATGGTGTAAGTTCCCGTCGAGGCCACCTTCACGGTGTATTCGAGCCATTCGCCCGCCTGGTTGTAGCCTACAATGATACCAGACGCCTTCTTGTAAAGGTCCACACCGGTACCCGGGCGGTAGTCGGAATCGCCGTGGTTTTCGGTATCGCTTTCGTTGTAGGTGGTATTGCCCTGGCCCACACCGTTAATGTCGAAATCTTCCACTTCGATCTTGCCCGGAATAGCGAGAGCTTCGCCCTTGAACGGTGCGCGCGGAACCGGCTTGAGAACCAAACGGAGAAGTGCCGAGCCATGTGCCGGAAGTTCGATAGAAACATGGGAAACCGGGCCCAGGTCCTTCTTTTTCCAGGCATCGCGAACTTCCACTTCGCCTTCTACGCCAATGTCTGCAAAGTTGCATTCCACAGTCTGGGTAGAATTGTTGTTATTCAGAAGTGCCACGGCAATGTCGCCATTCTTCAAGGGCTTGGTCCAAATCTGCTTGCCGTTCACGTCGGAGACGCGATGTCCCTGAACGCCAAGAGAGTCCTGGTTGATGGCAATCATGTCCTTGTTCAGGTAGAGTTCCTTGGTCTCGTTGCTCATGTTGCGCACGTCGGAACTGATCATGATGGGAGCAGCCATGATGGACCACATCGTCATCTGGGAGCGCTGTTCCTCGTAAGAGAGCCCCCTGTTGCCTACTTCGAGCATGTCCGGGTCATTCCAGTGGCCGGGTTTTGCAATCTGCCAGTACTTGTTGTTGGCATCGATAATTTCGTAGACGCCGCGGTACCAGGAGGTAGAAATCCATTCGGGACCGATGTCAAATGTAGTACGCCAGAGGTTAGCGATTTTAGGCATCCAGTCCTTGTATTCCCACATGCAAATGCTGAACACGATGTCGCGTCCGGAATTGCGGAGGGCCTTGGACATGGCGGTGTAATCTTTTTCCTGAGTTGTCGGGTCGGAATCGCAGTTGTCGTACTTCCAGTAGTCCACGCCCCATTCGGCGAGTTTCTTGGCATCCTGTTCTTCGTGACCGTTGGAGCCGCTTTCGCTTTGCCAGTTGCTATTGTAATGGTGACAGGTACGCTTGCCGCGGTCGCCATAAAGACCGAACTTCAGGCCCTTATTATGCACGTAATCGGCAATGGCCTTCATGCCGCTCGGGAATGTTTTCGGATTATTCTGGAGATTACCCTGGGCATCGCGCTTGGTGTCCATCCAGTTGTCGTCGAGGTTCAAGTAAATGTAGCCAGCATCCCTCAAGCCAGAAGAGACCATGGCATCGGCAATTTCCTGAATCTGCTTTTCATTGATGTTTTCGTGGAAAACGTTCCAGCTGTTCCATCCCAAAGGGGGCGTAAGCACCAGGCTGTCAGGATGCGCAAAGGCCTGAGAGGCCAAACCACAAAAAGCAAGGGCGATAGCCCCGCCGAACGAGTATTTTTTTAAGCCAAACATCTTCATCACTCCATGATGATATTTACACCTAAAAAAATATTCTTAAAAAAAGGAAAAACACCCACCTAAAAGAAAGGATTCATTGATTATTTATCAATGAAGCGCTATGGGAAAAATGGCGTTTTTTAACGGGATACGGGCACCAGGAGCGACTTTTCGCCCTTCAAGCTCCGCAAAAGGTAAACACCCTTAGTGAACCCAGCCTGTTCAAGCGATTCGGCAATGCCTGCACCATGAATTTCAACCAAGCCGAGCCTGCTTCCGTGTATATCGAACACGGCGTACGCCGATGGTTGCTCACGCATGTACTGTACCCCACGCAAAGTCGACGGACCTTCCTCAGGAATTTGCGCGGCATCGAGTTTTGCAATTTTCACGTTGTCGAGCGTAAGCGTTCCCGTCGCAGCACCGGCATTGAAACTCAGGCGGCTGTTCGTATCCGTCGCGGCCGTCATCTGGAACTTGAACGAATAGGTTTTCATATCCGTGCCAAGATCAAAATTCTGATTTTCCTTGAGGTAGCTCGCCCACGGATCGTTGTGCTGCTCCACATTCACTTCGAGCGTGCGGGCAGCCCCTGCACTTGCTTCAAAGCTTACCTCGTACCACCGATCTTTTTCAAGATGCAAGTCGTGCTGAATCAGCTGCACCTGGTAATTCTGCGTACCGATAGCGGAAATGTCAAGCTGGTACTTTCCATCTTTCGCATCACCAGTCGCAGCGGCATCGCCATGTAGCTGCAAGTCCCAAGCCACGGCGCTCGAATCGAAGCCGCCGTTAAAGACTTCATCGCGGTTCGTAGGCACGACAATCGCAGGTGTCGGCGGCGGAAGAGAGGAACCATCCAGCGAATAGTTCTTCACAAAGTTCCAGATTTCCACGCTCGTGTTCACGCTCACGGCCTCGTCCATGGAATACCAGTGGCCCTTTCCTTCGATTGTCAGCAGGCGCACTTCTACATTGTCGGTGCAACCGCTCCAAATTTCAAGAGACGCGGCAGAGCCCGACTTAGTCGTCGGATACGGCTTAATCTTCTGCGAACTGCTTGAGCACTTTTGCGCATTGACCCAGCCCTTCAGGGTATTCACGGTGCTGTTATAATTCACCACATCGTCGCTCGTGCCGTGCGTATGCATAATCGGCATCGCACGCTTGGGCGAATTCACGCCGCCACCACCCGAAACGGGCGCAATAGCCGCAATCATGTCGCCCATCTTGTTTGCCGCATGGTAGCTCATCATGCCGCCCATCGAAAATCCCGAAACATATACACGGTTTTTATCAATTCCGTATTTTTGATACATTTCGTTGATGATTGCCTTCAAGAAATTGACATCCTTATCGCCGCCAATGTCCCAGGCCTTGTTTTCGCCATTGGGGAACACCACCACGAAGCGAGCCGTATCGGCTATGCTTTCCCACTTCGCCGCATTCTTCTGGTAGGGGGCATCTTGGTTCATGCCGTGCATCTGAATGATGAGCGGGCGATTCTTTTCGATTCCCGACGGAGCATACACGAGCATGCTGCGGGATTTCCCGTCTACAGTTAGGTTGTCTGCAAAAGCATTACCCGTAAACAGCGCAACACTCGCGAGGGCAAGCACCACCTTGCCCAAATTTTTCATACCAAACATCCTTCGCTCCTTTTTTGCAGCCCTTATTTCGTTACCATAAAGCGACGAACCATCCCATTCTTCGCCCTGATCAGGTACACGCCCTTTTTCGAAACCATGGCGCGCACCTTGGACTGAGCCTCGCTTGCACTTGCTGCAAACACGGTTCCCACAAAGCTTCCGTTCAAGCCGTACACGCGGTAAACCTGTTCAGCCTGCACATCGTAACGAACCGCATTGGCAATCCCCGTCGGATCAATCGGTTCGGGGTCCGTGGCGTCCTTGCCCTTCACGAATGTAAAGTAGTCGATATCGAGCCAAGAGCCAACCACCGTAAAGCGGAGTACATGTTCGCCAGCAGGGAGCGTCACGTTGGCCTGCACCTTGTTGTAATCGTCGTAATTGTCTTCGCCGGAACTTGCCGCAGGCACCGCAATTTCTTCGGTGATGTCCTTGCCATCCAGGGAGAGCTTGAAGCTAGAAGTGTTACCCGCTGCAGCGACTGCCGCGAACATGGTGTAGTCCCCCGCTTCCTTCACGTTCACCGTGTATTCGAGCCAGTCGCCTTCGCTGTTGTAGCCCACAATAATTCCAGTCGCCTTCTTGTAAAGGTCAACGCCGGTACCTTCGCGGTAGTCGCTATCGCCGTGGTTCTCGGAATCGCCATCGTAGTAAGAGGTACCGTCCTTGCCCTTGCCCGGCACGTCGAAGTTTTCGGCCTCAATCTTGCCCGGGAGAGCAACGGCGGGGCAGTTTTCACCGGCGGCGCAGAACGGAGTCTGCGGAACAGGTTCAGAGCCAGCGCCATCGAGATAAATTTCATCGTTCGCATCAACACCGACCTTGAACCAGTCAAAGTCCGCATAGCCGCCCGCCTGCTTTGTTGCAAAGTTGAAGAGGCCCCAACGCACACCCACGAACATGTGGAGGTCGTAATTGAGCTTCACGTCGCTACCAATTTTTGACCAGGTGTTGCCATCGGTGCTGTAATAGAAGTAGGCGGTACCGCGGTCAATCGGCAAGTCGAAATCGATTCGCAGGTAAACCTTGGAACCCGAAATCGCCTTCGTTTCCTTCAGGCTTTCGCCGTCCTTGTTTCCGGTATACATCACCACCTTGTAGCTGCCGCCATCTTTAGCAAGCGCCACAAAGCCCTTGTCATCTTGCAGGGCAACGAGGCCGGCCATGTCGCCATCCTTCATGCCGGTGCCATCGACAAGCGTACGGCCAGAACTCTTGGGGCCAAAGGAACGCTGGGTCAGGGTGTTCTTCGCATTCACCACGCGGCTATCGGTGCGGCTCGTAGTAATGCGGTAAAATCCCGGATTTGCAGACAAACTCCAGTTCTTGTTATCGGGATTGTGGTTGAACTGCCATTCAAGAGCAAGTTCGCTGGATTCAAAATCGTCGCTGGTGACCATGCCGTAGCCCGGCAGCGGGGATTCCGGCAAGTCAATTGTAGAAGGGGCCTTGGAGCCACTGGTCGGAACCGGCCAGCCGTCCTTCCATTCCATCGGGACCAGGTGCGACATACGTCCAACCGGGCCGGAATCGCGGAACAAAAGCGCATACCACTTGCCATCGGGAGTGTCAAAGATGCCGCCCTGGGCAACGCCGTTATCGGAGAGGAAGTACCTTCCGCTGTAACCGGAAAGCAGGCTCTTGGAGCGGTAAACGATTTCGCTACGGCTCTTGCCCGCCGGCCAGGAAATCGTGAACAGATAGTATTCGCCGTTCACCTTCTCCATGTGCGAGCCTTCCTGCTGCACATAGTAGTTGCTGGTGCCGGTCACCTGGTTGATGCTCACGCCGCCAATCTTGCCACTCTTACCGCCAGCCTTCACGCCGCTTGCGTCGTCGTTCAACTGCACATAGCTAATCTGGTCGCCACTGCCGTAGAACACCCACACGGTTCCGTCATCATCGAAGAAAAGGGAGGGGTCGTGATAGAACGGGAGTTGCACTTCGCTCCATTGACCGCTCTCCACATCGGCGGTTTTATACAAATGAGTCTTACCCGTCGTGTAAGACGGAGTCAGCACGTAGAAGAATCCCTTGTGGTAACGGATGCTCGAAGCCCAGGAACCCTTACCGTAGGCATCCTTGCCGCCATTCAAGTTCTGCTGGTCGTTATTGGTGAGAGTCTGGTAGGCATACCCCACCGTGCGCCACTGGGCCAAATCGGTACTCTTGAATACGGGTACGCCAGGAGCAAAATGCATGGTCGTCGTCACCATGTAGTAAGCGTCGTCAACGCGGACAATCGAAGGATCCGGACTGTCGACATACATAATCGGGTTATTGACCGTAACCGCAGAAGCAAGCGTTGCATAGATCAAGACCCCGCCGCAAGCGTGGGCCAAATACCGGAAACATCCCATTTTATACTCCTTTACAAGGGCACCACCCCCTGCAACTATACTAAAGATACCCTAGAAACCGCATTATTCCTATATACGCAAAAAAGGTTCCCTTGACAATTTGTCAAAGGAACCCCGCACTCCATGTCTATAAAGATCAACCATAGAGAAAGCCGAGAATCACGACCAAGACCGAAATAACGGCTATCTGCTTCACTATTAGGACTTCATTACTTTTCATAAACATCCACCTTGCGATTTACGATACCGTTTTCTGTCTTTCCTCGCAACAAATAGACCCCACGACGCACCTTGAGGGAACCCGACTTGAGTAGGTTCACGGCAGAGGCCATGCCACGCGCATTGAAGCTCGTCACATGCGAGCCTTGCATATCAAAGACATCAAAGCTACTTTCGGCCTCGGTCATGTTCAAGCGGACATCCTTAAATCCAAGAGGCTGTTGGGAGGAAACCGCCTTGAATTCGACATAGTCAATGTCAATCCAGTCGTTGGTAATTTCAAGTTTCAGTTCGTGCACACCCGCCTTCAGCGAAGCCTTGCCACCATTTACAACTTCAAACGCATCAAAGCCTTTCCCGGTATTGGCCATCTCGGTACCGATAGGCTGGTCATCCATGTAAAGCATCAGGCTGCCGGTTCCGTTCTCGCCCGCCACGTTGGCGGAAATTCCGTAATCGCCGTCGGCAGCCACGTTCACGGTGTACTTGAGCCATTCACCCTTTTGGTTGTAGCCCACGACAATACCCATGTTCGGCTGGTAAATGTCCACGTCGTCCTTGCGGAGCTTACCGCCCTCGTTACCCTTGTTCAAATCGTAGTAGGCAACGTTTGCTCCACCCTTGTTGTAGTTTTCGGCCTGCACCTTGCCCGGGATTTCGATCGGGTCGGTATAGGGCCCATATTCCTCGGGCGGTTCATCAGGAACCGTAGACTGGCTCGGATCCACCAGGTTTACAGGAGGAGCATCCGGGTCAATCGTCTTGTCGATAAGCTTGAGCATCTCGGAGCAGTAGCGCCTGCCGAGTTCAATCACGCCCGCGCGCCCGAAGTGGTACGGGTCCTTGCCGTTGCCCTCCAGGCCCTTCGAGGAGGCAAGCCCGAACTTCTTGAAGTTGTTCTTGAGCTGGGCAATGCCGCCGTTCTTGGAAGAACAGCAAGCACCCTGCGACTGGAGCAGTTCGCCGGCCACGAACGGAACCTCGTTCTCGTCGAGGTCGAGCGCGTCGATAATATCCTTGTAGGTCTTGTAGACGGTCTTGCGCCAGTTGTCGTCGGTGCAGTCGCTTTCGCCCTGGTGGAAGATGAAGCCCTTGATGACTCCCACTTCCTTAGCCTTCTTGGCGAGTTCCAGAATGCGTCCCGGAGGATTGTTGTCGTAATCCTTGGGCCAGCCCCAGCTCATGATGTCCTTGCCGTCGCCCTTGAAATAACTTTCATACTGGTCCTTGTCGAAGGCACGGATGCTCACCGCACCGATAGCAACCGGGATAATGCCCACAGTGACACCCGGCAGGGAATCCACCATGGCACGGCCAAAGTAGTCCGCCGGGGAAAGGTTCTCGAAAGCGTGGAACATCGGGGGAATCGCGGTGTACCATTCGCCAGTCTTGATGGACTGGTTCGTCTTGCCGCTACGCTGGCTCGCGTTTGCGTTATGCGAGGCAAGCATCAGGAACTTTTCGGAATACTTGTCCTGGTCCTCCGCCGGAACGATATCGCCGTTACCCGCCATATTAGACTGGCCGTAAGCGATATAAATGTGGAAATTCGGATTCGGCGCCGCATAGGTAAGCATGGGCAGCAGAAGTAGTCCGCCCAGACACCACAACACGATTGTCATAATCTCGGAAAGCTTTTTAAGGTCCATATCACAACACTCCGTTTTCTTTAAAATTATCCTCAAAAATCGCCAAAATTTCGCAAAAAGCAGCATGTTTTATGGATAAATAATCAACAAGTGCAAAGCCCCGGAAACATTTTCGGGGCCTTCGTAAACAATTGTTGAAGTAGGAGGCTATTTTGCCACCTGGAGGCGCATCGAGTGCCCCCTAGCGGACTTCGCCAGATACACGCCACCGCGCTTGACAAGGCTCGACGCCTTTGAACGGAGTTCCTGCATTCCCGTTGCGGACACCTTGCCCAGGAGGCTTCCGTTCATGTCAAAAATACGGTAGCTTTCGGCTTCGGTCGGCAACTGGAGACGATTCTGCGTCAGAACCATCGATTCTTCACCGATCGGTTCGGGATCGGTCGCATCCTTGCCCTTTACGAAGGTGAAGTAATCCACGTCCATCCAGGAAC
>NZ_CALEFV010000158.1 GCF_937877005.1 uncultured Fibrobacter sp. | reverse complement strand
CGGCGACTGCAAAAAATGCAAGTACTGGCGCTACTGCGAAGGCTCAAGCCTGCACTTACGTGACGAGAGGACCAAGGAACTCGCCTACTGTCACGTGAAGCGCCTCGAAGACGCCGGCGCGTAAACGCCCCCCCCCCAAAAAAAAAATCAAAGTTGAAAAAAAATAGCCGCACCCCGCAAGTCGGGTGCGGCTGTTACCAGAGCCTTTCAGTTCCGGTCACGGCTAGGGGCTCTTTATTGTTCCTGAGGATCAAACCAACCCAAAAATGGTCCTCGGAACAGTCCTCCTTTTTCCCAAACGACTCCCTAGCAGAGAGGTGCATTTTCACCTACCCATAAGATAAAATTCTTTACAAAAAAAAGACTTCCTCCGTACAACAAAACGTTGTTTGTAAAAACAACGGATAAAAAGTTTGAAAACCCTTATTTTTCGCATATTTAGCAAAAAAAGCCATTCCAAACCGCAATTTTTTAGATATTATTTATAATGATGGAACAAGTGAGCCTCACATCGAATCAAGCACACATCGTGGATGTGCTGTTAAAGAAGAATCCCAAGCTGGAGCGTGGGATTCTTGAGAAGGCTGTTACTTTCATAGCTGAGGCACACGAAGGGCAATACCGCAAGAGTGGCATGCCCTATACCGAGCACCCATACGAAGTAGCCAAGATTCTTGCCGACCTGAAACAGGACCAGTCAACGGTACTTGCAGGCCTGTTGCACGACGTCGTCGAGGACACAGACCATTCGCTGCAGGAAATTGCGGCTAAATTCGGAGATGACACGGCTTTCATGGTCGACGCCGTCACGAAGATTACTGCCGCGCAAGAGTCGAGCAAGACGGCCCAAAAGGCGGAGACCTACCGCAAATTGATCAATGCCATGGCGAAAGATCCGCGGGTCATCATGATCAAGATTGCGGACCGCATCCACAACATGCGCACCATGCGCTACATGAAGCCCGAAAAACGGCAAGCCATTGCGCAGGAAACGCTTGACATCTACATTCCGCTCACGCACCGTTTCGGCCTCTACAAGCTGAAGAACGAGCTCGAAGACCTGAGTTTCAAGTATGTCAATCCCGACGAATACCAGAAACTGGTAAACCTGCTCATCGAGAATAAGGAATCTCGCGAAAAGTATATCCAGTCGGTCATTGGCCCTCTGCAAATCAAGATGGCGCTCGAGGACTTCGATTGCACCATCCAAGGCCGCACCAAGAACATCTACAGTATCTACAACAAGATGATAGCCCGCGGATGCCAGTTCGAGGACATTTTTGACATTTTCGCCATCCGCATCATCGTCGAGACGATTCCCGAATGCTACCTAGCTTTGGGATATGTACACAACCTATGGACTCCGCTGCAAAGCAGATTCAAGGACTATATCGCAACTCCTAAGCCAAACCTTTATCAAAGCATCCATACGACCGTTATTGGCCCCGAAAACAAGATGGTCGAAGTTCAGATCAGAACCAAGGATATGGATCAGACAGCCGAAAAGGGGTTTGCTGCTCACTGGGCCTACAAGCTGGAAACGCAGCATGAAGGCGAAGAACTTGCCTGGCTAAACCACATGGTCAAGTTGCAGTCCGAAATTTCGGATTCCAAGGAATACCTGGACTTTTTGAAGGTGGACCTTAAACCCGCCGGCATGACGGTCTTCACCCCGAAGGGAACTTCTATTGAACTTCCTCAGGGATCCATCGTCCTGGACTTCGCCTTTGCTGTTCACACGGAGCTCGGGTTGCACTGTATCGGTGCAAAGATTAACGATGAAGTGGTGAATCTCGACACAGTCGTCACTCACGGAGCAACAATCCAGGTACTCAAGAGTCCGCACCAGGAACCAAGTCCAGAATGGCTTGAAATGGTCAAGACGGTCAAGGCGAAACAGGAACTGCGTCGCTGGATGAAGAACAGTTTCATGAAGCAGGCCATTGACCTAGGTAAGGAAATATGGGACCGCGAATTGCGCCTTCAGAAAATCGAGAAGGCAAAACGTCCCTCCGAAGAAAGCGTCTGCAAGTACTTCGGCACCCCCACCATCGACGACTTCTATGAACGCATCGGCCAGGGCGAATTGCCACTACTGGACATCCAGCGTTTTCTGAACGGCGGAGAGACGACACAGAAGGAATCCTCTTCGTTACGGTTCTTCCCCATGTTCAACAAAGATTCAAAGGCTGTCCGGAAGGACGACATGCCCCTGCAGATAGGCCAGGAAACCAGTCTCGTGGTTCATTTTGCCAAATGCTGCAGCCCGGTTCCTGGGGACCCGGTCGTAGGCATTCTCCGTCCAAAGATCGGTATCGAAGTCCATACAACCGACTGTCCGCAACTGAAAAACCTGCCCATCGAACAGCACATTGCCGTAGAATGGAGCGACGACATCAAGCACTCCTTCGAGACTCACCTGACGCTAGAAACCGAAAACCGCAAGAACATTACCCTGGACGTATTGCAGGAACTCAAACGCGCCAACGTGTTCCTTGACCGCATTACCGCGGCCAGCCAGCATTATTCCGGCCGTATCCGCCTCGTTTTCAAGGCCTTTCGAAAGGAACAGGTCGATTCCATTATACAGAGCATCAAGAATATCCCCGGCGTAAAACAAGTGGTAAAATCATGATACCCAAGCTCCACCATAGCGACTACACCCTAAAGAACAGAGCGTTCAACTGTCGTATGCGCAACCGCTATTACGAGGAAGTGTATTACGCCTTCAGAGCTTTGCTACCAAACGAAATCGTGGAGCACAACGAACCCAATCCCGTGGCGGACACCATTTGGTTCCAAGGACTAAACAAGGAAATCAAGCATTTCGAAAGGCTGATCATGACATGCCTCGAATATGCTCAGGCAGCGGTATTCTATGGCAAAACCGAAAACGCCGCTCTCTACTCCAAGGACAAGCGATGGGGCATTTTACAAGAGGAAATCTTCCTCGTTCACTTTTTACAGGAAATGCTCTCCACTACGCACTATGTGATAGCCCGCATCGATACGGACAAAATGCTACAGCGCTGGGCAGGCGAAATGCAGGACCTCAAGACAAAACCGGTTGGATCGGGTTACGTGAACACCATTCAGGAAAAGCTAAACGAGATGAATGCGGCAACAGTCGATGAATTCAAGGATTTGCTAAAACATGTACTTGACCGATTCCAGATTGGCAACACCCTGTTCGGGACCGTTCAGGAACTACAGAACTTCTATTAATAGTGTGAAATGTGTAATGTGAAATGAGAAATAATTATGTCTGAGTATATCATCCTATCCATATTCCTTTTCCTTGGCGCGTTTATCGCGGCAGCAGCTACCGTAGTGGGCCTTCTACTCGGTTACCGAACAAAGAACACCAAAAACAAAATGGCCCCCTACGAATGTGGCATGGAAACTATCGGAAATGCACGCATTCAGTTCAAAGTCGGCTATTACCTTTTCGCACTTCTTTTCCTCGTCTTTGATATCGAAGCTCTTTTCCTGTTTCCCGTCATGGCGAACTTCAAGGAAATCATGGCTGGTCACACGCCCCTGTCGCCAGCTATCGTCGTTATTGACCTCGTGATTTTCATGGCAATTCTCGTTTCAGGTCTTGCCTACGCATGGAAAAAAGGAATTCTCAAATGGGAATAATTAACCTCGCTCCTAAGATTTTAGATCCTATCCCGGGCGGCAAGTATGTCGTCAACGCGATAGACTACGTTGTAAACTGGGCCCGAGCAAATTCGATCTGGCCCCTCACCTATGGCACCAGCTGCTGCGCCATCGAAATGATGAGTAGCTCCATGGCCCGCTACGACATCGCGCGCTTCGGTAGCGAAGTGTTCCGCGCATCGCCCCGCCAGGCGGACCTGTTCATTATCGCCGGTACCATTACCCGCCGTATGGCGCCCGCACTGCAAATGCTGTGGGAACAGATGCCTGGTCCTAAATACGTGCTCGCGATGGGCGCCTGCACCATCAGCGGCGGACCGTTCATCTACGACAACTACGCTGTGGTGCGCGGGGCGCAGAACCTGATTCCTGTAGATGTTTTCGTTCCCGGTTGCCCGCCACGTCCCGAAGCCCTGTTCCACGGACTTCTAACGCTACGTGAAAAAATTCTCAAGGAAACGTGTCGCAACCCTTGGCACGAAGGTGAAATTCGCAATGTGTCCACGATGGACCGCTACCGCGAAGCTGCCAAGACCTGGGCAGCCCTCGAACAGATAAAAGACGAGGAAATGGCCGAGGCCCGTGCGAAATTCAAGGAAGAAAATCCTGACTACAAGAGTTCATTCAAGCCAGTGCGAATCAAGAAAGAGGATTTTCCCGAAGTACCGCGCATACCGTGCAAGCGATTCGGCATGCACCAGATTGACATCTATAGGAAACTCAAAACGAAGTTCCCGAACATTACTGTACACACTCATAGCGAAGACCCCATCGAGAGCGTAATCGAGGCGATGCCCGCCGACCATCCGCTCGAAGTGATGATCAATGTCGAAGACTATGTGGCCGCCGTGGAATACGTGAAGAACGATCCCGAATTCAAAATGAACTACCTGATTGATGTCACAGCCATTGATTACGACGATCACTTTGACATGGTGACGCAGCTCCGCAGCATCGAACTGGGTCACAAGGTTTTCTTCTGCGTACAGATCAAGAAAGATTTCAATATTCCCGAAGAAAGACGTCCTACAGCGTTGCTCGGAACAGTTCCCACTATCAGCCACCTGTACCCGGGAGCCGAAGTCAAGGAACGCGAAGTATACGATATGTTCGGAATCAACTTTGAAGGTCACCCCGACCTGCGCCGCATATTCTTGGACAAGGACTTCGTAGGTTTCCCCCTGCGTAAGGACTTTACGCACCCCGAAATGATCAGGAGGCCCGTATAATGGCAACGAGACTTCCCCCGGGATTCAAGATTACCCGCGATACCAATACCGAAGAATTTTTCATCAACATGGGTCCGCAGCACCCCAGTACCCACGGCGCACTCCGTCTCGCCCTCCGTATGGACGGTGAAACCATCGTGGAAGTGGTGCCGCACTTTGGCTACATCCACCGCGGCATGGAAAAACAGGCGGAATCCATGAGCTACCTGCAGTACATCGCGATGTCCGACCGTCAGGACTACTTGACGGCCATCCAAAACAATCTAGGAGTCGTAATTGCACTAGAAAAGGGAATGAACATCGGCGTACCCGAAAAGGCCGAATACATCCGCGTGATGCTTTCGGAACTGGGTAGAATCGCCTCTCACCTCGTATTCTTCGGCTGCTTCGGCGGCGATTTGGGCGGCCAGACCTGCTTGCTGTTCGGTTTCAAGGAACGCGAAATGATCCATGACATTCTGGAAGAAGTCACCGGATCGCGCCTGACCACCAACTTCTTTAGACCGGGTGGCAGCCGCTATGACGTTCCCGAGAACTTTATCGACCGCGTGAAAGCGCTCCTCAAGCACCTGGAAGGCGCCATGAAGGACTACGAAAGGTTCCTTTCCAAAAACGTCATCGTGCTGGAACGCAGCAAGGGCATCGGCATCCTTTCTGCCGAAGACGCCATTGCTTACGGATGCTCCGGCCCGGTACTTCGCGCAAGCGGCGTCGACTTCGACGTGCGCAAGGCAAATCCCTACAGTATTTACGACCAGTTCCAATTTGACATTCCCGTCACCTATACGGGCGATTGCTACGACCGTTACACGGTGCGCATAGCCGAAATTCACGAGTCCATGCGCATTCTTTACCAATGTATTGAAAAATTCCCCAAGGACGGTCCCTGGCGCGCAAAGGAAAAACCCGTACGTATCCCCGTTGGTCGTTACTACAGCGAAATCGAAACCGCGAAGGGCCTGTATGCCACTTACGTGGTGGCCGCAACAACCGGCGAAAAGCCTTACCGTATTCACACGCGTGGGCCGAGCTTCCCACATATCGCAGCCCTCAACAAGATGGTTCAGGGTCACAAGATTTCCGACCTCGTGACCATCATGGCAACGCTTGACCCGGTGATTCCCGAAATTGACAGGTAATTTATGTTTGTACCTTCTGTAACACATCCGATTGGCGACTTTGTTCGCAGCTGGGTTCCTAAACTCACGGCATACTTGCCGGATGCCTTGCACAACACAACGCTTGATAGCGTCACCGCATTCCTCGTGAACGCCTTGATTTGCGTCGTGGCCGTGTGTGCGGTGAACATCGGTTCGGCTCCGATCCTTATCTACATGGAACGCAAGGTTTGCGCCCACGTGCAATGCCGCCTGGGGCCCATGCGCCTTGGTTGGCACGGCACGCTGCAGACCATCGCCGACGTGATCAAGATGCTCTTCAAGGAAGTCTATTCCCCGAGCGGCGCCGACAAGCTGATGTTCTATGTGGCACCGATGATTGTGCTCATCGCTCCGTTCATCGTCTGTGCCCTGATTCCCTTCGACAAGAACCTGGTGGTCGCCGATATCGACATGGGCATCCCCATGATCATTGCCGTGAACGGATTCGGAGTGCTTGGCATTTTGCTCGGCGGCTGGAGCAGCAACAACAAGTATTCCCTGCTCGGTGCGCTGCGCAGCGGCGCCCAGATGATTAGCTACGAAATTTCGTTTGCGATGATTCTCCTGTTCGTCGTGATGGTTTCGGGTTCCACGAACCTGATGGACATTACCATGAGTCAGTCCGGCACCGTTCTCGACTGGTTCATCTTCAAGATTCCGGTCATCGGTTTCATCGCCTTTATCCTGTTCTTCATCTCTTCTACCGCCGAAATGAACCGCGCCCCCTTCGACATCGCCGAAGCGGAACAGGAACTCACCGGCGGCTACCACACCGAATACAACGGCACCCCGTTTGCCATGTTCTACCTGGCCGAATACATCGCCCTGGTCACGAACTCGGCACTTGCCGCCACCTGCTTCCTGGGTGGATTCCACGCGCCCTGCATCGGAGTCGAAGCGATCGACACCTACCTGCAGATGGTTCCTGGCTTCGTGTGGTTCTTTGCAAAGATTTACTTCATGATCTGGTGCTACATGATGGTCCGCTGGACCTTTGTGCGCCCCCGCGTGGACCAGCTCATGGACTTTGAATGGAAATTCCTTTTGCCGGTGAACCTGGTGATTCTCACTGCCGGCGCAGTTTACATGATTTTGGTCTAATATGCAAGAACGAATTTCTACACGTCGATACATCAAGCGCTACCTGAAGCGCTGCATCACGGGTCCGTGGAGCCTGATCTGCGGTTTATCCGTGTCGTTAAAGTACTTTTTTGACCCACGGCGCATTGTCACCGAGCAATACCCCGAAAACAAGAAGACGCTAAAGATGCACGAACGCTACCGCGGACGCCTCGAGATGATCGAAGACGCCGACGGAAACAATCACTGCACCGCCTGCGGCATGTGCGAACGCGCCTGCCCGAACGCATCGATTAACGTGCTTTCGACCAAGAACATCGCGGGCAAAAAGGTGCTCGGCCGTTACGTCTACCACTTTGCGAGCTGCACCCAGTGCGGTCTCTGCGTAGAAGCCTGCCCGTTTGGAGCTATCCGCATGAGCCAGGCGTTCGAAGTCGCAACGACCGATCCAAATACGCTCGAAATGATTCTGAACCAGAAGGAGGGCCAAGGCTAATGTCCCAAACTCTTTTAGCAGGTCTTATCCCGCAAAACATAGCATTCCCTACCGGTGGAATGGACATCGCGTTCTACATAGTAGCATTCGCTATTCTTGTTACTGCCGTCTGTACAGTCGCCGTCAAGAACATCCTGCAGAGCGCCGTATTCCTTATCTTTAGCTTTGTCGCTACGGCCATTCTCTACCTTATCCTGCACGCCGAATTCACTGCGCTTGCCCAGGTAATGGTCTACGTGGGCGGCGTCGTGATTTTCGTGGTATTCACCATTCTTCTCACAAGTCACCTCGGCGAAGACGCTTTCGCAGTCAAGATTCCAAGAATATTCGCGGCATTCGCCCTTTCGATCATTTTCGTAATCGTGATGGTCAAGTGCCTCTTGCCCGTCGAAGGTCTTTCGAGTGGCGCCGTAGTCGCTCCCGAAGGTTACGCCTCCCTCAAGGCGTTCGCCCTTAGGCTCCTGGGCTACGGACCCGACGGATTCGTAATTCCCTTCGAAGTCGTAAGTATCCTCTTGCTGATGACTCTCATCTGCGCCATCACTATAGCCCGTAAAGGCAAGGAGGAAGAAGAAAAATGACTCTAATGAATTGTCTAATTCTCGCTTTCCTGCTGTTCGGCATCGGAGTCTGGGGCCTCATGCGTAGACGCCACCTGATTGGCATGTTAATTTCAATTGAACTCATGCTGAACGCCGCTAACATCAATTTCATCTCGTTCGCCTACTTTAGCGCAAAGGACTCTACCGCAGGTGCACTCTTCAGCATTTTCGTAATCGCCGTGACGGCCTGCGAAATGGCGATAGCCCTCGCTATCATCGTGTCGATGTATCGCCGCTACAAGAGTCTGGACGTTGAACAGTTGAGGGACCTCCATGATTAATGACGTTTCCATCGGCTACTTGATTTTCTTGATGCCGCTCCTCGTGTTTGCGGTAAACGGGCTTTTCCTCGGGCGCAAATCGGACAGGGCCGCAGCAGCTTTCGCCGTTACCGGTAACGGTATTGCGATGGTTTCGGCTCTAATACTCGCCGTCCACTATTTCGGTTCCGGTTTCGCTCCACAAAAAGCCGTTCTTTTCCAGTTCCCGTTCCTGAGCTTCGCCGAAGAATTCGCCGCAAAAATAGGACTTCTCGTCGACCCACTCTCGGTGATGATGCTCGTAGTTGTCACAGCGATATCATTCCTCGTGAACATCTACAGTATCGGCTACATGAAGGGCGACCGCAGCACCGGCCGTTTCTTCGCGTTGCTTTCATTGTTCAGCTTCAGCATGCTCGGTCTCGTCGCCGCAACGAACCTTTTCCAGATGTTCATCTTCTGGGAGCTCGTGGGCGTTTCGAGCTATCTCCTGATCGGTTTCTGGTACCACAAGCCCTCGGCAGTGAGCGCCTCCAAGCAGGCATTCATCCTTACGCGCTTCGCCGACAGTTTCTTCCTGCTCGGCATCGTGATCGTGAGCTACATAGTGCAGAGCTTCGACTTCTTTACTCTGAACAACCTGACTCTTTCCGCATTCAAAAAAGAGACAATTGACCTCGGCATAATGGTCGTAAGCAAGGCTGACGCCCTTATCCTTGGATCCATACTCATATTTACGGGTGGATGGGGCAAGTCAGCAATGTTCCCTATGCATATTTGGCTTCCGAACGCCATGGAAGGTCCGACTCCAGTATCCTCGATTATCCACAGCGCCACGATGGTGGTGGCCGGAGTCTATTTGGTCGCGCGCCTGTTCCCGTTCTTTGCAGCCTGTGGCGACACATTAAACCTAATTCTAGTCGTGGGAGCCTTCACGATGGTCTTTGCCGCAGTTATCGCCTGCACGCAGAAGGACATCAAGCGAATACTCGCTTACTCCACGCTCTCGCAGCTCGGTTACATGATGTTTTCGCTCGGAGCCTGCAAGCTTGGTGACGCAGTCATCACGACCGGCTGGACAGCATCCACCTTTCACATCTTTACGCACGCCTTCTTCAAGTGCGCCCTATTCCTAATCGCGGGCAGCCTGATTCACCAGGTACATACCAACGATCTCGACGCCATGGGCGGACTCCGCAAGAAAATGCCGCTCACCTACTGGTGCAGCCTTATTTGCGTGCTTGCCATTGCAGGCATTCCGCCGTTCTCCGGATTCTTCTCAAAGGACGAAATCATTTTGGCGGCCTTCCAAGGTCACCATTACGTGGTATTCGGCTTGGCCATTCTCACCAGCGGCCTTACCACATTCTACATGTTCCGCCTGTTCTTCTTGGCCTTCCATGGCGCTCCGCGCTGCAAGTCCGTTGCCGAAGGCCATGTGCACGAAGACTTCTTCATGACTCTTCCGATTGTGATTCTTGCCGTGCCCGCCCTGTTGAGCGGCCTCCTCAGCAAGAACCTCTTCGAGCAGTACTTTGTGCCGGGTAGGCTCCGCGTGCCGCAGCTCGTGATGCTCCCCCATGCCGAATGGATTCCGTATGTGGCTGTTGCCGTTGCCGCCGTCGCCCTTTTGATAGCATGGTTCTTCTATGCAAGCCCGAGGGCAAAAATCGGACGCGCCCTCGACGCCACCAACCGAAGCGGGCTCTACAAGGTTATCTACCACAAGTTCTACTTTGACGAAATGTACTACGCCGTGGTTCGCCAGTTCGTGATTGGCGGTATTGCCCGCGTAGCACGCTTTATTCAAGACTACATTATCGAAGGAATCCTCGCGTTTGTCGTGTGGTTCACACACAAACTCGGCGACCTCGTGCGCTACGCACAGGGCGGAAACCTGAGTTTTTACCTGGGCACGCTTATTGTCGGCGTAATCCTGTGGCGTTTCTTGGGGCAGCTTCCTATTTAAGCAGGTTTGACTATGGATACTTTGCTTTTTAACCTTATCTGGATCATACCACTTTTCACGGTCCTAGTCTGCGCACCGATTTCTTCGCAAAAGGAATCCCTGCTTAAGACAATTCATGCCGTTTCGGGCACCTTTGTGTTGCTGCTTGTCGGCTACCTTACCTACAGACTCTACACGCTTGGCTTTGACACAGCCGCCAAGGAATCAGCCCCGCTTTTACTCCATTACTACATGGACATCCCGTGGTTGCATGCCTTTAACGCCCATTACGCCGTCGGCGCCGATGGGCTCAACATGTTCCTGCTGTTCCTTACCGCAGTCATCGTCTGGGGCGGAATCCTGGTCAGCTGGAACATCA
>NZ_CALEFV010000157.1 GCF_937877005.1 uncultured Fibrobacter sp. | reverse complement strand
ACGGACAGTTACACTACGATTGATATTGAAAATGGGGATGCGGGCTTTGTAAATAACAACGAACTTTCCGGTGTGATTGAACGTTGCTATGCGACGGGCTCCATTCGCGTTTCCAGGGATGGCGCCGGCGGATTCGTCTTCAGGAACGACGGTACCATTAGGCGGAGTTTTGCTACAGGCGATATATTCGAGGAGACTGAAAATGAAAATATCGATTGGGCAGGAAAGCTCAACAACATCAGCCTGTTCTATGTCGGTGGTTTCGCTTCGGTCAACAACACGCATGGAATCATCGAGATGTGCTTTGCTACGGGCGATATCAAGGGCCGCTTTAACCATGCAGGCGCATTTGCCGGGAACAACAAGGGTGCTATAAACAATTCCTATTCTACGGGTAATTTGAAGCGCCGCGTCAAATACCTTGGAGATTCGTCTGCAACGGCTTCGAATATGCTGGAGATAGGCTCCTTTGTCGGGTATAACGAAGGCAAGGTGGATTATGACTATGCCACGGGATATTTTGAGGAGTATGACGGATCTCGCCATTGCTCGACTCGAAAAAGCGATGGTGGCGGGGTTGCCTTCTACTACAATAGCGATTCCTGCGCCGTCACGGAATCCGCGTGGGTGGGTAACGATGTGAGCAGTGCGGACTTGCGCAAAAAGGCTACCTTCAAGGGTTTCGACTTCGATTCCGTCTGGTACATCGAGGATGGCAAGAGCTTCCCGTTGCTTCGCGGGATGCCTAATGTCCCGTATGTGGGTGCGGAAACCCTGAAATACGGCAAGGGCGAAATTACCGCGGAACGTATCCTCGGAACCTTGCGCGAGAGGGCTGTCGTGGCGGATACTTCTTATGCCCTGGTAATCATGCCCGATTCTGCAGGCAAGGCTCTGCTCGATTCGCTTGAGAAGCAGGGCAAGAAGGCCGGTGGCGAATTCGTTTTCGATTACCGCGTCGGCGTTGCAGTCACGGGCGATACCCTCTGGAGCAAGTACGCAAAGGCGTCCCTCTCCTTGGAAGAAACGATAGGTGTCGTCGCGCCGCAGGTCGTGGACACGCGCTTCAATGCGGTGTTGAACGGCGACCATGTCGCGCTCCGGTTCGGGCTTGCATCTGCCGGTGCCGCAAAGTTCAGCCTGTTCGACATGCAGGGCCGCGTGGTACGTTCGTTTAATCTCGGGCGCCGTGCTGCCGGGAGCTACTTCGAGACTCTCGCGGTCGAAAGTCTTGCCCGTGGCCGCTACGTGGGCGTGCTGCAGGTTGACGGCAGGGTGGCGGAGAAGGCTCTGTTTCTCAAGAGGTAATGTATGACCCCTTCGGAACTTGTCAAACGCCTTTTGGCCGAACAGGATTTAAAGTACCGCGACTTTCATGCGTCGCTGTTGCCGAATATCGACAAGAAAGCAATCATCGGCGTGCGCGTGCCTACCATGCGGAAGATTGCGAAGGAATTTGTGGATTTTGCAAAGGGCTCCGCAAGGACAACTCGTTCAGCGGCTGGTTCTGTGACGGATTCAACGGCTGCAAAAACCGTACCGGCCGATGTCGCCAAATTTTTGGACAAGCTACCGCACAAGTACTTCGAAGAAAACCAGGTACATCTCTTCGTGGTAGAACGCATCAAGGACTTTGACGAATGCCTCGCCCGCATCGAGCAGTTTCTGCCGTACATTGACAACTGGGCGGTATGCGATTCTTATTGTGCCCATGCCAAGTGGATGGGCAAGGCAGATAAGCACGAACTTTGGGCATTCCTGCAACCCTATTTCCGCTCCACGCGCGAATTTGAAGTGCGCTTCGCCATCGTTGTAGCCATGACCTATTTCCTGACCGAGGAATGGTTGCCCCGCATCTTTGAGCAGTTTGAAGCGCTCCGCTTTGAGGAAATCAGTTCTGAATATCAATACGCCAAAGGCAAACCCAAGGTTGCCCAACAAGGCACAGCGCAAGGACCACAACCCTATTACGTGCGCATGGCAGTAGCCTGGTGTCTCGCCACTGCCCTTGCCAAATTCCCTGACCTCACCCGCTCCTTCGTCCGTGCCACACCCCTCCCCGCCGACGTCATCAAACTTTACGTCCGTAAGGCCCGCGAATCCTTCCGAACGCGAAGTGTGACAGCGATATAACAATGTTTTCTGTTTCAGACAAAAGAACAAAAGAAACAAAAGGGAATTACGATTGACAAGTAGAGACGCACG
>NZ_CALEFV010000156.1 GCF_937877005.1 uncultured Fibrobacter sp. | reverse complement strand
TCTGGCACTGGCAGACGGGACCGTTTTTAGGGGCTACGCCTTTGGCGCTGCTACCGATACCGTCGGCGAAGCCGTGTTCAACACCGGTATGGCCGGTTACAAGCAGATTCTGACAGACCCCTCTTACGCAGGTCAGTTCGTGGTGTTCACCACCGCCGAAGTCGGCGCCTACGCAGCAAACCATGAAAAATCCGAATCGCGCGACGTGTTCCTGAACGGAATTGTCGTAAACTCGCTGGACGACGTGAGCAAGGAAATTGGCGAAGAGAGCCTGCACGACTACATGCTCGCCCACAAGAAGCCGGGCATCGCGGGCGTAGACACCCGCGCTCTCACCATCCACCTGCGTGAACACGGGGCACAGAAGGCTTACCTCCACGTGGACGGCACCGACATGAGCGAAGCCGATGCTATCGCAAAGGCAAAAGCCTGGGAAGGCCTCGACGGTCAGGATTACGCCAGCAAGGTCAGCGACCCGAACGGCTACGAATTCAGTACCGAAGGCGACCTGAACGTTGTCGCGCTGGATTTCGGTATCAAGACGAACATCCTGAGGAATCTCGCCGCGCAGAACATGAAGGTGACGGTGCTCCCGATTAACGCCACCTACGAACAAATTATGGCGAAGAATCCGGACGGAGTGTTCCTCTCGAACGGCCCCGCCGACCCGAACAGCCTCCCGCAGGTAGCTGCAGTCGTGAAACAGCTGCTGGGCAAGGTCCCGCTGATGGGCATCTGCCTCGGCAACCAGCTTTTGGGTCTTGCTCTCGGCGCGAAAGTTTCCAAACTCAAGTTCGGCCATCACGGCTGCAACCATCCGGTAAAGAACTTGAAGACCGGCGCTGTAGAAATCACGAGCCAGAACCACAACTACGCCATCGAGGAATCCAGCCTCCCTGCGAATGTGGAAGTCAGCCACGTCAACCTGAACGACAACACCGTCGAGGGCATCCGCCACAAGGAACTCCCCGCGTTCAGCGTGCAGTACCACCCGGAATCCGCTCCGGGCCCGAACGATTCCTACTACCTGTTCGGCGAATTCAGACAAATGATTCTCAACTTCAAGGGAGCAAAATAATGACGAAGGCCGCCCCCAAAAAACAGACCAAGTACATCTTCATTACCGGCGGCGTGGTCAGTTCCCTCGGTAAGGGAATCACCTCCGCTTCACTCGCGCTGCTGCTCAAGAGTCGCGGCTACAAGGTGTTCATGCAGAAGCTGGACCCGTACCTGAACGTAGACCCGGGCACCATGAGCCCTTACCAGCACGGCGAAGTTTTCGTGACCGACGACGGCTACGAAACCGACCTTGACCTGGGCCACTACGAGCGCTTCGCAGGCGTGCAATGCTCCAAGGCCTCCAGCTACACTTCGGGTCGCATCTATTCCTCCGTGCTTGCAAAAGAACGCGCCGGAAAATACCTGGGCGGCACGGTGCAGGTCATTCCGCACATCACCAACGAAATCAAGGATGCCTTCCGCTCTGCAGCCGAAAGCGGCGCAGACATCGTGCTCTGCGAAATCGGCGGTGTCGCAGGCGACATTGAATCCCTCCCCTTCCTGGAAGCCGCAAGGCAGTTCCGTTTTGAAGTCGGCGTGGAAAACACCTGCTTTGTCCACCTGGTTTTGGTGCCTTACCTGAAGGCCGCAGGCGAACTCAAAACAAAACCCTCGCAGCACTCGGTTGCCGAACTCCGCAACATCGGTATCTTCCCCGACATTCTGGTGTGTCGTACCGAAATGACGATTCCGCAGGATCACTTGGACAAACTCGCGCTCTTCTGCAACGTGAAGCCCGAATGTGTGATTGAAGAAAAGGACGTGACGGATTCTGTATACGCCGTGCCCCGCGAACTTTCCAAGCAGGAACTTGACCTCCGCGTGTTGGAACAGCTCCGCCTGAGCGTACACCCCATCATCCACTCCGAATGGGACAAACTCGTCAAGAAGGCAACCCAACCGAAGTACGAATGCACCATCGCGCTGGTGGGCAAGTACATCGCCATCCGCGACGCCTACAAGTCCGTGCACGAAGCCTTGCAGCATGCCGGCATGGAACACAACGCCAAGGTGAAAGTGGAATGCATCGAAGCCGAAGAACTTGAAAAGAATCCGAACATGATCAAGAATGCGGACGGCATCTTGATTCCGGGCGGTTTCGGTAGCCGCGGCGTGAACGGCAAGTGTGTTGCCATCAAGTATGCCCGCGAACACAAGGTTCCGCTGCTGGGCATTTGTCTCGGTATGCAGTGCTGCGTGATTGAATTTGCACGCAACGTTCTCGGCTGGAAAGACGCCAACTCCACGGAATTCGACGAAAAGACGGCCCACCCGGTTATTGACCTGATGGACGAACAGAAGAACGTCACCGAAAAGGGCGGCACCATGCGCCTCGGCGCTTACCCGTGCAAGCTCATGAAGGATTCCAACGCGGCAAAGCTCTACAAGAGCGAAAAGATTAGCGAACGCCACCGTCACCGCTACGAATTCAACTACAACAGCGAATTCCGCAAAGAACTCGAAAAGGCCGGCCTCAAGATCGCCGGTACATCGCCTGATGGCAAGCTCGTAGAAATGGTGGAAATCAAGAACCACCCCTACTTCGAAGCCTGCCAGTTCCATCCGGAATTCAAGAGCAGGCCCACTGCGCCGCACCCGC
The DNA here is from genome assembly GCF_937877005.1 of uncultured Fibrobacter sp. Classification (GTDB taxonomy): domain Bacteria; phylum Fibrobacterota; class Fibrobacteria; order Fibrobacterales; family Fibrobacteraceae; genus Fibrobacter. The sequence continues at coordinate 8,828 of NZ_CALEFV010000156.1, read as the reverse complement.
TGTTCAGCGGGCTCGTGAAGGCAGCGCTAAACAAGAAAAATGTTTCGCATGTGCAAGAACAAAAGAAAAAAGGGACCGCATCGGCTAAAACTGCGCCGGCAAAGAAAAAGTAAGCGCAGAACAACCAAATAGAAAAGTCCCGGCACGCCGCCGAGACTTTTTCAATATGCAGAAAGAAATTAGTCGAACACTTTCTTCTTGCGCTGGTCGCGGCCAATCAGCACGAGGCTCACGACCACACCGGCGAGAAGCACGAGTGAAGTCACGATTAATGCGACGGAATGCCCGCAGGTTACCTGGAAGAACAGCACCGAGAGGCTCCAGCCAATAACTGTCTGGAGCACCATCATGAGCGTTCCGTAGAAGCGACCGAGTTCGCGGAAGGCGGTTCCCATGGCGGCAAGGCACGGCACGTAGAGCAAGATGAACAGCAGATAAGCCAGCACCTGGAAGCGACCGAGGTTGAAATGTGCCTGCATCGTCTTGTACGCACCTTCGTTTCCGGCATTTTCGGATTCAGCAATCGCATCCTTAACGCCCAGCGGGTTCGCAATCGAGGTAAAGACTTCTACCAGGTTCGCCGGGACACTCACAAGAGCTTCCTTCACCGTTGATTTGAGGCTAAATGACGACTCGGGTCCCTGAGCCTGCCGAATGGCAGCGTCCTTTAAGGTCCCTGAGCCTGTCGAAGGGGCCACATTCTCGTCTGGAGCTGCGTCGACCTCCCCCGCTTTTTCGGCAGTGTTAGCATCACCCGTGCCCTCGATGGCATACAGCGAATTGAGCGTTCCGACAATCGCCTCTTTCGCGAAGAGCCCCGTAAAGAGCGCCACCGAAGCGGGCCAGTTATCGCGTTCAACACCGAAGGGCTCGAACACGGGCGTAATCACCGTACCCACGGCGCTCAGCACCGACTTTTCGTTGTTATCGTTACCGAAACTTCCGTCAGTGCCGACGGAGCCCATAAAGCCAAGCACCGTCACCATAATGAGCACGACCTTGCCCGCACGGAAAACGAATTCCTTGAGGCGGAGCCACGCGTGGCGGAAAAGGTTGCGCACCTTGGGCAAATGGTAAGGCGGCAATTCCATGATAAACGTCGATTCCTTGCCCATGAAAACCGTATGGCGCAAGAGCAGGCCGTAAATCAGAGCAATCACAATGCCTGTCAGGTAAATTCCGAACACGAGCGTCCCCGCACTTTCGCCGAAGAACGCCGCACCAAATAGCGCATACACCGGGAGGCGCGCGCCACAACTCATGAACGGCACCAGGAACAAAGTAAGGAACCTTTCACGCTTGTTTTCGAGCGTACGCGTGCCCATGAGCGCAGGCACCGAGCAGCCAAAGCCCACAATCATCGGCACGAACGCCTTGCCCGGGAGCCCGAGGAACCGCATAAAGCGATCCGCCACGAACGCCGCACGCGACATATAGCCGGAATCTTCAAGGAACGAAAGGCAAAGGAACATGAAGAAGATAACCGGAATGAATGTCGATACCGTCTGGATGCCCGTACCAATGCCGTTCGCCAACAGCGCCACGACAACGCCCGGCGCGCCAATCTTCGTCAACAGTTCCGTCATGCCATCCACGAAAATGCCACCGAACAGGATGTCGAAGAAATCGATGAATGCGCTGCCGACCTTCACCGCAAACCAGAACACCAGATACATGGCGACTAGGAAAAGCGGAATTCCCAGGATGCGGTTCAAGAAGAGCTTGTCAAGCTTGTCGGTCCGCGTGCTCCTGTTGGTATTGTCGCGAATGACCGCCTTCGCGATGTCGCGGGCGTAGGAGTAGCGGGAATCGGCCAGCGCAAATTCCACCTCTTCGCCCAAGTCTTCTTCAATCTTGTCGTGCGGGATTTCGACACCGAGTTCGTCGGCAAGTTCCAGCACTCGCCCGCTATGTTCCAGGTACTGCACCGCCGTCCAGCGCGGGCTTGCGCCGAGTTTGTCGGCTACGGGCTTGAGCGGCACCGCAATTTCTTCAATCAGTTTCTCGAGAACTTCGGAATGCTTGACCGCCTTCGGGAGCGGAAGCTCGCGGCTGTTATGCAGCAGCTTGTGCAAGTCGTTCACGAATCCTTCGCAGCTCTTGGGCGAAACCGCCGTGAGGCCAATCGCCGTCACGCCGAGGATTTCTTCGAGCTTGTGCAGGTCCACATGGACGCCGCGGCTCGCCGCGATGTCCATCATGTTCACCGCCAAGACCATCGGCACGCCCTTTTCCATCAGCTGGCTCGTGAGGAACAGGTTGCGTTCCAGGTTCGTCGCATCCAAAATATTCACGACTAAGTCCGCCTCGCCCTTGAGCAGGTAATCGAGAGCGGCACGCTCGTCTTCGGAGTTTGCAAACAGCGCGTAAATACCCGGCAAGTCCACCACGCGAATCGTGTGGTTGTCGAGCTTGAACTGGCCTTCCTTCTTTTCGACAGTCACGCCAGGCCAGTTGCCCACAATCTGGTTCGAGCCGGTCAGCGAGTTAAAGAGCGCCGTCTTTCCGCAGTTCGGGTTGCCCGCAATCGCAATCGTGAAAACTTCTTTCTCGATAGGCACTAGACTCTCCTCAACTTGAGCACGTTGGCTTCTTGTTTGCGGAGCGAAAGCCTGTACGAAAGCACGCTCACCTCGACCGGGTCGCCGAGCGGGGCCACCTGCAAAACCTGCAGCACCACGCCACGCACAAGCCCCATCGACAAAAGTTTGGACTTGTAATGCGAATCACCCGTGTTGTATCCAATAATTTCGGCCTTGTCGCCTTTTTTAAGTTCCGAAAACTTCGGTTCGTTATTCATACACCAACGATTTACTTTTTCTTAGATTTAGCGGCGTTCGACTTTTTCGCCGTCACACCCGTATTGGGGGAGTTCACGAACTCCTCGATTTTCTCGAGAGTCTCCGCCGAAAGAATGTGCTCCATGCAGCAGGCGTCCTTGTCAGCAATCGCCTCGGACACGCCGAGCTTGATCAAAAAACTCTTCAGCAGAATGTGACGGTTCAGAATCTGGGACGCCACCAGCGCGCCTTCCGAAGTGAGTTCGACACCGCTGTAAGGCTCCTGCGTCACAAGGCCGAGCTTCTTGAGTTCGATTACCGCCTTGGCCACCGACGGCATCTTGACCTTGAGCGCCGCCGCAATGTCGCGGACACGGGCAATCCCGTTCGCAAGGCGCAGCATGTGCACCATTTCCAAGTAGTCTTCAAGGCTCTGGCTTAACTTTACTTGTTCCATAGGACGGCTCCGATTAGACAAAAAACACACCTTATTTATTAGTCTACGCTAAATTTAGAAAGCATAGGCTAATTAGTAAAGGCTAAACCATAAAAAGGACGCAAAAAGCCACCCCGCTTTCGCAGGGTGGCAGCGCTGTTTTAGGATAAAAAGAGTTTAAACTAGTCAGCGATCGGAATGATATAGTAGGCAGTACCGGTGCTCACGTCCATTTCCTTGGTCAGTTTGCCGCTTTCGACATCGTAGCGGTAGATAGCGCCACTCTTTTCGTCAGCGTGGCCGATGAATGCCGTACCGTCGGTATCCAGGTGGACGCTCGGTGCAAACCAGGGGATGGTGGGAGCAAGCCCCGGAATCTTTTCAACCGTCTTTTTCTTGAGGTCGATGACGACGAAGCTCCATTCATACGCGTAGAAGTTGCTGGGGTCGGCAAAGTGACCGAAGAAACCGAGGAATTTGCCCTTGCCCAGGTAGGTGCCGCCGGTCATCAAGTAGTTTTCGTTGCTTTTTTCACCGTCGTAGGCGGCGTCGTGCAGGTGGAAAACCCAGTCCTTGTCAAACTCGGTTTCGCCCTTCTTGATGCGAATCCAGCCTTCTTCGTAACCTTCCATCCAGCCCATGGCGGCAGGTGCGTAGAAGTAGATGTCTCCGTCCTCGTCCACGAAGGACATCGTGTTGTTCATGTCGTCGTACACGCCCACGGCAGAGACCAACGAGGAATTGATGACCTTCTCGACCTTGTCGCTCTTGACATCAATCACGGCGACACTTGCCTGGGGGCCACCAATCATGGATTGCGCATCAACCAGTTGACCCATGCTCAGGAACAGTTTCCCGTCACGGATTACGGAAGAACCCGGGCCAATCATCTGTGCGCCATCTTCGAGATACTCGCTGAGGTCGATAGTTGCTGTCGTCTTGAGTGTCTTGGCATCTACGGCGACAATGGAGTTCGCGAAGGTCTGGTTCACGTAGAGTTTGTTCTTGTCGGCAAATTTGACCATCATGGCGCCGGTACCTTCGAACTTGGTCGTGACGGCGGGCTTTTCGGGGAGGTTTCCTTCTTCGTCGAGTTCGTAGCGGCTGAGGGTGCTCGTCATGGCCTCATCGACAGAGATAAGGTACAGCGAACCGTCGGAATAGGTGATGCCACCGGAATTAGACGCTTCGATAAAATCCTTCACCAGGTCGCTCTGCTTTTCGCTGAGGCTTCCTGTACCCACCAGCATGGACTTGTCCGTCATGAAGGCGAGGCCATATTTTTTGGCATTGTCAGAATTGCTTTCCGGGGCGGTGCTGGAACTGGAGGAATCGTCGCCACAGGCAGCAAGCATTCCAGCCAAAGTTAAAGCAACAAGAGATTGCTTCGCTGCGCTCGCAATGACGTCGCGAGAGTTTGTTTTTTTAAAGATGTTCATGTTGTTTCCTTTTTTTGAATTTGAAAATGCTTATATTGAAAATCTTATCTTGGTAGCGAAGGCGCGGCCGGGTCTCGATTCACCGTACTTGTCGTACACACGGGCATCCGTAAAGTTGTTCGCCTCAAAGCTCCAGGAAAGCCTGTTTGCCAAGATGGAGTATTCAACGCCCAGGTTCTGCGAGAACGACGAAGGTATGGTGCGGTCCTGACGCTTCGATATTTTCCAGGAGTAATAATATTCGTCGGTGTAATTGGCTAGCCAGTAGAGCTTGAAAAAATCATCCTTGAAAAATACGTCGCCAATATGGAATTCTGCGCCAATGTTCATATAAAATAACGGAATATTGGGTACAGTAAGCCCCTTGTCAATTCCGTAGGTATTGTCCCTTTCACGGCTTCGAATATCCTGTTTCGTCAAGTTGTACGACAGCGAAAGGTATTCGTTCACATCGAGGTTAACATCGATTTCAAATCCCTTTGTCTTGGTTCCCACACTGTTGTAGTAGGGCTGCGGCGCGGTCGAAAGCGGGCTCCAATAGATTCGATCATCCATGAGCAGGTAAAAGCCGTTAAGTTCTAAGTGCAGTTTCAACAAGAGCGGGATATTGTCCACCGTAAATTCGACGCCCGCGGTAAAATTGTCGGATTTTTCGGGATCCAGGTTCGGCGTGCTGGTCTTGTACATGCCGTCGCCAAAGACCTCTTCGTGGGTCGGGAATCGCAGGCTATGCTGATCCCCTACCTTGACGGCTACAGGCTTGAACGGGGAGATGCGCAAGTTTTCGCTGAATCCAAACCCGTCATAGTCAATGCTTTCTCCGCCAAGTCGCTGCACGCGGGAACCGTCGTCATCGGCATCCAGCGTATAGTAATAGAACTTTGCTCCCGCCACATTCTGGATACACTCGCTCCAGAGGTTGTTTTCTAGCGAAAGCCCTGTCACCAGGGAGTGGCTATGTCCCGGAAATCCAGCAGCGTTCATCATCTTCTTGCCTTCGAGCGCAAGTTTATCTGTAGGTTCTTGGGAATCGTAACGGTAGAGCCCGCTCCAGGTCAACACATGGCTCTGGGTAAAAGCGTAATCCAGGTTCCACGGGACAACAAGGCCATAGTTGACGCGTTCGTAAAGGGAGGCTCCGCCCGAACTGATTTCACCGCTAATGGCTTTACTTTCACGATAATTATCCTTAGACCAACCGATGTAATAAATGTGGGTAGTATCGGTAACGTATTCCTTGCCGTAACTGAAATTTGCCGACAGACCGAACGAAAGGCCCTTCACGAACAAGTCCGTTTTTTGAAGTCCCAGAGAAACACCGGAAGACCAACCATCCATGGTCGCGTCTTCGATGCGGTGGGCCTTGGATTGGATTTCCTGGTCGAATGCGCCGTAGCTTGCACTGAGCGATATCTTGTCGAAATAGTAACGGTTAAAATTCACGAAGGGCGATACATTGTAACTGTAATAACGGTCGTGATCTCGCGTTACAACCGTGTCCATGTAGGGCGTGGTGAATTCGTAATCGTTGTCGGAGTAGTTGTAATAGGCCGAAATTCCGGTGGCGATAGCACGGTTCTTGGCAGAATCGGTTACCCACACATATTTTGCGTCGAGCGAGGCCTTATGCGTGTTGAAACTCCCGAAGCTGTAAGAGCCCGTAATGGAACTCTTGGGCAAATCATGCGTTACGATGTTAATCACGCCGCCCATGCCGTCGGTCGCGAAGCGTTCGGGCACATAGCTCTTGTAAATCTCGATGCGGTCAATCTTGTCGATGGGAATATCATTTACCGAAAGATTTCCGTTGCCGTTATCGACGGGAACGCCATCGACAAGCACCTTCACGTTCTTGCCTTCCATGCCGCGGATATTGATTTTGGTCTCGCCCCCGAGGCTCCCCGATTGCCGCACCTTGACTCCCGAAGAGCGGTTCGTAGCGTCTGCGATGGTGGCGCTGGAGCCCTGAAGTTCCGTGGCATCCATGACCTTGACCGATTCGGCCTTGGTTTTCTTATCGACCGGAGCAGCTTCGTTGATTCCTTCGCCTTCGATGCCCATCTCGTCGAGGACCGTTACGCCGGACGATCCCGATTTCGCTGAGGACTGTTCTGCCGGAGCGCTTTCGTTTGTGGAGGTTTCCTCAGCAAAAACATCGTCAAAATTCGTGATTTCTTCGGCAGATTCGGCGTTTTCGCCGTTCACCGTTTCTTGTGCACGCGCGGCCACAGAGGCAATCGCGACCATTACCAACACGAGAGTTGTCAATTTGTATGCAAAAATGTGTTTCATCGCGCCCAAATTGAGAAATATGCGCAAGAAAATTCTACTCCAAAAGGTTTGGCGAAAATCCGTTTGGAGTAGAACAGAAAACATTTTTTTCCAAAATTTGATTCAGCCCTTTTGGGAGGAAACGCTATGAAAAAGAAATCTTTGCTCTCTTGGATTTTTCTGTTTGCCAAAAACAAGAAAAAGTATTACATCGCAAGCATATTCTTTGCGCTTTTGCGCGTCGCTTGCGGAATCGTCCCTTACATCATTATCGCAAACATCGTGCGCGAACTGCTTTCGGGCGTGCGCGACTGGGATGTTTACCTTAAGGAATGCCTGATTATTGCGGCATTCTGGTTCGGAAACGTCCTGTTCCACAGCATTTCGACGACGCTTTCGCACGTAGCGACGTTCAACGTTCTCGGCAACATCCGCAAGGACCTTTGTGACAAGCTTTCACGAGTGCCGCTGGGTTCTGTTCTCGACATGCCTTCGGGCGCTCTCAAGAACATCCTGGTAGAACGCATCGACAGCATGGAAACGACGCTTGCGCACGTAGTCCCGGAATTTACCTCGAACCTAATCCTCCCTGTGCTCATGTTCGTCTACCTTTTCCATATCGATTGGCGCATGGGGCTTGCCTCGCTCGGCACGCTCCCGATTGGTATGGTCGCCATGGCGGTTATGTTTGCCGGAGCGCAGAAGTGGTTCGATAATTCTATCCAGAAAACGAAGGCCTTGAACGACACCGCGGTTGAATACATTAACGGCATCGAAGTCATCAAGGCGTTCGGCAAGTCAAAGTCTTCTTACGACAAATTTGTAGTAGCCGCAAAAGAAGGGAGCGACTGTTTTGTCGAATGGATGCGTCGCTGCATTTGGCCCCATTCCCTTGCCATCACGGTCGCTCCTGCCACGCTATTGACGGTGTTGCCGTTTGGCGGTTACTTCTATTACAACGGCTCCATTACGGCCGTGGATTTTATCACCGTCATCATCGTTTCGGTGAGCATTATGATGCCGCTCCTTACCATCATGAGTTACAGCGACGACATCAGCAAGGCGGGTGTCATTTTCGGCGAAGTCGGCTCCGTTTTAGACATGAAGGAACTCGCACGCCCCGCGGCCGACAAGCGTAAACCCGCCGACAACTCCATCACGTTGAAAGATGTGCGCTTTAGCTACCATAAGGGAATCAAAGGCGAAGAAAAGAAGGAGATTCTTCACGGCATCAACATGGTTCTCCCCGAAGGAAGCTTTACCGCATTCGTGGGCCCGAGCGGTTCCGGCAAATCGACGATTGCTCGCCTTATCGCCTCGCTGTGGGATGTTGACAGCGGCGACATCGAAATCGGTGGCGTGAACATCAGGGATCTTTCGCTCGAAGAATACAACCGCCGCATCGCCTACGTTTCGCAGGACAATTTCTTGTTCGACATGTCCGTCCGCGAAAACATCCGACTCGGGCGACCTTCCGCATCGGATGCGGAAGATATCTGCAAAGAAAACATATACTGCGCGAATGCGCCGCCGAGCTTTTGAGGTACGGAAAGCGCCCCTTGGTTCTCGCGGGCAAAACCGCTTGGGCGGTCGCGGGCAAAGCCGTAGATCAAAGCCTTTCGGACGGCGGCGTTTCGTACCGTCTTTATATTCACAGAGGCTCCTGCAACAAAGAGGATGCCGCCTCGATGGCTTCGCTTGCAAAACAAGAGGAATGTGACCTGATCGTCGGTGTTGGCGGCGGCGTGATCATGGATTTTGCAAAGCTTGCCGCCGTGATGGCCGATCTCCCGATCGTCAATATCCCCACCTCGTCTGCCACCTGCGCCGCGTATACGCCGCTCAGCGTTTGCTATACCCCCGAGGGCAAAACGGTCGGAACGGTGCATCACGACAGAGAGG
>NZ_CALEFV010000155.1 GCF_937877005.1 uncultured Fibrobacter sp. | reverse complement strand
ATGACCTCGTCTTCCTCATGGACACGCCGAGCTTTGAACGCGTCGGGGCGAACGGCGCCGAATGCATCAAGTCAGCCAAGAAAACCATCAACATCGACCACCATATTAGCAACCCGCTGAACCTTTGCACCTTGAACCTCGTGGAGCCCGAAGCAAGTTCTGCAAGCGAGGTTCTATACGTAAACCTCGACAAGGCTAAAATCAGCCGCGACACAGCCAGTTCCCTTTACCTCGGCATTGTACACGATACGGGAGCCTTCAAGTACAGCTGCACCGGCAAGCGCACCATGCAGGTGGTGGGCGACCTGATTGAAGCAGGTGTCGACTTCGCAAAAATCGTGAACGAGACTTACTACACCCGCACCTACAAGCAGACACTCATTACGGGCTTTGCCATGCAGCAGTGCAAGCTCGCCCTCGGCGGCAAGGTCGTCTACAGCTACATCACGCCCGAAGACATGGAACGATTCGGAGTCACGCCCGTGGAACTTTCCACCACCATCGACACCATCCGCGAAGTCGGCGGCACCGAAGTGGCTATTTTCCTCTACCCCGTGAACGGCAAGTACAAAATCAGCCTGCGCAGCAACTATGTAGTCGATGTAAACGCCATCGCTCGTGAATTCGGCGGCGGTGGCCACACCCGTGCCGCCGGAGGCGATACCTTCGATACGCCTGAAATCACTATCGAGAAAATCCTGAAGCTAATCGAAAAGCAGCTATAGCGCGAACAGCGATACCGCTAGCAGCACGAATACGCAGCCGCTGAACCAGTTGAGGTTGCGGTTCGCCTTGGGGCTATTCAGCAGGAACTTCTTGACGGCGCCAGCCAACAGGGCGACCGAACCGAACACGATCATGGTCGCCACAATGAATTCTGCGCCAAAGATAGCTGTCTGCAAGCTCGGGTGAATCGGGCGGTCCAGGCGCACGGCCGGCGGTATAAACGAAAGCATGAACAGAATCACCTTCGGATTCGAAAGGTTCATGATGATGCCGCGAAGGTAAAGCTTGCGGGCAGAAGGATGGCCCTGTCCTAGATCCTTCGACTCCGTCACTTCGTGACTCCTCTCAGGATGACACTCGGAAGCCTCGCTAGCAACAACCGTGCCGGCGCGAACTTGAAAACTCCGGTACGCCAAATACAGCAGGTATGCAGCACCGAAACATTGCATCACAAAGAACGCCGTCGGGCTTGCGGCAACCAGCGCCGAAACCCCCGCGACCAGCAGCCCCGTCTGCACCATGATTCCCGTGCAAAGCCCCAAAATCACGCAAAAACCGGCACGGGCACCATGGGTCGCACTTTGCGCCAGGACAAATAAGTTATCTGGACCAGGAGCAATTCCTACCACCAAGGCAGCAATAAAGAATTCTAGCATAGACAGTAGGAAGTAGACAGTAGACGGTAGGAAGTTGGCTGTAGACGGTTGAATTCTACA
>NZ_CALEFV010000154.1 GCF_937877005.1 uncultured Fibrobacter sp. | reverse complement strand
AACCTCATCGAGGAACAGGGTGCCCCCGTTTGCCGATTCAAAGAGGCCCTTCTTGTCGGCAGTCGCTCCCGTAAACGAGCCCTTCTTACTTCCGAAAAGTTCACTTTCGACCAGGTTCTCGGGAATCGCGCCGCAGTTTACCGCCACAAAGGGCTCGGCGGCGCGCTTGCTGTAGCGGTGAATGACGTTTGCAAGGAATTCCTTGCCCGAGCCGGATTCGCCGGTAATGAGCACGGTGCTGTTCGTGGGAGCGACCTTGTAGACGGTCTTTAGAATCTTGCGCATTTCGGGGGTATTCCCCAAAAGGCCGTCCAGCACCTGGGATTCCATGAGCTGGGTATTGGACTTGTTTAAAATCTGAGCGTGTACCTTTTGCGCCGTCGATTCCAGCTGCGAAATTGAAATGGGCTTTTTGAGGAAGGTGTTTGCGCCGCGGGTAATTGCAGAGGCGGCCCCTTGCCAGTTGCGGTCATCGCACAGTACAAAGATTTCGATTCCAGGGTGGCGTTCCTTTAAAAAGCTCACCATGTCCATGTTGTCTTGCATTAAGAAAGGAACTTCGATAAACGCAAGGTCTATCGAATTCTTCTTGACGATGGGCATGAGGTCACTTTCGCGGGTGCAGGTGAACAAGGTTGTCCCCGCAACCGACCAAGAGTGCTGGATATCGCCGATAAATTTCTGATCCAAGTCCGCGATCAGGATGTTCATCGCGACCTACTACGAATGGCTCTTGATGATTTCTTCGACCTTCGCGCGAAGGGCTTGCAAGTCCACAGGCTTGTTGAAGGTTGCCGCGGCATCAAAGTGCTGGGCAGTCATCAGATAGTCTTCGGCAGAGGTACGGCCACCACCGCTCACGGCGATAGTGCGGTCACTCATGTTCAAGCGGCGCAGGTCCAAAATCCCTTCGTAACCATCGACATCCGGCATAATGATGTCGGTAATGATCACGTCATAGGTCTTATTCTGGTAAAGAGCCTTGGCTTCCTTACCGTTCTTAGCCGTTTCCACATTGTAGCCCTTGATTTCAAGAGCGGACTTGAGCATCAAATTAAACTGCTCGTCGTCATCAATAATCAGGATCGTAGGCACTAGCCCTCCTTCGTTTCAGTTTCAATTGGCCAATATAGATAAAATGTAGTTCCTTCGCCCAGAGTTGTCTGCACCGTAAAGTAGGCATTTCCCTCTTTTAACAGCCTTAAGGCAGAAGATAGACCAAGTCCCAGGCCTTCGCCGGGGGCCTTTGTCGTGAAAAACGGCGCAAAAATACGTTCCAGGGTGCCCGAATCCATGCCCGTACCCGTATCGGAGATTTCGAACTTGGCATAACTGCCCGCAGGTACCGGCGGAGCATAGGGCGTTACCAGCTGGGATTCGAGAACTTCAGGATAAAGTTTGAAGGTCAGCGAACCGCCGCCCGTTTCTTTCATGGCGAACAGGGCGTTGTTGGCGAGGTTACTGATAATGCGGTCGAGAGACGCCACAATGCCACGGACCTTGAGGCTCTTGTCGAGTTCTTCGCTATGCACCTTCACGTTAGGCGGCAAGGTCAACGAAATCTTGCGGACAACGTCTTCGATAATCATGTAAGGCGAGAACACGATTGCAGGCGTTGCCGCGTTCGCATTGCCGCGAATGGCATTCAGCAGTTCGTTGAGCGAATCCTTGCCGCGCTGGGCGGCCTTTTTCGCTTCCGAAATAAACGTGTACACTTGCGACTGCTTGTCTTCAATCACTTCCTGAGCAATTTCCAGGAAGCCGAGCTGCGAGCCCAAAATGTTGTTGTAGTCGTGCGCAAACGCGCCGCAAATGGTTCCCAGTTCTTCGAGGCGAGAATGAATGAACTTCTGTTCGCGCAACATGTTCCGTTCCTGTTCGAGCCTGCGCTGCTCGGTCATGTCGACCTTGAGGCAAAGCGTCTTGTAAGGAGCCTTGCCCGCCTGCAGAATCGGGATATACATGTTGTCGAAGGTCTGCACCAGTTCGCCCATACCCGTAAGGCGGTTCGCTTCGTCCTGCGAAATCTCGGCGCCGTCCTTGTCCTCGAACGAGGTGTACACCTTGACTTCGCCCTTTTCGCGGGCTTCCTTTTCGTAGACCGAAATATCTTCGTCGTTGTCGCGGGCACCCTCGCGCGAGCCGCGTTTTTCCAAGTCCAAGCGGTTCTGCTTCTGGTAAACGCCGAGTTCGCTCTTGTACCACACTCTAAACGGCAAGGCGTTAATCAGCGTGTTCAGCACGTTTTCCTTTTCGACCTTGATAGAGGCTTCCTTGTTCAAGCGGTCCTGATAGCGCACCAGGTCATGCGTGTATTCCACGTACTGCTCGTTCAAGGTTTTCAGGTTCTGCTGCAGCAAAAGCGTCTTGGACTGGTCCATGAAAAACGCGATATTCACAATCGTCATCAACGTCTGGCGGCACTTGAAGAAATAAATCTTCATCACATGGGTTTCGCCGTTGATGTTCATGCGCACATCGCTATACACCGTCTCCCTGAAAAAGTCGAGGTTCGGCGGGAGCACGTTCTTGATGGACCTTCCACACAAACTAATAGAAGACTGGCCGAGCAACTTGGTTGCGCCGTGATTTACCGCCTTGATTTTTCCGGCTTCGTCATAATAGATGATTCCGTCTTCAATCTTGTTGATCAGCTTCTGCAAGAACCAGTAGGCACCCATATCGCGGAACCTGGCCGAGGTATAGTACTGGCCGCAAAGAACCGATAAGAACAGCGTCAGGAACTGGTGCCACACAAAGAACTGGAAACCGCCATTCCAGGCGCCATAGCCCTTGACCAGCGGAATTACGAAGTCGAACAGTACCGCC
>NZ_CALEFV010000153.1 GCF_937877005.1 uncultured Fibrobacter sp. | reverse complement strand
CGCAGGTGCTTTGCGCTTACAGCAACGCCCTCAAGACCAACGAAATGGCCAAGACCCAAGGTTTCTACGCTGTCGACGGTTACGCCCGCGAACTCGGCGAAAAGCTCAAGGAACTTGAAGCCGCAGTCGCCCAGATGGAAACCGCCCTCGGCGAAAAGCACGAAGTCATTCTCGACGCTATGGCAAACCTCCGCATTATCGTGGACAAGATCGAAAGCATCGTGCCCGACGAAAAATGGCCACTGCCGAAGTATCGCGAGATGTTATTCATCTATTAATAGAATTAGTAGATGAATAACATCGGCTGCGCGTCGAAGGTGCACAGCCAAATGCCACTTTATTTACTAATTGTACTCCAAAACCTCATAATAATCCGAACCTCAAAAATGCAATTCGTCGGCCCCGCGCCGGCGGATTGCTTTTAAAAAAGTTTAACCCCTCGTGACTCAAAAAAATTATTCAAAAACACTCTTCCACCCTTGGGTCAAGATTTACTATATTTTGAGCCCGATGAAAATATCGGAATCCATCGAGGCACACATGAGTACCGCCGTTGCAGGAATCTCGCAACGGAACCAATCCACACTCTCTGGATTTCACAAAATTTTTCTTTTCTCTGTTTTTTATCGTCTTTATCGTTTGGCAAAAGCTTCTGGCTTTTGCCTTTCTTTTTATTCGGAGAAATGCTATGCCTAAGCGTACCGACATCAAGAAGATTATGCTCATTGGTTCTGGCCCGATCGTAATTGGCCAGGGCTGCGAATTCGACTACTCCGGCGTGCAGGCCTGCAAGGTGCTGCGCCGCGAAGGCTACGAAGTGGTGCTCGTGAACTCCAACCCGGCCACCATCATGACCGACCCCGAAATGGCCGACCGCACCTACATTGAACCGCTGAGCGTCGATATTTTGCACGAAATCATCCGCCGCGAACGCCCGGATGCCTTGCTCCCCACACTCGGTGGCCAGACCGCTTTGAACCTTGCGATGGAACTGAACGAGCGCGGCATTTTGGACCGCTACCAGGTGGAACTCATCGGTGCGAAGGCAGAATCCATCCAGCGCGCCGAAGACCGTCACCTGTTCAAGGAAGCCATGCTCAAAATTGGGCTGGACCTTCCCCGCTCCGGTTCTGCACACTCCATGTCCGAGGCGACCGCTATCGCCCACACCATCGGAAGCTGGCCACTGATTATCCGTCCAGGCTTTACCCTCGGCGGCACGGGCGGCGGTATCGCCCACAACGCCGAAGAATTCGAGACCATCGTGAACCGTGGTCTTGACGCCTCGCTCAACAACGAAGTACTTATTGAAGAATCGCTCCTGGGCTGGAAAGAATTCGAGATGGAAGTCATGCGCGACAAGAAGGGCAATGCCGTTATCGTGTGTTCCATCGAAAACCTGGACCCCATGGGTGTGCATACCGGCGACTCCATCACGGTCGCCCCGATCCAGAGCCTTGATGACCGTGCCTACCAGGCCATGCGTGACGACTCCCTGAAGGTCATGGAAGCCATCGGCGTGGAAACCGGCGGATCCAACGTGCAGTGGGCTATCGAACCCAAGACTGGCCGCCGCATCATCATCGAAATGAACCCGCGTGTGAGCCGTTCTTCGGCTCTCGCCTCCAAGGCGACGGGCTTCCCCATCGCAAAGATTGCAGCTTTGCTCGCCGTGGGTTACACCCTCGACGAACTCCGCAACGACATTACGCAGACGACCCCGAGCTGCTTTGAACCGGCTCTCGACTACGTTGTCGTGAAGGTTCCGCGTTTCACCTTCGAAAAGTTCCCGAAGGCCGATTCCACGCTGGGCACCCAGATGAAGTCTGTGGGCGAAGCAATGGCTATCGGCACCAACTTCAAGCAGGCCATGCAGAAGGCACTCCGCTCTCTCGAAACGGGATTCGGCGGATTCGGAGCTTGCGCCAAGTGCGAAAAATTCAAGGAATACGACGACGAAACGCTAGCCAAGGAAGTCGCACGCCCGAGCGCCGAACGCATCTTCGTGCTGCACGAAGCACTGCGCCGCAAGTGGGGCGTCGAGAAGTTGTACGAAATCACGAAAATCGACCGCTATTTCTTGCGTCATCTCGAAGAACTCGCCCTCTACGAAGACGAAATCCTTTCCGCAGGCTCGCTGGAAGCGCTCGCCAAAGATTTGCCGCTCTTCCGCCAGGCCAAGGAACTCGGCTACAGCGATATCCAGATTGGTTACCTGTTCCACAAGACTCCCGAAGAAGTCATGGCGGTGCGCAAGCAGATTGGCCTCGTTCCGAGTTACTACTCCGTCGATACCTGCGCCGGCGAATTCGAAGCCATCACGCCGTATTACTACAGCTGCTACGCTGAAAATTCCGAACCCGTCCGCGAAATTCCGGGTCACGGCCACAAAAAGAGAATCATGGTGCTCGGTGGCGGCCCGAACAGAATCGGTCAGGGTATCGAATTTGA
>NZ_CALEFV010000152.1 GCF_937877005.1 uncultured Fibrobacter sp. | reverse complement strand
TGCCTATGGTGAAAGAGCGGGCGTACCAAGAAAGCCTGAGCCTGACGGTGTTTATCTTGAAAAGCTGTTTTTTAATTGGTCACAGGGAAGCCTCCACAGAAATTCTCCCGGCATTGAGTTTTTCAAATTCCCATCCGCTTTATATATGCTTCGCCAGGCTTGTCGCTTCCACCCCCTTTCACGTCACGCTTGTTTCGTCTTTGTTCGGCGCACTCGCGGTCGGCGGATTTTACCTTTGCTCGCGCAATGCCCCGCTTACGGCTCTATTTGGCCTATCACACATGCTTTGGCGGATGTCGTGCCTTGCGGAAGTACAAACGATGAACCTTGCTTTTACCGCTTTTGTGACACTTTTCATTCTGCAATACATAAAAAGCGGCAATAACGGATGGTTCGTAGCAGCCGCATTTTTGTCAGGATTACAGCTAACGGTTCACAATTTTGCGCTTTTGCAGTTGCCGGCAATGGCCGTAATTTTTTTGCTACAGCTCAAAAATGCAAAGTTTGGACTATGGCTTTTACAGGCATTCGCAGTTGCTGCGGCATGGGCAATTGGTGCGGCATATTGGCTTTATGCAATATTTACGCGCGGCGCAGCAGATGTACTTGTCGGCAAATATGCAGACAAAGTGATGGGCTTCTTTCCGCAAGATATTAAGCTTACCATATTCAACTTGGCACTATCGATGATGAGCTTTTTAATCCCATCTATGATTGTATGGTGGAATCGGCGAGAACTTAAATGGAAAAATGATACGATAGCGTGGCGGTGCGTGATAGGCTTATTTGCGGTAAATTCAATTTTCTTTATCCGATATTTCGTACCCGATCAGGCAACATTCCTATTGCCAACGCTATTCTTCGCTTTTTTACTTCTAAAGGACGTCAGGTTGCCGTCAACGCGTATGATACCGCTCGTCATTATGCAGATACTATTGCCGCTTATCGCGTATCAAATCGCCTCGCAATTGCCGCTAGAGCAAAATCGCACCAAGCACCCATATCGTAATGACGCAAAGTATTTTGCATACCCTTGGAAATTTAACGACGATTCTGCCGACCGCTGCGCCGGACTGAAGTCTATCGAATGGAACGGATACATCGATGGACCAAAAAGTCGCTATTGACGCACGGCAATATAATATGATATAATACGCACCAACTTGACTGGTGGGATGGCCGAGCGGTTAGGTCGCGGACTGCAAATCCGCTTACAGCGGTTCAACTCCGCTTCCCACCTCCATTCTCGCACTGATGAGCCGTAAATTCATACAAGATTGCTTTGCCTTGTTTCTTACAGCGGTCGCTTGGTTTTGGACGGCTTATGAATGTCATACAATCGGCATACAGGTTTTCGATTCCTTATTGAAGATTTTCCCCGGGCAGCTGTGGATTATGGCGGCGGTTCTGACATATCTCACGTTTATCTGGATGCGCAAACACCTGATCACGCGGGCAATAATGGCCATATTCATGCTGATGCCAGCAGAAGTTTTCAAGGTTCTGCGCCCCATATTGCCTGAAAGCGGTTTCGCTCCAGTTCAAATTCTGGTCGCGCTCTTTTATCTTCTCGCCATAATTGGAATGTACGGCATGTTCTATCCTTGGAATATCGAAAAGTTTTTAGCGAAATTGGGGCTTGTTGAAAATCTCGAGACCGAAGAAAAAAAGCCGGAGCCTGCGAGGTGAACAAGATTACCAGGTATGTGTTAAAGGAATTTTCCATTCCGCTTTTTTACTGCCTGACGGGTTTCATTTCTATATACGTGCTTTTCGAACTGTTCGGTTCGTTTTCCCGTCTTTCCGAGTCGGGGATGCCGATTGCCGTTATTGTCCAGTATTTTCTGGCATACCTTGCGCCGCATTTCATCTGGCTCGCTCCGGCGGCCCTGATGCTCGCGACGCTTTACACGATGTGGAATTTCTGCAGGCATTCCGAGCTTGTGGCCATGCGGGCGAGCGGACTGGGGTTTCTTACGATAGTCAAGCCAATTTTGGGCGTGTCGATCATAATGACGATTTTCGTTTTTTATGTGAGCGAAAGCTATGTGCCGCGTTATGCCCAATGGGCCAAGAATCTCCGTACCGAAAAGTTCGACTACAAAAAAGCGAGACTGATGGAGAATCTTACCTTTCGCAGCCGTGAAACCGGTCACACGTGGACGGTCGGGGAAATTGTCGACAGGAACACATTCAAG
>NZ_CALEFV010000151.1 GCF_937877005.1 uncultured Fibrobacter sp. | reverse complement strand
GTCCCAGAAACAGCGGATGCCCATGGAAAGGGTGTTGCCTTCGCGTTTGGTGCAGGAAAGACCGCTGGCAAATTCTTCATCAAGAATGATGAGCCGCTTGTCGTCCCTGTCGCGCAGGATTTCGTTGGGATTGTTCTTCTGTCGGCGCTCGCGTTCTTCATCGCTTTCGTCGCGCACAAAGTAGGCGAGGCCCTCGCCGGTAGAGAGTGGGCCTCCGCTTTCTCTGGCAGGCATGGGGAGTCGCCATTCATCGAGCTGGGCGCGGTAACAGTATTCGCGCCCGAAAAGTTTGGTCACAGGATGGCGTGACGTTCCCTTTCGCGCCTTGCTGGAATTGCCGCAGATGACAGCGAAAAGGCGTGGCGGATGAACGGTTTCTCCGACATAGATGTGCGGCCCCTTCTGTGGAGCGAGTCCGTAGATTTCGGCGCAGAAACGAACCAGTGCTGTGATGCAGACGGCGGCAGGATCGGCCTCGCTGTTGCGTGTGGCGAGCCGGACGAACTCACCGAGAAGTCCAGGACAGGCCTTCATGGAAAAGGTCGGCCAGGATTTCAGTGTGAGGTCTTCCGTTTCCAGCGGAGTGGATGAGGAGTCCGCGACGGCTGAAGAGGAAGTTTCAGCCTGCGATGGGAGGCCGCTTGGCAGATTAAGAGCCTGGGCGAAGTCCGCAGGCATGAGCGCGTGTTGCAGGCAGTCATGCAGGGAAAGCTCAGCCGGTTTTTCATCGGCAAGATCCCACGATTCAGGAAGAGAACGCGGCGGCAGAACGATGCGGACAGAGGCCGCTTTTCCATGCAGTATCTGGCTCCATTCAAGAGCGGCTTTGAAGCCGGGTTTGTCGTTGTCCGGCCAGATAACGATGTGGCGACCGCGAAGAGGAGAGGCGTCAGCTTTTCGCACAGCGTTGGAGCCTCCGCTCCAGGTGATGGGCGCGTATTCCGGGAAGAGGGCAAACGCCGCGTCAGAAGTCTTTTCTCCTTCCACCAGAAGAACGGGTGCGTCGGGCTTTTCGACAAGCGTAGGCAATCCGTAGAGCGGGCGCGGCTCAGGAAGAGCTTTCCACATCCAGCGGTGCTGACCGGCGGCATTGCGCCAGTAGCTGAGCGGCAGAACGATTTTGCCTCTGGGCGTTTCGAAGCGCACGGTGTAGGCAAGCGTTCTGTCTTTGGCATCGGAATATCGCCAGAACTGTGAGCCTCTTCCGTACTGCGGATGGTGAAACGGCGGAAGCGGAGCCTCTTCTGGAATGGGCAGTATGGGCGCGAACGAGGCAGGTTTCCGGCAGGGGCAGGAAGAGGAATTGAGAGCCGCGTGGCCGTAGCGGTCAAGGAGACGTTTTGCAGATTCGACTTGTCTAACTCCCCAGACGAGGGCGGCCAGCGCGATGATGTCGCTCCATGTTTCGCCGGTGGCGAAGTCACTGCCTATGCCGGTTTCGATATCGGTCTTGCAGGAGTTGCCTTCGCCGCCTTCCAGAGAAGCGCAGGAATATTCTTTGCCGTGCAGTCTTCCGCCGGGGAGCAGGTCGGCCACTATCTGGGCCAGCCTTGGCTGAAGACTGCTCTTCACGTCTTGAAAGATATTGGCCGTCATCGCTTGCTCCTGAGCTGGGGAGCAGTGTCGATGGTATGAACGGTCTGCGAGGAGAAGTACGCCTCAAGATCGTTGATGTCGTAGAGGACGCGACTGCCGATTTTGGAATACTTCGGCCCTTTCTTCCGGCAACGCCAGATTTCAAGCGTGTTGGGCTGAACGCCGAGGAACTTGGCCGCTTCAACGGTGGTGAGTTTCTGTGTGGGCATGGGAATCTCCTTTTTGTAGTGCTGGGTCAAACGCGATCCAGCCTGAGATTCCCCAATACGGCTCTATCAAACCGAATAAAATTTCTGCCCTTAGAAGAGGCGGAAGAAAACCTCGCTTTTCTAGCTGTGACGGACTTCGGTTTGTATTTTTTTCAATAAATACAAGTTGATATGTTTTGAAGTTTGATGAAGGAAATTAAGCTGATGAGGCTAGGTTGAGGGAGAAATCCTAGCTTTGGCGAGGTGCGCCTCCTCGGTTTATGAGTTCTTCCGGCATGTGCTCGCGGAACAGTTTGAGGTAGGCGGCGGGAACATCGCTGAGTCCGTGCTGGTCGGCCAGTTTCTTGTAGCGTTTCTGAAGCTGGTCTTTGGTGAGCGTATGCGGTGGCGTAATTTCGCGGGTGACTTCGCTGGCCAGCTCCACCAGCACGGCCATGTGGGCTTCGGCATTTTCCTGACGCTTTTTCAGCTTGCCTTCACGTCCGGCAGTGGCGGTGTATTTCTCCTTCTGCTCCTTGAGCTGGGAATGGAGATCGGCCAGCTTGCGCTCCAGCGCGATGACTTCGGCGGCTTTATCATCGGTGCCAGCTTCCCTGCTCCATCTGCGCCGGGCGTTTTCGAGAGCCTCCTGAACCTGAGCATAGTCACAGCAGAAGTAGGGCGAGCCGAGAGCGACGTGTGCCCGATGCGGCGAGAGGTGATACATATTAAAGGTAGGGTCTTTTCGGCAGGGGATATTTTCGCCGCCTCCTTCGGGAACTCCGCCGCCAGCGTAGTAGACATCGAGGCCGTAGAAGCGAATGGCGGCGATGGCTTCCCGGTGTGTCTGTACGCCGAAGAGATGCATGGTCTCACTGAGCCGGATAGCTTTCCGCAGAGTGACCCGCGAAAGGTAAGCCGTGCCATAGATGAGGATCTGGGAGAAGAAAAGGATGAGTCCCAGACTCACGGCAATGCAGAGGAAGAGCAGAAAGCCTGTGACGTAGATGGAATAGCTGCCGACAAGGAGCTTGTAGACAGCATAGACGCAGGCTGGCATGGCAAAGCCAAGTCCGCCCAGGATAAGCGCCGTCACCGACAGAAAGCGGACAAGATGGAGCGTCGATGGGGAAAGGCCGTGATGCTGGTTCTGGAGTTCTGGCATGGCGTACTCGCAGGTTGAAAATAAAGGCAGATCAAGCTCAGTATGACAGATTGCGAGCCCCGTGGGGAGGGGCGATTCTTTTAATTTTGCCGCTTTTTTTCGTATTTCGTAAAAAATTATCAAACTCCACCATACGGGATAAAAGAGGGCTTGAAGAGGGGCGAATTTTCCAAGTTTGGAATTTTTTTCCTGTGGGGATAAAGGTTGAAAAAGGTCGGTCAAAACTCATCATACGAGATAACACGCAGGCTGGGGATTGGCCGATTTACGTGAAATTGAAACTTTCTTGATGAAATTGAGGGAGACCAGTCGTCCCGAAAGCCAAAGAAAAAAGTCAGGATCGCCCGAAAAGGGGAAATCCTGACTTTCGAACTAGCCAGCTTACTAGCCAAGAACTAGTTATTTTGGACAGTAACTAGGTAAAATTGGTTAAAAGGTGGATTTTCTGGCTAGTAACTAGCCAAAACAACTAGCCAACTGTCTTTTTTTGAGCTAGTTACTAGGTAACAACTAGCTCAAAAGCTAGCCAGGGTGTTCAGTTCGGTTAGCTCATCCCTAAGGAATAGTTTATGACAATCGAAGAATTTCAGCAGCTTGTTATGCATCTTCGCCGCATAGGGACGGATACGCAAACTTGCGAAGTAAAGGAGTCTGTCGATAAGCTTCCTGCTTCGCTTGTCGAAACGCTTTCCGCTTTTTCCAACAGCGCTCTTGGCGGCACGATAATTCTAGGTCTTTCTGAAGAGAGCGGTTTTCTTCCGGTCGAAAGCTTTACGGCTGCCAGAATGCAGGATGCTCTTGTCTCGGCAGGCGAAAAGCTCACGCCAGTCGTCCGCCCCGAGATAGAAATTTTTCCTTTGGATGGGGTGGAAGTGCTTGTCGCGCAGGTCCTCCCTATGCCCATTGAGGATAAGCCCTGCTATATCACCGAGCGTGGGATGTATAGAGGCTCCTATATCCGTACTGGCGATGGGGATCATCGCCTTACCAAGTATGAAGTTGACAGGCTTGTTGAGGCTAACCGTCAGCCCCGTTGGGATGCTGAGCTAGTTGCAGATGCGAGTATGGATGACCTTGAGGAAAAGCTGGTACAGAAGGTTGTGGAGCGGCAGAAATTGCTTCATCCCAGAATCTTCGAGCATCTGTCGGAAACAGAGGTTCTTTCCAATCTTCGAATCATAGCCGATGACAATGGTACGCTTCGTCCAACGCTGGCCGGCCTTTTGGCCTTAGGTCACTATCCGCAGAAATATTTTCCTACCCTCGTTGTTACGTTTACTCGTTATCCTGACAGCAAGGGCGAAGGAAATCTGGATTCCCGTGACTATCGTTTTATCGACTCCCAAACGCTGGTCGGCGCTCTTCCCTATGTCATTGCTGATGCTGTAGAACTTGTTCGTAAACACATGAATATCGGTGCGGTCATCGAAGGCGCATTTCGTAAGGAGTTGCCGGACTATCCGCTCATTGCTGTTCGCGAGGCTGTTGCCAATGCTCTCCAGCACAGAGACTACTCCCATGAAGGTCGAGCCTCGGCTGTAAGTATCAATATGTATCCTGACAGGCTGGAGATACTGAATCCCGGCGGCCTTTATGGTCGCGTGACATTGGAAGATCTGGGTAAGCCAGGTATCACAGCAAGTCGTAACCAGTTTCTTTCTGCTATTCTTGAAACGACCCCCTATCTGGGAGAAGGATTTGTTGTTGAGTCTATTATATCATATTATAGCGCGTAATTGTGAATTTTTCTTCATTTTTCGCATAAAATTTTAAAAAACGATTGACAAATGTTAGAAAATGCTGTATTATATATTAGATTTGAGAATTATTCTCATTTTGGAGGTAAAAAATGACCTACAAT
>NZ_CALEFV010000150.1 GCF_937877005.1 uncultured Fibrobacter sp. | reverse complement strand
TGAAAAAGAGTTATAAGGAAAAACAAAAAGGATTTTAGATGATTTATTTACTCAGACACGGACAAACGGATTAGAACTTGGAACGCAAAATCCAAGGCCATTTGGATATGGCATTAAACGAAACGGGCAGAAAAGAAGTCCTTATTTGTTTGGATAAAATAGTATCTCTGAATATAGATAATATCATCTCATCAGATTTAGTCAGAGCAAAAGAAACCGCTCAAATTATCAATGAGAAATTGCATTTACCTGTCCGCTTTGATTCTAGGCTAAGAGAAATTAATTTTGGTAATTTACAAGGTCGACTCATTCAAGATATCTCTCGAGATGAATGGGATATTTTCAATAAAACACCACACGAAGTAGATGCAGAATCTTGGGAAGATATTTACCTTCAGGTTAAATCGTTTTTTGATGAAGTTGCATGGATTATCAAGAGCCGATAAGTTAAAGAAATATCCGGCCGAAATGAAAAATATAGGCATGTGAAAAAGGTAAATAGATCGCATGAGCAATCCCGGCATTTCGGAGTGACCTATAACCATCAAAATAATAGCAAACCCACGAGCGATATCTATCGCATTATTTCTTTTTCCCATTTGTTTTAAGTTTTCTAACGGGGCAAAGTTACAATAATAATTTGGTGCAATAAAACAGTTAAGGGAACTTCTATAAATTGCTTTGTGGAGATTTATGAATTTTATTTGGCATATTTTGACCAATAGACCCTTTTTGCTGAATGAAAAAAGAGGAAAAAGAAGTACAATTCTCTTTCCTCTTTCCTATTATCCTTTTTTCTCTTTTACTTAGCCCACACTTGGTATTCGCCGGGTTTGAGTTTTGAAGGGAGTTTCTTTGCTTTTGCGTCGAAGATGTTGGTCATACCTTCGATTGATGGAGCTTCGCCGGTGTATTTTACTTTTTGTGCTTTTGCGCCAAGGTTGACCATTACCAACACTGTGTCATCGCCCACTGTGCGAGAGAATACATAGATGTTGTTGTCGGTTGTTGGGTAACGCACCATTTTACCACCTTGTTCACCTGCGAGGAGTGCTCGGTTTTCGTGCTTGAGAGTGTTGAGTGTTTGATAGAATGTGAAATATTCGTTGCGTGGTTCCCATTGTGGAGCATTGTCTTTCTTGAAGAATTCAAATGCATAGGACTTGGGGAACAGGAAGTATCTGTCGCTGCCCTCGGAAACAGGCTGCATAGCCAGCACGAAATACTGACGGTATGCCTTTACCATTTCCGCAAGGTCCTTTTCAATTCTTTCGGTTACTTCATTTTCGCTGTCATGACGGATACCTGTTCTGTGAGGAGTGATATAGTCATTGGGAACGCTGATGAAGAATGCGGAAAGATGCTCGTCAATGAAGGCTTCACAGTTTTCCTTGTAAAGACCTGTAAGCTCATAGGTTGAGAAGTAGTTGTACTTGTTGCAGAGGAGCTTTACAAGCTCAGCTCTCTTTGCATTTGCAACAGCATAAGGAATAAGGTAGGAGAAGCCGCCGTTTTCGTAGCAGAGGAAGTCGATAACGCTCTTGTTGTTCTGCATGAAGCGGATTGTGGGATTCTTGTCCCCTTCCTTGTGGTACTGCATTATCTTATAGATTGTCTTAAGCTCGTCATTAACCTTAACGGCAATGTTGAATGTACGGTCGGAAGCCTCTTCGGGCTTGCCGTTTCTGGTATCCATGAACTTCTTGCGGTTGAACGCAAAGCACAGCTCCATAAGGTTCATGTAGTCGCCGCGCTTGTCGGTAAGCGTCAGGTGCTTTTCAGGGATAGCCTCGCCCACCACGGCGTACGGGCAGCGTTCACGCTTACAGATAGCGTCGAACACATCCAGCTTGTCACCGGCGATTGCGATAACGTAACGTTCCTGGGATTCGTTACTCCAGATTTCGAACGGGCTCATGCCCGGTTCGTCGTTCGGCACGTTGCGGAGTTCAAACTTACCGCCAAGACCGCCATCGTTCACGAGTTCCGGGAAGGCGTTCGAAAGTCCACCTGCACCCACGTCGTGAATAAAGGTAATCGGGTTTTCTTCGTCCATCGCCCAGCAGCGGTCGATGACTTCCTGGCAGCGGCGTTCCATTTCGGGGTTTTCACGCTGCACAGAGGCAAAGTCGAGAGATTCGTTACCCGCACCGTTCTGCACGGAGCTAGCAGCACCACCACCGAGACCGATAAGCATCGCCGGACCACCGAGCACAATCAAGTGGTCACCCGGGTCAATGTGGCCCTTTTCGATATGTTCATGCTTGATGTTGCCGAGACCGCCTGCCAACATAATCGGCTTGTGGTAACCGCGGACTTCCTTGCCGTTCTGGGCATCGACTTCCTGTTCGAAAGTACGGAAGTAACCGAGGATGTTCGGACGGCCGTATTCGTTGTTGAACGCAGCGCCACCCAGCGGGCCTTCGATCATGATGTCGAGGGCAGACGCAATGCGGGACGGGCTACCAAAGTCCTTTTCCCAAGGCTGGACTGCACCCGGCAGTTTCAAGTTCGAAACGCTAAAGCCCGTGAGGCCGGCCTTCGGCTTACTGCCCTTACCCGTGGCACCTTCGTCGCGGATTTCGCCACCACTACCGGTAGCAGCACCCGGGAACGGAGAAATCGCCGTCGGGTGGTTGTGGGTTTCGACCTTCATCAAGATGTCGACTTCTTCGTTGTGGAAGTCGTACTTGTTGTTGCGCGGGTCGGCGTAGTAGCGGCCAGCGACAGCGCCCTTCATCACGGCGGCGTTGTCCTTGTAGGCGCTAAAGATGTTCGAGTTGTGGAGCTGGTAGGTGTTCTTGATCATCTGGAACAGGGACTTGTCCTGTTTGACGCCGTCGATGGTCCATTCGGCACCGAACACCTTGTGGCGGCAGTGTTCCGAGTTGGCCTGCGCGAACATGTAGAGTTCCACGTCGGTGGGATTGCGTTTGAGCTCGGTGAAGTTCTTCACCAAGTAATCGATTTCGTCCGAGGAGAGAGCGAGGCCCATTTCTTTATCTGCTTTTACGAGGGCGTCGCGACCTTCGGTAAGCACAGGAATCACGTTCAGCGGACGCGGTTCTTCCTTGCTAAAGAGGACTTCCAAGGAGGCGGTGTCGGCGAAAACGGCCTGGGTCATGCGATCGTGAATCTTGGCGGAGATTTTTTCGCGGGCACCGACAGGAGCGGCACCTTCAAACTTTACATAGTATGCAATAGCGCGTTCAATGCGCTTAATGGCCGGGAGGCCGCAGATGTGAGCAATATCGGTAGCCTTGGAGCTCCAGGGGCTAATGGTACCCGGACGGGGGCAGACCACAAAAAGTTCGCCTTCGAGAGCCTTGGGTTCGCGGGCCGGACCGTAATGCAGCACCTTCTTGAGAGTATCAGTTTCAGCATCGGTCAGGTCGGCGGACAGATCCACCACATGCAGGAATTCTGCATAGACCGTAGCCACAGAAAGACCTGCAGCCTTGAAATCAGAAGAAAGTTTTTGAAGACGGAAATCCGACAGAGCCGGCGTACCACGAAGAATAAGCATTATTTAACCTCAGTTGAGTTTAATTTTTTACGCATTAAATTTAGAAAAAAATGCGGGACACCCTCCCCATCCTTGGCCGACGCTTTATTTCCTTTCATAAAAAAACACGACTCTTTTTTAGAATCGTGTTGCATTTTGCCATAACTTATTGAAAGACAATTAATTAGCGCTTTTTGCCCTTCTTGCCTTTTTTGCCCTTGGCAGGCTTTGACCTGTCGTCGAGGCGAAGGGCGAGCCAAGACATTATAATCCTTTGGGAGTCATCACTTTTCTTGGCTCGCGTTATTATGCTACCGGACAATCGCTATCGGACAATGATTTTTTCAACCTGGAATTTATTTCGAACGATGTAAATTCCCGCTTTCTGCACAGGGATAGCAACTTTCGAAACTCCCGGCGCTCCACGCCACAAACATTTACCACGCATATCGAACAACGCCGTACGCCCTCCCTCGACCAAATTGTCGAGATGTATCGTCCGTCCAACAACGCTCACACGCAAAGCCCTAAATACAAGCGGCATTTTTTCGATACCCGCCTGTCCCTTATCCAATTCATTGGGATCAAACGTCCCCTTACCCGAAAAAATTGGGAAGCCGCCGTTGACGCCTTTCGAATCATATTCAAAGGCTTCTTCCAGCAACGGAGCAAAGCTCCTGGACTTCATCTCCTTCGACGATTTCGCAACACCAACCACGCTGCTGTCAGGAGATCCTAAATAGAACACATTTTTCACATAAACTTGACCGGGATATGTCAATGCCGTCGGGCTACATTTTTTCAGTTCACTTACACAAACATTGGCCGTGTTGTACAGGTTCTTCAAGGTGAACATCACTCGCCTAGATTGTACAGACATATCTTTAAAACCAGAAACAAGCCCAGCCACACTTCCCGTATCCGATTTCACCTTTCCGACATTATAGGAATTGACGACACTTATAAAGTTTTCGGGACTTTCCATTATTTCGGCCCAATAAACATCCAGCGACATTCCCGCATAGCCGACAAGCCCCCCAGCATTCGCAGAACCATAAACAGTGCCCGCATTATAGGTTCTGTCAAGGTATATCTTTCGAGTAGCCTCCTTTAACGTTCCCCTAGTCGAGGGAACTCTATTGATACTATCCGCCTCAAGGACACCGACAATTCCCCCTGCAACAACCCCCTCAACAGAAGCACTTTCATTCCAGCAATTCTCTATAATGCCATGGTTCGTTCCTGCAATGGCTCCAGCATTTGTGCCTCGTATTGTAGACTTTGCAATTCCAACATTTTTTATGGTTCCGCTATTCAAAGCAAAAAGTCCACTATTTTTTACGGAATCCGTATAAATGCCTGAAATGACATGACCGCCGCCATCAAATATTCCTACAAACTTATCTGTTTTCTCAGACAAACTAAACAGTGGAATCCACGGATATTCCGATGTCGCATTCAAGTCGATATCGGCTGTCACCTTGAAATTTTTATCGCAAAAAAATGACGACATTACCGTATTTCCATAATGGTTAGTCCCATTGCTAAAAAGCGAGAGGAGCCACAGCTTTTCGGGAGAATCAATAATATAGGGATCGCTCTCGGAGCCTTGCCCTTCAAGGAACGCCAATATTGGATACCCTCCATTTTCTCCATGAGAATCTTCATTAAAGTACCCACCCAGTTTTTGGATGCTAGACCTTGATTTCAGGGTCTTGGAATCCATTCCCGCAATGGAATCAAAAACAACCAAGGTGTCAAAACCCAAGGCGGGAACAGAAGTCAATGAATTGTCGTAGAACAAAGGGCCATGAATCGTATCTTTTTTCTGGGGTTTACCGATAATGGCTCCAACATATTCGTCGCCGGTTACGACAGACGCGTTATAGCCATGAGATAATTTTCCGACTCCACCCACAGTTCCCGCAACAAGACCGCCCACAATACGGTCCCCCGATACAGTCCCCCTATTGTAAACATACTTGATATCGTTATTGTAAAGACTAAATGAAATTCCTCCAACCGAAGATTTCCCTGTCACGTTTCCATAATTCCGTGCGTAAAAGACATCTCCAGAAGTAACGCCACAGATATTCCGAATACCCTTGACATCAGCATAGTTCGTCACATTAAACATTGTCCCACTCATATAAGGAGCAACGCCACACACAGCAGTCACACCACTCACCGAACCATCAACCGTAATGTTCGAAATATCGTTGAAATTGCCTTGCCCCGACCAAAGCGCCCCAACGGATTTTTCCCCAACGATATCAACCTTATGTAGCGTAAGGGACCGGATTTCAGAACGACTCAAATTCGAAAAGAATCCAATAGGAGGCAATGCATTCTTATTTGTAACATTGTAATAAAACATAACGTCATCTTCCGGTTCGTCAAAAAGGCTATCCACATTGACGTCTTGGTGGATATTCAAATTCGAAATCGAATGGCCATTCCCATCATAACTTATCGCCCAGCCGTCCACGGGAGTCCAGTTGTTTACAGCCTTTGGCAACTCAATATCTGCATCCTGTCTGAAATAGCGCAATTCAAGCGTAGAGTCAATCACAATTGCTGCATGGCGTTCAAAACGACGTAAATCGCCCAGAGACTTTATCAGGTACGGGTTTTCCTTGGTGCCAGAACCATAATCAAATAATTTATCCATATTATAATAAGCAAGCAAAGGGTATCCCCTGTTAACAGGCGCCGTTCCCGAATCAGGAAAAAAATGCGCTCCCATCGAATCGGCATAAAAATGAACCGAATCAGCGTGTTCCCCGTTCAAATCGTACAGATGCAAAATGGAAAGGTTCAAACGATCCAAAAGTTTTGGTGCGATAGGGAACAATGCACCGACTAAGGAGTCCCCACTCACCTTCCCCGCATTATAGCCATTTCCTATATTAAATTCATAATAAATTATTTCCTCAGAATGCCGGTGGAACACTAAAAGACCGCCCACACAAATTTTACCTGACACATCTCCCAAATTTACCACATTTTGAAAATATATTCGATCAAGGTCTCGTCCCCCATACACAAGTCCAATCAGTCCGCCAACATACTCTTCACCGGCAATGTCGGCCTCATTCACAATGTCCCTAAAGATACCGTAATCAGTGGGGACATCAATATAAAGAAATCCCAAGAGTCCACCCACATACTTCCGCCCCGTCACGGAAGCCCTGTTGACAATTCCACGATACGTGGCATGAATATAGGACACTCCGGTCATCCCAATCACACCACCTACAACGGAATCCCCGTCAACAACTCCTGATACAGAAATATCTCTCAAATAAGGAGCCCCCAAGAACATAGGGGCAAAAGTCAATACATTAGGATAAGCATAAACAGAATCCATCCAAACAAAGCCGATGGTTCCAAAAAGCCCTCCGACATTGCGAGTTCCCTTGACAATCACATCTGCAGAGATGTTCTGCACATTGGGATCTTTGGGAGTATTCTGTTCATAACCATAAAAAGTACCCGCCAAGGCACCGACCGAAGCGCCGCCCTTCACATAGGAATTCTTAATTGCAAGATTCGAAACAGAACCCTTCCAAACGCCAAAGAGACCTTGGAAATTCTCGTCACTGCTGATGTAAAGACCACTGATAGAATGCCCCGCCCCATCCAAGTAAATAAGCGCAGGCTTTAAGGTATCCCCATAAACGGTCCATTTATTTTGGGGAGCAGACTTAGCCCAATCCTTTGCCGAGCCTTTATTCAATACGATATCACTAGCCAACTTGTAATAATACGTGGAATCGTATTTTTCGGCCATTAGCGCAAACTGCTCCGGCGTCTCGATTACAAACGGGTCGTTACTTTTACCAGCCCCCGATGCAAACTCTTTTGCCACTTTGCCCGTCCACACCTCCGATGCAGCAAAAACCGACAGCTGTAGCAAAACTACAGCGAGACCAATTTTAGATAAATACATAACGTCCCTTTTTTGAGTAAACCGCCTTAAATGTAAGAAAAAAAACAAACATTATCAAAGATAAAAATCATCAATCTAAATTTGATGACGAAATTCGGGTAAACACTCCTAGCCTGCATTCCCATTAGTAAAAAACGGCCCGGAAAGCGGGTCGTTTCTTACAATTTTATAACTCGTTGAGTGTCAAGCGATTAGCGCTTTTTGCCCTTCTTGCCTTTCTTACCCTTGGCGGCCTTGGCAGGCTTCTTCGGTGCCGGAGCTTCTTCAACAGCCTCTTCACCTTCTTCGCTTTCGGCTTCCTCGATTTCTTCGCCCGGATTACCGACGAGAGCGTTCACGTTCACAGAGACGAGGCCAGCCAGAGACTTGACTTCAGTCTTCTTGTCGACTTCGACCTTGGCGAACTTAGAGATGATGTAGTAGGCACCCGTAGCTTCAAAGCGGCGAGTCATATTCGCAATGCTCATGGAGCCCTTGGTAGACGGGAAATACTTGGCTTCGAGGCGAGCCTGGTCCTGCGATGTCTTCACGGACTGAACCGTTTCAGACGCCAAGTTCCAGACATTCTTGTTTGTCTCGATGGAACCGTTCACATATTCCACGATCTGCGTTGCAGCCTTATAAGACTTAGTCGTGGTCTTTTCGTAATGTTCAGTAGCCTGGGAAACGTAACTTCCCTTCTGCATCAGGAGCGTTGCAAGAAGCAGCACAACAACAACAGAAAGAGCAATGGAAATTGTTTTGACGTTCATTATTCATTACTCCTTATTCAAAGTGGTAGGGAGCCGGAGCTTCCAGCTTAAAGTTTTCAGCCATGTTGTAACCAGCAAGAGCCTTGTAGTCACTAGACTTGAGCTTACCCTTCACAAAAGTGAAGGTAATCACACAGTTCTTACCGCAAGCCACTTCCTTGACGCCACCTTCGTTCTTCAGCAAGAACTTGTCGGCAAGACCAGCCTTTTCATAAATGGAATTCTGTGCCTGAGCAGGAATACCGGCAGCTTCGTACATATAGGAGAGCTGTTTGAAACGAGCATCCTTGTCGCCTTCGATAGCCTTGACCGCAGCATCGAAAGCCGTTTCGGTCTTAGCATTCGTCAAAGTGGCATAAACAAGGCGCCAGGCCATACCGTACTGGTCCACGGACTTCCACTGTTCCTGGACGACTCCGTTTGACTTTTCAAGATAGGCTCCCACCTGTTCGTTCACAGACTTCTGCGCCTGATCGTTATAACCGCCCTTGAGCACCATCATCAACGCAAACAGGGCGATAATGAGCACGATGTCTGCAATCAACAGAATTTTGAATTTCTTTTTGTCCATAAGTATCCTTTTGCAAGTTTTTTGCCTTTAGAATTTAATTCCAAAATAAAAAAATGCAAGCAAAGTTTTATAAAAAAAAATAAAAATGCTTAAAAAAGCCCCTAATTTTAGTATATTGCACCTCATGAGCGAACAATCTACGGATAAACTGCCTTCGCAGATTATTTTCGAAAACCTGAAGGAACTACTTCGTGCGAAAAATACGGCGCACGAATCCATGTTCAAGTTTCACTGGAAAAAAATGTGGCCATTCAGCCTCATTTGGCCTCAGGTCGATTTCGAGCGTATTGTGCGTCTGATGAGCGAAATCCGCAAGAACGCAATCAATCAAAAGAACCTGGTTCTACAAGCCAAGTCAAAGTCCAAGGATTTTGAAAAGACTTTCTTAAACGCCGTTCCAGCCTACCTTGACGCGCTCGACATATCCTGCCAAAAACTATCAGCAGCCGCCCAGTGGAAACAGGACATGCTTCTAAGGCGCATAAATAAGGATGTCAAACTCCGCCGCGATGTAGCAGAATACAATCAGATTCTCAAGGAATATGAAAACGCTCAAGGCAATCTAGTTCGTGCAGGCGCCATAGTCCAAATGGGCTGGGGCGAAGTGGTGCAGGCAATGTCTAATGTGTAATGAGGAATGTAACGTGTGTAATGAAGAATTTCACATTACACATTTCACACTACACACTTGAAAAGAGTGCTCTTGCTAAATCAAACCGCCACTTGATTTTCTGAAGCACCCCAGCTGGAGAATTTCCGATATGAGTCGCATTCTTGGAATGCTGACGATATTCCACCAGAGGATCTTCAATAGTGCGCACCTTAAAGAATCTTTCGGCCACGATACCCAACCATTGATCGTGCATCGGCAAATTCCTTGGAAACGGAAGAGCCCGATTCAATACATTCCGGCGAAATGCCATGCAGCAACCCGTAAAGGAATTTTTCCACCAATTGCAGACTACACCGCTCCTGTAAGGACGGATTTCACTCAATTTCCCGGATCGATTCCACAAGGGAGTATCCGAATCATCTGAGGGACACAACATAAACGCGTCATGAGTTACAAGGTCCACTTCGTTCAACAATTCTAGAGTCTTCGCGACCTTTTCGGGCAACCAAACATCATCTTGATCGGCAAGAAAAATGAAATCGCCCTTACACGCCTGCAGGGCACGTTCATAATTGTATATAACCCCCAAATGTGATTCGCAAGGCAATACGCGAATCCGAGAATCACGCAACAACTCTATGATAGAAAGCGTTTTATCCGAGGAGCCATCATCGGCTATCACAACTTCAGCGTCTTCCGGCGAATTCGGTAACTGAAGCAAGATACTCTCCAGCTGCTGCCGGATAAAGACCGCACCATTGTAAGTTGCCATACATACTGAAATCATGGAAGACCTCAATGTCGCAGTAGAAACGAGGGAATCATCAGCTTCGGGAACCGCTTCAGAAAGCCCATATTGAATGTTGCCAAGGACGGAAGGCGTTTAAGCGCCTCGCCCTTATTCTTGTAAGCCAAGGCGGAGAACCACTTCGTCTTCCAGACTTTGACTGCAACAGGATAAAGTCGATGATCCTTGTAGCGCGACACCGCCTTGAGAAAATTGGAGTATATCTCGTTAATCGTATCCGCATTTTCAGAAGAAGACAAATTGTTTCCATGAATACGGTAATAGCAGCAAACACAGGAAATCACCGGAAGGCTGCCATATTCATAAAGCAGACGCAGAAACAAGGGAAAATCTTCCTGGAAATAGGACTCGTCGTAGCCTCCTAGACGGCGGAATTCTTCGACATCAATCATTTCGGAACACCCGTGAAGTTCTTTCTCTCCTAAAAAGAATTCCTCAAAGGTGACGCAAGGCATGGATTTCATGTATCTTGGATCATTCTCGGGACGAATATTTCCAACAGCATCCATCACCCGAATTTGACCAAAACATGCCTTGCAATCCCGATGCTGATCAAGATAGGCAGACTGTTCCCTTAGGCGATCCGGAGGCATTATGTCATCGGATGCAAACGAGCAGAAATAGCGTCCCCTTGCCATCGACAAGAGTTCGTTCAATGTCGAGACTACACCTCTATTTTCGCGATGAACATACTTAAAGCCAAGTTCCGCCTGCAATTTTTCAAGAATCTTGGGCGAAGAGTCCCGACTTCCATCGTCAATGACAATGAGTTCAAAAGAGACCCCTTTCTGCGACATGACAGAACGGACTGCGGCCTCAATATACTTTTCGTGATTGTAACTGGGCAAAAGCACCGAAACAACCGGCGGAAGTTCACGCTGTTCCGTCTCGGCTCCTTGAACAAAAGCCTTCACATAGACATTTTCCGTCATCTTTTCTGCAAACATATTCGTTATCGAATATTCCACTTCAGCCTCCGAACAAGCACATAAAGTACAGCAAAGTAGACTACATTCTCCACTGCATAGGCCGCCATGGGGCCACTAAATTCAACAATACGAATTCCCACATACGAACCAGCCGCGAGCAAGAGTTCTGAACCGATTTCTGTCACCATGAAGGTTTTTGTCTCACGACGAGCTATAAGCACTAACGCAAGGGCATACCCCCCCGCCCTAAAGAAATCCCCTACCAATTGCAAGGGCAAATAATCAACCGCTCCCATGTACGCTGAAGAAAAAAGAATCTGAACCAGGATTCCCCGACAAAAATAGAGAACCGTCACCAAAACGAGCGATACGCCCATAATGCGCAACAACAAAGGGTGGAACATCGCGAAAAACCCCTCGCGACTAGATTTCGGAGAAACCTTGGGCAACAGGACAACCGTAAGGACAGCCGACATTGCCATAAAAATGAAATCGGAGACTTTCCAAACGCTCTGCCAAATTCCTGCAGCATCGTTACCGAAATGCGAAGCGACCATCATTCGGATAAAGGTAAGGACCACTGGAGTCAAGAGCATCGGAACGAGCCCCATCAACGCATAGGATATCCAGGGGGAACGCGTATCATGAGCCGATTTCCAAATTTGACGGATACTGAAACCGGCCCGGCTTGCAATCTGAGCAGCAAAGACGGACGCAATGACGGACTGAGTCGCAATAATCGAAAGAACTGAGAGACGTCCTGTATAAAGAAAGAACGCCACCCACAGCACCTGCCAAATGGACGACACGATATTGATTAAGGCCCACTTGCGATTCTCGCCGAGACCATTCATGACCGAAGCCGTAATTGTCACAACATTCATCGCCATGACGCCAGGCAAAGCAAAGAGGATAGCAGCCTGTACAAGGCGCGTATTCATCCCAGGAAACAATGTTTCCAATGGCGCAAAGAAACAGAACAGGATGGCTATAATAAATGTCAATAGGCTAGCAAAGGTAGTCAACCGAACTCCACCACGCCAAATACCGAGTAAGTTGTCTCGAGAATCCTTGTTCTGTGCCGTAAGACTCGTCCAGCCATTCTGAAGCGCAAGCGACGATGTAGCCGTACCAATGCTCATCATGTTCAGAAACTGTCCCACGCAGGCAAAGGCCGCCGGCGGCAAAAATACAGCGAGCAGCTTGTTGATCGCAAACGCCCGAAGCGCATTGAATACAGTGACAGCACCAGAACCGAAAAGAGATTTCCAAAACATGGATTAGGCTCCCCTACAGGGCTTGAAACTATTGACAGCCTCGATAACGGCAGAAATTTCCGCATTCGTCATCTGCGGGAACAGTGGAAGGCTGAGTTCCTCCTTCGCTAAGCGCTCAGCAATCGGTAAAGATCCTAAAGACTTCAATGGCCGAGGCATGGAATCACCGGCAAAAGCCGGCTGAAGGTTCGGCGGAACCGGATAATGCACCAGAGTTTCAATTTTCAATTCTTTAAGATGCCGTTGCAGTTCGTCACGGAAAGCGGAATGCACCGGAAATACATGCCAAACGCAGTCCGAAAGCTTTCCGCAAGCCGTTGCCGGAGGAGGTAACCGAACTGAATCATTCTTGATTTCAGTCAAATACCTTGCAGCAATTTGACCGCGACGGGCATTATCGCTATCCAAAGTTTTCAGTTTTAGCATTAGCACCGCCGCCTGAATTTCATCTAATCGGGAATTTTCACCGACATGTAGATGGACATACTTTTGAGAAGATCCGTAATTTCCGAGTTCTCGGACCACCTGAGCAAGTTTCACATCGTCTGTTACTACGGCACCGCCATCCCCGAGCGCCCCCAGGTTCTTTCCTGGATAAAAACTGAATCCAGCCGCCATGCTCAAATGTCCTGCACGCAGGACATTGCCCGCAACATCCGCTAGTGCAGCCCCATGGGCCTGTGCCGCATCTTCCAAAAGAACAAGATTTCTTTCGCATGCCAATTTCGCAAGAGTAAGCATCGGGCAAAGGCGACCATAAAGATGTACCGCCAAGATGGCTCGGACTCTGATTCCGAACGCTTCCGCTTTACCAAGGGCCTCCCTAACCGTAGATGCGCTAATCAGAAAATTGCCTTCATCGGGCTCTGCGGGAACAGGCAAAAGTCCTGCCGACATGACCGCTAGCCAAGTCGCAATAAACGTGTTCGACGGTACAACGACCCCGTCTCCCGGCTGCAACCTTTTCAAGGCTACCAGGCCCTTCAAAATCAAGGACAGGGCCTCAAGGCCATTCCCCACCCCAACGCAATGAGATACTCCGCAATAAGCAGCAAACTTTTCCTCGAAGGCCCTGTCTTCGGTTCCACGAATAAACCAACCGGATTCAATCACCCGCAACATTTCCTGCGCAAGGGCCTGTCCATAGGAATCATTGACTCGTTTCAAAGGGTAATAGGGAACTTGGATCATGAAATGCAAAGTAGAAAATATCGGACCGTCAAAAAAGCAAATCCGCACAATTTCCGACCAAACGCGTTTTCAATTGATCCTTATTTGCTATTTTACGAGCATGTACGAAATTTTATCCTACAGCCCCGAACTGGACCAAAGATTCGACCATTTTGTCAACCACGAATCGGTCAATGGAACTTTTCTGCAAACCAGGCGTTTCTTAAACTACCACCCCGCAGGGCGCTTTACCGATGCAAGTTTCGCACTACAGAAAAGCGGCATCATCGCCGTATATTTTCCCGGAATAAAGACTGAAAAGAACGAATTCATTTCGCACCAGGGTTCTACCTTCGGCGGGCCAATCGTTTCCAAGGCATTCTACAATGGAACTAAGCTCCGTGAACTTTTGGAAGAAGCCACACAACACCTTTCGCAATACAGCAAGGTCATTCTCAAGATAACCCCAGCCATTTTCTCAAAAGAGAATCCAGACCTACTTGAATACACACTGGAACACCTCGGCTACAGTCGTCACACGGAACTGAGCAACTACACTCCGCTATATAAAGGAACCGATCCGCTCAGCCAATGTGACGCCAAGCATCGCAAGCAGTTCCAGGAATCAGAAAATTTCGCATGCACATTCCGCGAACTTGAAAGTGATCAGGATTTCGAGACTTTTTACCATTTTTTAGAATTGTCCAAAGCGAAGCATCAGACCAAGCCAGTCCATACGCTCGCAGACCTACACGACCTCCGTCGACGTCTAAAAAAGAAACTGCGCTTCAAAAGCCTCTGGCTCGGCGAACGCTATATATGCGGGATGATGCAGTTCCTGTTCCCCGAAACAGGAACCATCCACGATCAGTATATCTCGCCGGATGAAACCTTTACCGATTTCCACCCGACAACAGCCATGCACATTCACGCACTACGCGAAGCGGTTCAAGAAGGTTTTTCCAAGTTTTCCTGGGGTATTTCTACCGAAAACGGCGGAAACTATCTAAACGAGAATCTATACAGGTTTAAAGAAGCTTTCGGAGCTAAGCCTAGCGTGAATGTCAGGTACGAGAGATAACTTCTCGTTTAAATTCATCGTATTCGTATATGTAGTCTGAAGCATCGTAATGCTCCGAAGCGAGCACCATGCACACGGCACCCGACGAAAAGTTCTCAATTTCGCGCCAGTGCATCGTCGGGATATAGAGTCCGTGGTAGGAACGGTTCAGCGAATACTTGGTACGGGTCTTGCCGTCATCTAAAATCACGTCAAAGCTGCCGCTGGCGGCAATAATCAGCTGGCGGAGGTTCCTGTGAGCGTGGCCGCCACGGGTGGTGCCGCCCGGAACATCGTACAGGTAGTAAACGCGCTTGATATCGAAGGGAACGAGTTCTCCCCCCTCGACCACACTCAGGTTCCCCCGCTGGTCGTGGGCAATAGGGATATCAATTAGCTGCGGTTCGTTGAGGTTCGATTCGTTCCAAATCATGGCTCTAATATAATAAAGTGACGACCTAAAGGGGTGGTTCGGGGTGTTTTTTCGAAAAAACTAGCGAAAATGGATTGCTTCGCTTCGCTCGCAATGACGTAAAAATGAAATTTTGCTATATATGGGACTCCAATGAGTGCATGTCGCGCCAAGCTCTGCCAACATGCATGTAAACCAAAGAGCTTCCTTTTACGAGGTAAACATGTCCTCTTTCCGTGGACCAAAAGGTAAGGTAGCCCGTTCTCTCGGACTCGCCGTCTCTCAGAAGACCCAGAAGGCGCTCGATCGCCGCAACTTTGCACCCGGCCAGCACGGCCAGACCCGCAAGAAGTCTTCTTCCGTGTACAAGCAGCAGCTCGTCGAAAAGCAGCGTCTGCGTTTCACCTACAACATTTCCGAAGCACAGCTCGCCAAGGCCTACGCCGAAGCCAACCGTCGCGCCGGTTCTGCTGGTGACAACCTGATGATCTTGCTCGAAACCCGTCTTGACGCCCTTGTCTACCGCATGGGTTTTGCTCGCACGATTTTTGCAGCTCGCCAGTATGTCGCTCACGGTCACTTCACCGTGAACGGTGTCCGCAGCTACTCTCCGTCTCGCCAGATCAAGGCCGGCGACGTGATTGCAGTTCGCGAAGGCTCTAAGGAACACGTTCAGATCAAGGAAGCCATTGCTAACGCTCCGGCTGTCCCTGAATACGTGACTGTCGATGCCGGCAAGATGGAAGGCACGCTCGTGAAGCTCCCGCTCCGCGAACAGATTCCGGTCAAGCTGGAAGAACAGCTCGTCGTGGAATACTACTCCAGGTAGTAACCACTCAAACGAAACGTTTGGGAAGCTCGGCTCTGCCGGGCTTCTTTTTTTGTAACGAAAGCCCCCGCTCGGGATTTTTCGTTCCATAAATAAAACTCTCTTTTTCAAAATAAGCTTTATTTTTTCTTTTCCTGTAAACACCCTCAAAGTATCTTTATTGCCAAAGGAGTGTTTAACATGAAAACAACGAAGCTATCTATCATTGCGGCCTGCAGTGCCGCCGTTATTCTAGGGGCTTGCGGAGATTCCAGCAGTGCCAATGACGAAATCGAATCAACATCCGAAGATTTCACAACCGATGTCGAAAATCCAAGCATCATTGAAACTCCGGATGTCATCAGCGAATCAACCACAATTCAGTGTTCTGACGGAAGCATTGTCCAAAATGCAAGCGAGTGCCCCGAAGGAACAACCGCTGAAGAAATAAAGACATACACCTGTGGTGACGGAACAGTCGTTACAAGCGCTAGCGATTGCCCGACGATTTTCACATGTTCGGACGGGAGTCAGACTTACGACAAAACAACCTGCCCAATCCCTTCTAGCAGCAGTGCCACGACTACCACGGATCCTGTTCCTACGAGCAGTCAAGCAATTATTGAACAGGAACCTTCCGACCCCGTCAATATCAGTTCCATCGAAGACGATCCGGTAATCCAGTTTGCAACTGGTACAGTCAACATCGAAAACAACAACGGCTGCATCACTCAGGAAGACAAGGCAATCATCATCAGCTGTAGCGGCAACTATCAGTTGACCGGTAATTCCACCGACAACCAGATTCAGGTGAATACGGCCGACACCGATTTAGGAAATGTATACCTATACCTGAACAGTCTGCAACTAGCAAGTGCTAGCGATGCTCCAATCTACATTCGCAATTCCGAAAAGACCTTGCTTTTGCTGGTCGACGGAACAAGCAACACTCTTGAAGATGCATCGACACGCACCACGACCTATCAAAAGACAGACGGAACTCTTGATACCACGGGCGCAACGGTCTACGCCAAAGACGACCTGACAATCAAGGGAAACGGCACACTCAAGGTGACTGGCAACTACAACAACGGAATCCACTCAAGCAACGATCTGCGTTTCCGCGACCTCCCGAACATCACGGTAAACGCCAAGAACAACGCCCTCAAGGGCAAGGGATCCGTTTCGATCGAAGGTGGCTATTACACGCTTACCGCAACTAACGGAGACGGCATCAAGAGCGACGAAGGCGAAGATGTCGGCTACACAACCGATGGCAAGGGAATCATAGTCATCAACGGCGGCGAAATAAACATTACCGCTGGCGACGACGGCGTTCAAGCCTACAACTACCTTTTGCTTGGCGACTCGATCTCAACGCCAAAAATCACCGTCAAAAGTACCGGCAAGGGGCTCGTTTCCGACAACAGAATCTATATGAATGCGGGTATCACCGACGTAACCTCCAATGACGACGGCATCCACTCAAACCTGAACATCTACTTCAACGGCGGCGAGACTACAGTTTCTGCCGGCGACGACGGAATCCACGCCGATTCCACGCTCCTGATTGCAGGCGGTTCCATCAACATCACCAAGGCCGCCGAAGGCATGGAAGCCTTCTACATCAAGGCGCAGGGCGGAAAGACGGCGACCGTTGCTAGCGACGACGCCTGGAACGCTGCAGGCGGTTCTGCCGACGCAGGTACATCTAGCGGTTCCCAGTGGGGCGGCCCCGGCGGCGGCGGAATGGCAAGTAGCTCCAAGGGCTACATCATCATCACCGGCGGTTACCATTATCTCAAAGCAAGCGGAAACGACATTGACGTCTTGGATGCAAACGGAACGGCCACGATGAGCGGTGGCGTAGTGCTCCTTGAAATCGGATCTAGCAGTGGCGGCATGGGCAGCAGCCGCGGCGGAATGGGCGGCAACAGCGGTAGCGGATGCTCCCTCAGCAATGCTGGCGGTCTCATTGACACGGACAACGGCTTCACGATTACTGGCGGCGTGCTGCTCGGCTTCGGCAACCAGACCGAAGAATATCCCAGCTGCTCTGCCACAAGCTTCACGGCAGGAACCGCCTATGGCACCTCCAATGCGGCATTCAAGCCCAGCGGATCGGGCAGCATGATCATCTACGGTGG
Organism: uncultured Fibrobacter sp.; assembly: GCF_937877005.1. Lineage (GTDB taxonomy): Bacteria > Fibrobacterota > Fibrobacteria > Fibrobacterales > Fibrobacteraceae > Fibrobacter. The sequence continues at coordinate 753 of NZ_CALEFV010000150.1, read as the reverse complement.
CGATGTCAAGTCGGTCGCCCAGGTCGATGTGGGATCCATGAAGGAAGTCAAACTTCCTAACGGCATGAGCTACTACGAAAAATAGCCCCGTTTCACACCTTTAGAGCTTCCAAACCAACCCTAAGTCTTCCGGTGCGAGCCGGGAGGCTTTTTTACAATATTTTTTCATCAAAAAAACAATGCCGACGAATAAACCACTCGCTTCCTTTTTTGTATCTTGTAATCATGAAGCAAATTCTCACTAAAATTGCAGATGCACTCAAGGGTTACTTGAAGTCGCTGAACTGGATTGTTCTCCTAGGTCTTGCTGCATTCAGCATTGCGCTTGCCATCATCAACAACATCCGCGTCGATGACGCCAAGTCCGTCGAATGGATCGGAAGCCAAGAAATCCTTGAAAAGCCGGACGAGGTGCTGTAATGAAGAAGACGATTATCTCTGCAGTACTGCTCGTTGTAGCCTCGATTCTGGTAGCTATCGGTGTTGCCGAAATTTCGTTCCCGGAATCGTACCTGACCTTCACCGACCAGGACTGGCTCATTGACATTTGGCCCAAGGCATACCGCTACAATATTCAAGTAGGACTCGCCGCCATCGTCATTGCAACAGGAATCTGCGTACCGGCTTATCGCCTGCAAAAGGACTTTGCCATCCGCGCATTGGAAACACTTTTCCGCCTTGGCATCGGTGGCATGTTCATTTTCGCAAGCATCTACAAGATTCAGGACCCGCACCAGTTTGCAGTACTTGTGG